>JAJZPE010000029.1 GCA_021811325.1 Bacillota bacterium
ACGAACTTGTGGCCCGGCTGAAGGCTTTGACCGAAGCCCATCCGGGATTGGCCGAACTGGTCGAGGTCGGGCGTAGTTACGAAGGCCGGACCATCTGGGCCCTGGAGGTCACCAACCGGGCCACCGGGCCGGCCCGTGAGAAGCCGGCCACCTACCTTGAGGGCAACATCCACGCCGGCGAGGTCACCGGCTCGGCCGTCTGCCTCTATATCGCCGGCTATCTGCTCGACTGCTATGGACGGGACGAGCGGGTGACCGCCCTTCTCGACCAGCGGAGCTTCTACATCCTGCCGCGGGTCAACCCGGACGGGGCCGAGCTCTATCTGACCTCGCCGCGGATGATCCGGAGCAGCGTCCGCCCGTATCCGGAGGAGCAGGAGAAGGACGGGCTGTACGCCGCCGATGTCGACGGGAACGGGGAGATATTGCTGATGCGGGTCCCCGACCCCGAGGGCGATTTCGTCATTTCTACCAAGGACCCGCGGTTGATGGTCAAACGCGGGCCGAAGGACCGCCGCGGCCCGTTCTACCGGCTCTACAACGAGGGCTACGTCCGCAGCCCCCAGGGCGGCCCAATGAAGCCGGCGCCACCCCTCGAGGGACTGGACACCAACCGCAACTGGCCGGCCAACTGGGCCCCCGAGCACAAGCAACACGGGGCCGGGCCCTTCCCGCTGTCCGAACCGGAGACCCGGGCGGTCGCCGAGTATATGCTGGCCCGCCGGAACATCGCCGTCGTCAACACCTACCACACCGCGGTCGGCATGCTCCTGCGGCCTTTCTCGGCCAAGGGCGACGAGGCCATGCCCAAGGAGGACCTGGCCTGCTTCAACGCCCTGGGGCGGCGCGGCGAGGAACTCACCGGCTACGCCTACCGGGCAACCTTCGCCGAGTTCGCCGGCGGCAACCCCCTCCACGGGGATTACCAGGACTGGTCATACGAGCACCTGGGGCAGTTCGCCTGGTGCACGGAGCTGTGGGATGTCTGGGCCAGGGCCGGCCTGCGCGACGGCGACCGGCACCGACACCGCGGTAAGGACGACGAGCTGGCCCTTCTCCGCTGGAACGACCGTGAGTTGGCCGGCCAGGGCTTCGCCCCCTGGCGGCCGTTCGATCACCCGCAACTCGGCCGGGTCGAGGTCGGCGGCTGGAGGCGCAAGTTCTTTCTCCAGAACCCGCCGCCGGCCCTCCTCCTGGGGGAGGCTCACAAGAACCTCCTTTGGGTGCTGGACCTGGCTGAGTCGGGTCCGCTGTTGCGTCTCGACAGGGTGACCGCCACGCCGCTCGGCGCTGGACTCTACCGTCTCGAGGCGACCGTCAGGAACGGCGGCTTCCTGCCGACCGGCGGCACGGTCATGGCCGTTCAGGCGAAAGCGGTCAAGCCTTCCGCGGTCGAGGTCGAGGCCCCCGGGTTCCGCATCGTCTTCGGCAAGGACCGTACCGAACTGGACGACCTTCAGGGGATCGCCGCCGGCGCCCTGGGTCAGAGCCACTGGGGAGCGAGCCCCGAGACGAACCTGGAGACCAAGCTGACCTGGGCCCTCAAGCGCGACGAGGCACCAGGCGGCACGGCCATGGCGCCCCCCGGGAGGGTGACCGTGACCGTCCGGTCCGAGCGGGCCGGGACAGCCCGGGTGGCCGTCGACCTCCCCCTCTAGGCCGGTGGACCTGGCCGTCCAAGAAGGACTTGTCCTGGTCTGGTAGAATTACGCCAGCTATCAGCGGCGCCGACGGCGGCGGGAAGAGGGAAAGGGGCCTGGGGATGAAGGGCCGACTCGCTGTTCGACCTGGCCTCCCTGACCAAGGCGGTGGCCACTCTCACTTCCGTGCTCATCCTGGCCGGCCGGGGCCTCGTCTACGAGCCGGGGGAGCGGGTCCTTTTCGCGGGCCTGTGGCCATACCGGCTTCACCGGGACATCGATCTGGATCGACCCCGAATATGGATTGGCGATGGTCCTTCTGACCAACCGTTTGCACCCCAGGGCGCAAGGTGGTATAATCAACACTCGACCGAAGTTCCACAACGCTGTGCTCGGAGCCTTGCGTCCGTAAGGACCGCAGTCACCCACCAGGCGTCGAGGGAGGTACCGGATGAACTTCATCGGGGTTGACCTGACGCCGCTCACCCTTGGAGGGTACGAACCCACCGGCTTTTGCGTCTTGAAGAAAGACGGCAAGGGGCTGCCGGTCATGGCCGAGTGTTTAACCGTGCCCGAGGCCGACACCAAGGCCTCCCGTCTTCTGGCCGAAGCCTACAGCCCACGCTCGCTCGAAGGCCGGGTGGCCATGATGGGTGGGCTCGTCGCCCAGGTAGACCAGGAGCTGGTCGACCTCATCGTCGAGTTCATGCCGGGCATCGTCGGCATCACCGCCGCCTTGTCCCTGCCCACCGGCCGGGCCGGCCACGGCGCGAGGCTGGCCGACCACCTCATCGACGGCGACCCTCTCCTCAAGGGAGTCCGGGGCCATCTCCGAACAGCGACCAGCGCCCCCGCCAGAGCCTTCCGCGGGCTGGCCGTCCGTGAGCTGCTCGACCGCGAGGGGCTGGTCTACGGCGAGGACGTGATCGAGGTCTTCCCCCACGGGACCCTGGCCTACCTCGGCCTCCCAGCCGAGGTCAAGGAGGGCCCGCTGACCCGGCAGGATCTTTCCGACCGGCTCCTGAAGTTGCTGAAAATCCCGCGGTCTTCCCGCCTGCCCGAGAACGGGAACGAGTACGCCGCGCTCATCGCCGCCTTCACCGGCTACCTTCGGTACATCGGGGTCACCGAGGAGGTCGGTGACCGCGACGAAGGGACCATCACTCTGCCCAGGAGGACCAGCCATGCCGGGAGCCACTGAGCCGGAGACCGCTCCGCCCGATGGACGCCCGTCAAGGCCCCGTTTCTCCCAATCGGCGCTGGGCGTTTTTTCTTTGGGCCGAAACCTGGGACTGGTCGCCCTGTCGGCTCTCTTCTTCAACCTGGGGCAGAGTCTGCAGCGCGGCATCTACCCGAACTACCTGAAGGACCTGGGCATCCCCGGCGACCAGCTCGGGGCGATCGAGAGCCTCCGCGAGCTGCCCGGGTTGGCCACCGGGTTCCTCGCCGTCTTCGCCTTTGTGCTGCCGGAGTCGGTGCTGGCGGCGGTCTGTCTCCTGGCCGTGGCCCTCGGCTTCGTCTTTTACGGCCTGGCGAACGGCTTCGTCATGCTCCTCGTGGCCACCCTGGTCATGAGCACCGGCTTCCACCTCTTCTTCCCCGCCCAGTCGTCGATGATCCTGCGCTACTCGAAGAAGGGCGAGAAGGCCACCGCCCTGGGTGTCCTCAACTCGGTGACCGCCCTTGCCAGTGTCGTGGCGATGTTCTCGGTGGCCGCCCTCACCCGCGTGGTTTCCTTCCGGACCATTTACTACCTGGCCGCCGGGCTGGCCGTCATCAGCGCGGTGGTCATCATCCGCCTGCCCCGCGAGCGGGGCGCCGCCCGGGAACGCCGGCTGAACCTGAACCCGCGCTTCTCGGTCTACTACTGGCTCACCTTCTTCAGCGGCGGCCGGCGGCACATCTTCATGACCTTCGCCCAGTTCGCCCTGGCCAGCGTCTACGGGCTCTCGGCGGCCCGCATCTCGGTGGCCATCGGCACGGTCAGCATCGTCTCCTTCTTCACCCGGCCGATGATGGGCCGGGTCATCGACCGCTACGGGGAACGGCGCGTCCTCCTTTTCAACTACGTCACCCTGGTCGGCCTGTACCTGGGCTACGCCTTTATCCACTACCTTCCGCTGGTTTACGTGATCTTCGGTCTCGACCAGCTGTTCATGGACTTCGACATGGCCCAGACGACCTATCTCGATAAGCTCGCCACCCGCGACGAGATTCCGGCCACGCTGTCCACCGGCAGCACCATCAACCACATCAGTGGGGTGGGCTTCCCGCTCCTCGGCGGCGTGATCTGGAAGGTGATGGGGCCGGGCGCCACCTTCGTCTTCGGGGCCGCGTTGGCGGCGGCTTCGGCGGTGGCCTCGCACTTCGTCCATCCGGAGCGGACCCCGGCCAAGGTCGCCGCATAACCGCGCGGCGCCGGGCCGAGCCTAGACCCGGACCAAGCCTGGACCCGGGCCGCAAGAATGGACGCGCGTCCAGCGGGCGCGCGCCGGGAGGGAAGAGTTTTGCCGGAGACTCCCCGCGCCAGTCCTTCATTCCTTCGCAGCACCTTCGTCCTGGCCACGGCTAACTTTGCGACCAAGGTCATCGGGGGGCTCATCATCGTGCCCCTCTACTACCTCCTTGGATCCGAAGGCATGGGCCTGTACAACTCGGCCTACCGCATCTACACCATCCTCCTGATCATCTCGACGCAGGGGGTCAACATCGTCGTCGCCAGGCTCGTCGCCGAGCGGATGGCCGAGAACGACCGTAACGGGGCCGAGCGCGTCTTCGCCGTTTCCTTCTGGCTGCTGGCCCTCCTGGGGTTGGCCTTCAGTCTGTTGTTCTGGTGGGGCTCGTCCTTCCTCATCCGCCTCTTCGCCATCGACGAGCGGTCGTACTGGTCGATGACCTCCCTCTCCCCGGCCATCTTCCTCGTCGCCGTCATGTCTGTCTACCGCGGCTTCCTGCAGGGCCTGCAGCGGATGACCCCCTTCGCCATGTCGCAGTTCATCGAGCAGGTGGCCCGGGTCATCGGGGTCTTTGTCCTCCTGCCGCTCGTGGCCGGGCTGGGGGTCCAGTTCGGGGCCGCCGCGGCGACCTTCGGGGCGGTCATCGGAGCCGCCGTCTCCCTGATCTACCTCGTCTTCAAGGTCCGGTCGCTGCGGGCCCGGCACGGGTTGCAGCCGGGCGGGGACCTGGGGGCCGATGACCTCAGCCAGGGCCTGCTGGAGCCAGGCCTCGGCGCGGGCGGCCTCCCCGGCGGAGCCGCCCCGACCACGGGCAGCTGGGTCCGCGCGCGCGGCGAGCCCGGCCGGAATGGGCGGAGCGACTCCTGGCGTATCCTCAGGAACATCATCTACTTGGCCATCCCGATCACCTTCGCCGGCATCGCCGCTCAGCTCATCCAGTTTCTCGACGTGGCCCTGGTCCAGGCGAGGCTCAAGGCGGGCGGGCTGCCGGCCGTCGTGGCGACGAAGATGTTCGGCCAATTGAGCGGCGCGGCGATGCTCCTCGTCAACCTGCCGACGATGTTCGCCGGGGCCTTCTTCCTGGCCCTCATCCCGGCCATCTCCGAGGCCAGGCAGCTCAAGCGGCCGGACATCATCCGCCACCGGACCGTCCAGAGCCTGCAGCTGACCATGGCCCTGACCATCCCCGCCGCCGTCGGCCTCCTCGTCCTGCCGTCTCAGATCGGCGACACCCTCTTCGGCGACGCGGGAGCGGGCGTGGCCATTTCCGCCGCCGCCCTGGCTACGGTCTTCCTGTCCCTCCAGCAGACGACCTCGGGGATCCTCTACGGGCTGGGCCGGAGCACCATCCCCATTTATAACCTCCTCCTCGGCGGAGCCGTCAAGGCCGGGCTGACCTGGTGGCTGACCGCCAATCCGGCCCTCAACGTGCGGGGCGCCGCCTACGCCACGGTCATCGGGTTCTTTGTCGCCGGCGGATTGAACTGGCTGTCCGTCGAACGTCTCGTCCCGCGCAGCGTGGACTGGCGCCAGGCGGTCGCCAAGCCCGCGGCGGCCAGTGCCGTCATGGCCGCTGTGGCCGTCTTCGGCTACCGTCTCGTGTTCCACGTTGTGCGCCACGTGAAGGTGGCGACCCTCCTCGCCATCGGCGTCGCCGTCGTCGCCTACTTCATCGTCCTGGTGGCTCTCGGCGGTCTGGATGACCAGGAGTTCGCCAGGATCCCCCTGGTCGGGCGGTACGTCGCGGCCGCCCTCCGCCCGCTGCACGTCTTCAGGGGCCGCCGGAGCTAGCGCCGGTCGGTTCCCCAGCCTCGCGGCCGCACCAGTGCGGCTGTTGGCCGACCCCGTCCTCCGGAGAACCCCCTGGGGTTCTCTTTTTGCGCCCGTCCGGCGTCCCTCTGCGGCCACCGATGGCCGCCCGGCGGCCTGCCCGAGGGATGGAAAGCAATGTCATAAGCCCGTTCCCCAGGGGCATAATAAGCCCGGCCATGGGTTGACAAGGGAGGGAAGTTTGGGTAGTATATTCTGCGGAGGGCTTAGCACTTGGTCGATGAGAGTGCTAAAGCGCTCTCGGACGGGTGCCGAGCTATGATTTAGGCCAATCCAATTGGGCAAAGGAGGGAACAGAGTTGCTTAAGCCGCTGGCTGACCGGGTCATCGTCAAGGTCCTTGAGGGCGAAGAGCGGACCAAGGGCGGCATCGTCCTGCCCGACACGGCCAAGGAGAAGCCGCAAGAGGGAGAGGTCAAGGCCGTCGGTTCGGGCCGCGTCCTGGAGAACGGGACGAAGCTCGCTCCCGAGGTGAAGGTCGGGGACATCGTCGTCTTCGCCAAGTACGGCGGGACCGAGGTCAAGGTCAATGGCGAGGAGCTGCTCATCCTGAGGGAGAGCGACATCCTGGCCGTCAAGTCCAAGAAGTAATCCAGCCCGCACGGGCGTGTACCCATTCGGAAAGGGAGTGAACGCAAGACATGGCCGCCAAGATGATCGCCTATAACGTCGAAGCCCGCAAGGCTTTGGAGAAGGGCGTCAGCGCGGTCGCCAACGCCGTCAAGGTGACCCTCGGCCCGAAGGGACGCAACGTCGTCCTCGACCGCAAGTTCGGGTCGCCGGTCATCACCAAGGACGGCGTCACCGTGGCGAAGGAGATCGAGCTCGAGGATCCGTACGAGAACATGGGCGCCCAGCTCTGCCGGGAGGTCGCGTCGAAGACCAACGACGTCACCGGCGACGGCACCACCACGGCCACCGTCCTTGCCCAGGCCATCGTCCTCGAGGGTCTGAGGAACGTGGCCGCCGGCGCCAACCCCATCTTCCTCAAGAAGGGCATCGACCGAGCGGTCGAGGTCGCCGTCGAGGAGATCAAGAAGAGCGCCATCCAGGTCGAGGGTAAGGACGACATCGCCCACGTCGGGGCCATCTCCGGCAACGACGCGGCCATCGGTGAGCTCATCGCCGAGGCCATGGACAAGGTGGGCAAGGACGGCGTCATCACCGTCGAGGAGTCCAAGGGCACGGCCACGACCGTCGAGGTCGTCGAGGGCATGGAGTTCGACCGGGGCTACATCTCGGCCTACTTCGTGACCAATGCCGAGTCCATGGAAGCCAACATCGAGAACCCGTATATCCTCATCTACGAGAAGAAAATCTCGGCTATCGCCGACCTGCTGCCGATGCTCGAGGGCATCGCCCGGACCGGCCGGCCGCTGCTCATCATCGCTGAGGACATCGAGGGCGAGGCCCTGACCACCCTGGTCGTCAACAAGATCCGCGGCACCCTGAACTGCTGCGCCGTCAAGGCCCCCGGCTTCGGCGACCGGCGCAAGGCCATGATGGAGGATATCGCCATCCTCACCGGCGGCACCTTCATCAGCGAGGACCTCGGCATCAAGCTCGAGAAGGTCGACCTCAACATGCTCGGCCAGGCCAACAAGGTCCGGGTGAACAAGGAGAAGACGACCATCGTCGAGGGTAAGGGCAAGAAGGCCGACATCGAAGCCCGCGTGTCCCAGATCCGCAAGCAGATCGAGGACACCGACTCCGACTACGACCGTGAAAAGCTCCAGGAGCGCTTGGCCAAGCTGGCCGGCGGCGTGGCCATCATCAAGGTCGGCGCCTCCACCGAGACCGAGCTCAAGGAAAAGAAGCACCGCGTCGAGGACGCCCTGTCGGCCACCCGCGCCGCGGTCGAGGAAGGCGTCGTCGCCGGCGGCGGTACCACCTTCGTCAACATTATCCCGACCATCGAGAAGATCGAGGCCGAAGGCGACGAGAAGCTCGGCGTGAACATCGTCAAGCGGGCCCTAGAAGAGCCGCTCCGGCAGATCGCCAACAACGCCGGCCTCGAAGGCTCGGTCGTCGTCGAGCACGTCAGGACGCAGAAGAAGAAGGGCGTCGGCCTCAACGCCATGACCATGGAGTATGTCGACCTGGTGAAGGCCGGCATCGTCGACCCGGTCAAGGTCCTCCGGCACGCCCTGATGAACGCGGCCTCCATCGCCTCGCTGGCCCTGACCACCGAGGCCCTGATCGCCGAGATCCCCAAGAAAGAACCCCCGGCCCCGCCGTATCCGCCGGGTGGCGGGATGGACTATTAAGAAACTAGTCTCAGACCAGGAAAGGGCAGGCTTCCAGCCTGCCCTTTTCGATTTGTCGGCCGGGACGCGCCCCTCATCCCAGCCGCTGCGGGCGAATAGAGTGTCCTGGAGGATAGGCCGCGAGAGGTGTAGAAACCCGCGATTGGTTGGGTCCAGCGTCGACATCGTCCGTCGCAGGGGGGTAGGCCCATGGAGGGTGACCCGGCCCCGCGCGGGGAGCGGCACTCCGCCAGGGTCGGCCGGCCTTTGGTCCGCACCCTGGTAGGACATCTTTTCACCGTGGCCTCACGGGCGCGATTCCGCCTGAGGGTCCTGGGACGCCGGCGTGCCAGGGTCGCCCACGGGACACTCGTGGTCATGAACCACCAGACCGACTGGGACGGGCCGGTCCTGGCCAGCCTCATCCTGACGTCGGCCGGGCGCCACGGGGCGGGGCGGCTCGCGAGCTTCCTGACCCGCGGCGACCTCGGCCGGCCGGGCTTCGTCGCCGACTACCTGATTCCCAACCGGCGCTGGTCACGGGCCCTCTTCGGGCAGTTCAGCCTCAAGCCGGTGACCGACGCCCTTGGGCTGCGCTGTGTGCCGAGCCTCGTCGACGCGGTCGCCGGGCCCCGCCTGGAGCGGGTGCGGAGGGTCCGTGAGGCCCTCGCCGGCGCGGCCGATGAGCTCGCCCGGGGAGGCTGCGTCCTCCTGGCCCCGGAGGGGCAATTCAGTCAGGACGGAGCCCTGGCCCCCATCCGGGGTTCGGTCGCCCGCGTCGGGCCATCGGCGCAATGGCTTCAGCCGGTGACCCTGACCTATGACCACACCGCCGGGTGGCGGGCCGGCCTGTTTGTCCAGTTCCAGGAACCCATCTTGGCGGCCAACGGCGCGGCCGGCCGCGACCTCGAGGAAGAGGTCGCCGCCCGGCTGCGAGGGGGCCGCGTTTTCGCTCTGGGACAGGTGGTCGGCGTCCTGCTCGCGGCCGGGCTGGACCCGGCTCTGGCGGTCGCCCGAGCCGCCGGCGAAGACCTGGCGGCGGGCGTCCGGACGGTCGTCGCCACGCTGCGCGAGGCGGGGTGCACGGCCGACCCGTTCCTGCTCCGGGCCGACCCGCGCGAAGTCGCCCGGCGGTGGCGGTCCTGGTTGAGGCGGGCCGGGCCGCAAGGCGATCGGGCCTCCGCCGGCCGGTCCGCCCTGGCGTGGCTCGACTACTGGCGGCATGAAGCTGCGGACGGACTGATGGGCCTGGCCGAAGACGAACGGCGGCGCGTCCTGAGCGCCGCCCGGTCGGCCGGCGAGGCCGTCGCCGCCGCCGGTGCCGGTGCCTATCTGCGGGAGGAGGCCGCCCGCCGGGCACTGCCGGGATGGGGCCGTCCCGCGGGGCTCCACCGCTGGCTGCGGCCGCTGGGCGCGGGCGCCGTCTTCGTCGCCACTTACCTCGCCCTGCGCCTGATGTTCCAGCAGGCGCCGCGGGAAGGCCTCATCGCGGCCATCCGTGGCCTGTCCCTGCCCTGGCTCATCGTGGCCTGCGGGGTGAACCTCCTCGGCTACCTCGCGCGGGTCCCGGTCTGGTTGGCTTTCCTCGAAGGGGCACCGCACCCGACCGGCCGCCGCGAGGTCTTCGACCTCTATGTCGGCGCGGCGTTCATCAACAACTTCGTCCCCCTGCGCGGCGGTGATGTCGCCCGAGTGATCTACCTCGCCCGCCAGTTCCGGCTGGGGTGGGGACGCGCCCTCTCGCTGGTCGCCGCCGAACACGTCTTCGACCTCGTGGTCATCGCCGGCTACGGGGTGGCCGGCCTGTGCCTCACCCGTGGCGCGCCGGCCTGGGCCGGCCAGGTCGTCCTCGGCTTCCTCGCCGCGGCCACGGTCATCGCCTCAGTCTTGGTCCTCGTAGCCGAACGGACCGGCGGTCAGGCCCGGTCGCGGAAAGGGTTCATCGCCGCCCTGTCCTTCCCCGGGTCCGCTCTCCTCGGACCCTCGACCCAGCACCGGGTGGTCCTCGGGACGCTCTGGGCCAACCTCACCTGTCCCCTGATGATGTACGCTTTCTTTCGGGCGGCCGGCCTCTCGGCCCCGCTCGGTCCGCTCCTCCTGGCGTCGGCGGTGATGACCATCGGCGTCGGGTTGCCGCTCACATTCGCCAACCTCGGGACGTACGAACTTATCTTTGGCGCGGTCTACACGGCCTTCACCGGTTGGCCCATGGCCGAAGTGGTCTCGGTGGCCATGGTCTCGCACCTGGCCGGGCTGGCCACGGTCTTCGCCCTGGGCGCGCTGAGCCTCGTGCACCTGGGGCTGGAAGCGCCGGGGCCGCAGCACCGCCCGACCGCGGCCGGGTTCTGAGGCCGCACCGCGGGGAAGACGACGCCCCGCGGGTCAGCCGGCTCCCATGACCCGGTCCAGCTGGACGACCTTGGCCCCCGCCCCTAGGGCCAGCGTTGCGTCCGCCTCCCGATGGTGGCAGGTGAACAGGATGACCTGGTGGGTCCGCCCGACCTCGGCCAGGAGGGCCAGGGCGGCGGCCGCCCGTTCGTCGTCGTAGTGCACCAGGCTGTCGTCGAGGATAAACGGGGGCGGCTCGCCGCCGCCGGTAACGAGGTTGGTCACCGCCACCCGCAGGGCGAAGTAGAACTGGTCCAGGGTGCCGCGGCTGAGGTCTTGCACCCGGTGGCTCCGCCCATCGACGATGACGCTCATGGCGAACCCGCGGTCGACGCGGATCTCCGGGTGGGCCCCGCCGGTCAGGCGGGCCACGGCGCCGGCGACCTCGGTGTTGAGGGCCGGCGCGAAGCGCCGCTGGACCTGTTCCGAGGCCTGAGTTATCAGCCGGGCCGCGTCGCTCAGGACGTCCCTGGCCTCGACCAGTCCATCCAGCTCGTGGCGGGCCGCCTCGAGCCGCCGGTCCAGGTCGGCCGGGTCGGGCAGGTCTCCATAACGCCCCTCGAGGTTGCCCCGGTCGCGCGAGAGTTCGCGCTCCAGCGCGGCCAACCGCTCCCGCCTCTCGCGCAGCTCGCGCTGGCGAAGGTCAAACTCGGCGTCGGGAAAGGGGACGACGCCCGGGGCCGCCGTCGCCGCCAGTTCGGACAGGCGGGCCTCCAGCCCGTCGCGGGTGTCGCTCCCCAGGGCCTGGCGGAGCAACTCCGCCTGCCGCCGGTGCTCGGCGGCCTCCTTCTGGAAACGGGCGTAACGGTCGGCCCGGGCCAGGTAATCGTCGAGGTCGGCCGCCCCGGCCAGCGACAGGGTCTCTTGCAGGGCCTCCTCCGCGCCGGCCAGTTCCCTGCCGACCCGTTCCAGCTTCGCCCGGGTCGCAGCGGCGCCCTCCTCGAGGGCCCGCCGCCGCTCGCGGGCCTGGGCCAGGTCACGGGCGAGGTCGACGACCAGGCGGTCGAGGTCGGCCGGCGATTCGGCCCCGGCGTCGCGAAGCACCCGTGCCTTGCGGGCTTCCAGGTCGCGCAGCCGTTGGTCGGCCTGACCCGCGCCGGCCTCAGCCGCGGCCACCTGCCGGCGCGTCTCGGCGACCTGGGCGGCCAGCGAGCGGCGGGCCGACCACGACCAGACGGCGGCCGGAACGGCCAGCACGGCGAGGAGGAAGAGGACGGGACTGACCGCCGCGCCCAGGACCACGCCGACGACCGCCAGCCCGGCCGCCGCGACCAGCCCGGTCATCACGCTCGCCCGGGCGCTCGCCTCGAGTCCGGCCAGCCGCGACCGGAGCAAGGCGGCCCGGTCGTCACCCTGGCGGCTTCTGGCCGCGACCAGCTCCTCATCGACCGCTTTCACCGCCGACTGCGTGCGGCGCAGGGCCTCCAGCCTCTCGTCGGCCCCCGCGACGGGAGCTTCGACGGCCAGGCCATTCAGGCGGGCTTCCATCGCCCGCGATTCCTCCACAAGCACGGCCCGCTCGGCCGACAGTGACCGGGCCCTCTGGGCCAACTCTGCCAAACGGGCCCGGCCGGCCGGCTCAAAGACCACCGGGTCGGCCACTTCGGGGCCCGGCCGCAGGTCCTCGATGGTCGCCGCGGCCTGGGCCACCGCTTCCTCGTACTCAATGGCCTTGCGCAGGCGTTGCTCCAAGCGGCCCTTCCGGGTCGCCGCGAGACGCGCCTCGAGCTCGCCAAGGGCCTGCCGAAGACCGGTTGCTTCCGCCTCGCGACGCTGCAGCCGGGTCTCCTCGATCAGGAGGGCCTGACGGGTCCGCTGGGCCTCGTCGAGCCTGGCCGTCAGGGCCTGGACCTCGGTTCGCTTGCGGACTACCGGCCGGGTTGGCGCGCCATCCGAGCCAAGCTCGCCGACCTGGGCCTCGAGGGTCTTCAGGGCCCGCTGGACCGAGAGGTCCTCGGCCCCGGCCTGAGCCAGGTTGGCCAGTCGCTCGCTGATCTGGTCGGCCAGCTCGATCTGGTCCGTGGAGAGCTGCGGCAGGCAGCACGTGGAGACGAACTCCCCGTCGGACAGGCCCAGATGTTCCTGGGCGAAGAGGAGTTCGTGCCGCCGGTCTTGGCGGAAGTCGCGGCTCACGTCGGCCCCAGTGGCCGCGTCCAGAACCCGCGTCGCCACCGGCCCCCGGGCGAAGTCCCGCTCGACGCGGAAGCGCCGGCCGCTACTCAGCTCGTACTCGAGGGCGCCACGGTAGTCGCCGCCGTCCCACGGGCGGTAGCGCTCATATTCGGGGAGCTTGTTCTCGCGGGCGGCCCCGGGCTTCTGCAGCCCGTAGAGCATCCCCTGGATGAACCGCTGGAGGGTGCTCTTGCCGGCCTCATTCAGCCCGTAGACGACGTTGAGGCCACCGGCGAGTTCGAGCCGCAGCCCCTTCAACCGGCCGAAGCCGGTCACCTCGAAGCGGGTGATCTTCATCGCGACACCGCCCTCCCCTCGAAGGCCGATAGGCCGGCCGTCAGGACGCGCTCCCAGAACCGCCTGCGGTCCGGCTCGGCGGCGATGGCCGCCAGCGCCTCACGGACAAAGAGGGCCCGGGCCGACTCGCCCTGGGCGAGGGCCTCGAGGTCCCAGTCGGGGCGGGTCTCGTCGCGCATCTCGATGAAGCGGAAGGCCTCGGCCGCCCGGACCTTGACTGTCCCTATGTCCAGTCCCAGCCCGGGGTCGAGGCGCCCGGTCAGGGTCAGCCGAAAGAGGTCTTTCGCCCGCGCCTCGGGCTGAGCCACGGCCAGGACGCGCGCCAGGGCCTCGTCGTCATTGCCGACCCCGGTCAGGTCGACCTGCGCGGTCACGTGCCTGCGCCGGCCGGTGCGGCGGAACTCGGCCCGGAAGGGCCCGTCAGCGTCGAAGGTGACGAGGAAAGCCCCGTGCTCACCGGGCTCGCCGAAGTTCAGGGCCTCGGGCGACCCCGGGTAGACGACCAGCGCCCCGTCGACGGTCGCCGCCCGCGGCCGGTGGTAGTGGCCGAGGGCCAGGTAGCTGAAACCGCCTCGGGCCGCCCGCCGCGGGTCGACCGGCTGGAAGAGGGGCACGCCTTCGGGCACCGTGGTCGTGTCCGAGCCGTGAAAGAGCAAGACCTTGCGGCCGCGAGCTGGCTCCGGCCCGGTGGCGGCGCCGTCAAACACATCTTCATCCGAGTCATAGCGGTACGACCCATAGCCCCACACGGTCAGCCCAAGCCCGGGCAGTTCGAGGGCCTCGAACCCGGGGCGGGCCCGCCCGTCCGGGGCGCGCCCGAAGATGCGGACGTTGCCCGGCCAATCCTGGGTCAGGTAGTAGGAGTCGTCGACCAGCGGGTCGTGGTTGCCCGGGGCGATGAGCGCCGGGATGTCGCCCAGCCCGTGGAGCGCCTCGCGGACCGCGTTGATGGTCGCCTTGGTCACCCAGCGGTGCTCGAAGAGGTCGCCGGCGATGAGGACGGCGGCCACGCGCTCCTCCAGCGCCAGGCCCATCAAGGTGGTGAAGGCCTGGCGGACCTCGGCGCGCCTGATTGCGGCCAGGTCGGGCGGGAGCCCCAGGCCGTCGAAGCGTGAATCGAGATGCACGTCGGCGACGTGCAGGAGCTTGGGCAAGGGAACGACCTCCTTGGGGCGGGCTCTCGCGCCCGCGTTTTGACCGCCTTTCGCGCGGCAGAGCGCCTTCACGCCTGTATTCGCGGCCCCGGCGGGCCTCTCCTTCAAGATTGTGCCAGGCGGGCCGGTTCATATCCGCCGGACCCACCAATTTCCTCGCAAGATAGAAGGCCGCGCGGCTCAAGCTACCCGCCGGAGGAGGTGATTGGCGGGATGAAGATCTCCGAGATCGAGTTGCTCGAACTGGGCGAAGCCCTGAAGGGCCATGAGGCCTGCATCGAGAAGGCCGGGGTAATGACCGGCCAGTGCGAGGACAACGATGTCCGCCACCTGGTCGAGCGCACCCAGCGAATGCTCCAACAGCACTACGAGGAGATGTTGCGGCTGGTCAACGAGGCCACGGTGGCCGAGAGCTATGCGAGAGAGACCAGGCGGCCGACGGCCGGCGGGCCCCCGCAGGGCTACACCACGCCCGGCTGGAGCGGTCCGAGCTACGAGACCGGTTATGGCGGGACGGGCAAGGAACGCAACGAAGGCAGCACCTATTTCGGCAACGTCAAGACCTGACCCGGCGCCAGCCGGGCAGGGGGACGAAAGGAGGCAGAACATGCCGAACATCAGTGGGACCGGCACGGGCCGGATGAGTCCCAAATCAATCGCCACGGACTTCCTCGAGGCGTCGAAGTTCATGGCCGTCGAGAACACCCGGACCGCCCTGGAGTGCGCAACGCCGCAGGTCCGCCGGACCTTCGCCCGGATGGCCGATGACCACCTGCGGCTGGCTGAGGACTGGTTCGAGGTCATGGAGCGCAAAGGTTGGTACAAAGTCGTGCCGGGCGACGAGGAGACCCTGAACCTGGTCCGCAGCGAGGCCCGCAACTTCGGGGCTTACGACGGCTCGGGGTCGCTCGGGATCATCGGGCGCGGCGGCCGTTTCCCGGAGAACTGGCCGAACGAGCCCAACCGCTGAGCGACAGACGGCCCACGACCAATCGCTGACTCCACGCCGGCGGGCAGGAAGACGCCGGCCTTCGCCGAACATCACAAAGACGGCCGCCCGCTCGGGTAACCGGGGGCGGCCGCCCTGCTTGTATCCCACCTTTCGGGTGAACCCGACCCCTCAGGAGGGGCGAACTTGAGGTTCTGCTCCATCGCCAGTTCCAGCGGCGGCAACGCCTATCTGGTCACCGGCCGAGACGGCACGGCCGTCCTCGTCGACTGCGGGGTCTCCCTCCGGCGGCTCGAGGCCGGCTTGACCGCCTTCGGCGTGGCCCCAGGCGACGTGGCCGGGGTGTTCATGACCCATGAGCACGCCGACCACGTCCAGGCCCTCCGCCTGCGCCACCCGTTCCCGGTCCGGCACGGGCTTCCCGTCTTCGCCCCGGCCGGCTTCTGGGACGCCGCCCAGACCGGGCCCGGGCTCGACCGGCGGGTCATCGCCTCAGGCCGGTCGGTGCGCCTCGGCGGGCTCACCGTGACCGCCTTCCCCAAACCGCACGACGCCGCCGAGCCCGTCGGCTACCTGGTTGAAGACGGCCGGGAAAGCGTCGGCATGGCCACCGACCTGGGCACCGTGACCCACGACGTCCTCTCCGCGCTGCACGGCGCGGACCACCTCATCTTCGAGAGCAACCACGACCCGGTCCTGGAGGCCCGCTCGGGCCGGCCGCCGTACCTCATCCGGCGGGTCATGGGCGACCGCGGCCATCTCTCCAACCAGCAGGCCGGGCAGGCCCTGGCCCTCCTGGCCACCAGCCGCACCCGGACCATCCTCCTGGCCCATCTCAGCGAGGAGTGCAACCTGCCCGAACTGGCCCTCGAGACGGTCACCGACTACCTCGCCGGAAGCCCGTTCACCGGCCTCCTGGCGACGGCGCCGCACCGCCATCCATCGCCGCTCTACTCGCGCGACGGGGCGGAGCCGGCCCGGGTCGCGGCCGTTCAGGTCAGGGCCTGAGGTTCGGCGTCAGGGCTTGAGCCCGAGGAGCGCCTCCCGGCGGATTACCTTCCCAGCAAATCCCAGGGAGTGATTGGCGTGAGGGTCCTGGTCATCGGCGGCACGCGGTTCATCGGCCCGCGCCTGGTGCCCAGGCTCGTCGGCGGCGGCCACCGGGTCGTCGTGCTGACCCGGGGCAGCAATCCCGTCACCTTCCCCGGCCTGGCCGCCCACCTCAAGGCCGACCGCACCGACGCCGGGGCCTTCAAGGCCGCGGTCACCTCCGACTCCTGGGACGTGGTCATCGACACAGTGGCCTACCGGCCCGAGGACGTCGAGTCGGTCATCGACTCGCTGGGCGGGCGCATCCGGCAGTACGTTGTCGTCTCGACCTATACCGTCTACGCCCACGACACGACCGGGCCGCGGGCCCATGCCGGGCCGGTCGACTTCCGGCTCGTCCCGGAGGAGCCCGTGGACCTGAACTACGTCGAGCCCGAGTACCAGGGGCCCGGCGGGGCCGAGCGCGGCGCCTATTCCTTGCAGAAACGGGCCATCGAGAAGGTCCTCTGGGGGCTGAGGGGCCGGCTGCCGTTCGCCTTCACCGTCGCCCGCCCGGCAAACATCGAGGGCCCGGGCGACCCGTCGAACCGGCGCGGCTTCTACATCCAGAGGGTCGCCGACGGGGGACCGGTGATCATCCCGGCCGGCCTGAACCCGCCCTTCCGCCACGTCTTCGTGGACGACGTGGCCCAGGCCTTGGCGGCCATGGCCGGCAATGAGCGGGCTTACGGCCGCGCCTACAACCTGGCCATGGAGGAGTTCCTCTTCCTCGACGAGTACCTCGGTCTCATCGCCGAGGCCGCCGGGCGCAAGCTTAGACTGGTCCACATCCCCGGCGACTACCTGGACCGGACGCCGCTCAACCCGTACCGGCTGCCCAGTCCATGGCGCTCGCTGGTCCTCGACGTCGGCCGGGCCGTCGCGGACCTCGGTTACCGCTCGACCCCCGTGCGCCAGTGGGTGGCCGAGACCGTCCGCTGGTTCCTTGGCCCGGACCGCGGTCGGGACTCGCGCGACTACGAGCGCCGTGCCCTCGAGGTCGGCGTGGCCGAGGAGTACGCGGCGAAGTACGCCGCGCTGGTCGCCGCGGGCGGGTCCGGCCGTTTGGAGGAGTGACCCTTGGCACCGAGCCAAGACCGTCCGGCGGACCTCGTCCGCCTTAACGCCAACGAGAGTCCATACGACCTCCCCGCGGCCATCAAGGATGAGATCCTCGAGGCCGCGCGGGACCTGCCTTTCAACCGCTACGACCCGGGGCTCGCCGATGGCCTGCGCGACCAACTCGCGGCCTACGCCGACCCGCGTTCGCCGGGCCGGGTGACCGCCGAGAACGTCGTCCTCGGCAACGGCTCCGACGAGATAATCCTCCTCGTCAACGAGGTCTTCGCCGGACCCGGCGGGCGGACCGTCATCGTCAGCCCGTCGTTCGAGATGTACCACATCACCGCCGCCCGCATCGGGGCCGCGACCGCGCGGTTCGAGCTCGAGTCCGGCCGCGCCGCCGGGGCGGGCACCAGCTTTGCCCTCGACGTCGATAGGCTTGTCCGCGCCTGCCACGACGCCTCGGTCGTCTTCATCTGCCGCCCCAACAACCCGACCGGGACGGTCGCCCCTGAGGAGGCCATCCACCGGCTGCTTGCCGAGACCCCGGCCGTCGTCGCCGTCGACGAGGCCTACCATGAGTTCACCGGCCTGACCGTGGCCCCGCTGGCGCCGCGGTCGGAGCGGCTGGTCGTCCTGCGGACCCTGTCCAAGCTCTTCTCCCTGGCCGGTCTGCGCCTCGGTTACGCCATCGCCCCGGTGTCCCTGGCCGAGAAGATGAACCGGGCCCGCCTGCCGTTCAACGTCAGCACCTTCACGCAACTGGCGGCCGGCGCCGTCCTGCGCCGGCGGGCCGAACTGGAACCGCTCCGGCGGGCGATCATGGCTGAGAGCGCCAGGCTCCAGGGCGAGCTGGTCCGCCGCCCCGGGGTGACGGTCCACCTGTCGGGGGCGAACTTCATCCTCGTCGAGACGCCGCTGTCTGCCGCCGACCTGGCCGACGCGCTTCGACGGCGCGGCGTCCTGGTGCGGACTTACCCCGACGAGCCGTCGCTGGCCCATCACATCAGGGTCAACGCCGGCCGGCCCGATGAAGGCGATGCCTTCCTGACCGCCTTCGACGGCGTGCTTTCGCCGGGTAAAGACTGGCGCGCCTGACAACAGTGTCCTGAAGGATTCTGCCGAGGAACGTTTAATCCTTAACAGGTTCATGAATTCCTGTCGACCGCATGGATTGGACACCTGGCCGCCAGACAGGCGTCGGGCACACACCGAGGTGGAACGCGATGGGTGATCTTTCCGAGAACCTGGCCGGTGGCAAGCCGATCCTCGTCGTCGAGGACGATCACGGCGTGACCATGGGCCTGACCTACGCACTGAAGCAGGAAGGCTGGCGGGTGGCCCAGGCGGCCACGCTCGCCGAGGCCCGCCGGCTATTCGCCGCCGAGGAGCCGGCCCTGGCCATCGTCGACATCGGCTTGCCCGACGGCAGCGGCTTCGACCTCGTCCGCGAGTGGCGCCGGGTGTCCAGCCTGCCTATCCTTTTCTTGACGGCCCGCGACATGGAGGCCGACAAGGTCCTCGGCCTCGAAATCGGCGCCGACGACTATGTGACCAAGCCGTTCGGCGTGCGGGAACTGGTCGCCCGTTGCCGGGCCCTGCTTCGCCGGGTCAAGGCGCCGGTGACCGGCGAGTCCCCGACCTTCCGCACCCTCGACCTCCTGGTCGACCTGGAGAAGCGCAAGGTGACCAAGGGACAGGGGTCCATCCACCTGACCCATACCGAGTTTGAAATCCTGCGCCACCTGGCCCGCCGGCCCGGCAAGGTCTTCTCCCGTGAGGAACTCATCCAGTCCATCTGGGACGTGAGCTTCTTCGGCGGGGCCAAGACCATCGACGTCCACATCCGCAACCTGCGCGAGAAACTCGGCGGCGGGCCGGACAACGAAGGCTACATCGAGACCGTCCGGGGGGCCGGGTACAAGTGGAGGGAGAGCTAGTTGGGCCGCCTGAATAGCCTACAATGGCGGCTCATCATCGCCTTCATCCTCGTCGTCGCCGTCATCCTGGCCTTCACCGGGCTCCTCGTCAACCGCATCTTCATGACCTACATGCGGGCCGACGAGGCCAGCCAGTTCACGGAGAAGGTGAGGGTCGTCGCCGACGTGCTCAACTACTTCGACAACGTTGCCGACGTCAAGAACCAGCTGCCCGACCTGCAGCGGCTCCTCGGAGTCGACCTGACCCTCGTCACCGACCCGAACCAGCCCGGCCTGCCCGCGGGCCTCGGGCCGGCGATCGAGCTCTTCGGGTTCGACCAGACCTCCGGGAGGCCGCGGCTCACCCTCTTCGGGCGGACCAAGCACAGCCCGCACATGCAGGCTTCGGTACCCTTCTTCCGCGACGGCCAGCCCACGGCCTGGGTCCTCATCGACCGCAACGAGGACTTGGCCACGGCCCAGTGGGACCTCAACGCCCTCCTCGCCGAGGTCAGCGCCCTCGGGCTGGTCCTCTCGACGGTCCTGGCCGTCTGGCTCGGGCGTTCCCTGAGCCGCCCACTGCGGGAGCTGACCTATGCCGCCGAGGGCATGGCCGAGGGCGAACTCGGTCAGTCGGTCCCTGAGACCGGTTCGTCCGAGCTTCAGGTCCTGGCGCGCCGGTTCAACCAGATGAGCGACCGCCTCCGGGAGAGCTTTGAGGCCCTGACTGCCGAGCGCGACCGGCTGAAGGTCTTCATCGCCGACATGTCCCACGAGCTGCGGACCCCCCTGACAGCTCTGTCGACGTTCAACCAACTCATGCTGGAAGGGGCCGGCGACGACCCGGCGACCCGCCAAGAGTTCCTGGAGAACTCGAGCCAGCAGATAGACCGCCTCCAGCGGCTGACCGAGAACCTCCTGCAGCTGTCCAAGCTCGACTCGGGGCTGGTCGAGATGCGCCTGGAGCCGTCCGACCTGGTCGAGACGGTCGAGGAGTCGGTCGCCCGGCTCGAGCCGGCCGCCCGCGCCAAGGGCTTGGAGCTGGTCAGCGACCTCCCGGAGGGCCGGCTGGTCGTCGACCACGACCCGTCCCACCTCCAGCAGGCCGTGGACAACCTGATCGGCAACGCCATCAAGTACACGCCGCAGGGCGGCTGGGTCGAGGTCAGCCTGGCCGCCGAGGATGGGCAGGCCATCTTCAAGGTGCGCGACGACGGCCCCGGCATCGACCCGGAGGACGTCCCGAACCTCTTCAAGCGCTTCTATCGCGGCCGCAACCAGGCCGGGGAAGAGGGCGGGAGCGGCCTTGGGCTGGCCATCGTGGCCGCCGTCGTGGCCGCCCACGGCGGCACCGTCGAGGTGACCGACCCCGGCAGGGCCGAGTTCACCCTCCGCCTCCCCCTGGCTGACCCCGCCTAGCTGGCACGCATGAAGGTTTGTTAACCTTGGCTTAACGCCCCGTGCACCCGGCCGATATAGAATGGGGGTGTGCGGGGGAGGGCCATTGCTAGTCCTCCCGCGCCAGTTTTGAGCCGCGCGGGCAGGTGCGGCTTTTTTTGCGCCACGATGACGTCCCGAACGGCCCGGTGACGCCCGAGCCGCATGGACGGCCGCTTATCGCAGGCCGTCACCGGGCCGCTGGTCAA
>JAJZPE010000209.1 GCA_021811325.1 Bacillota bacterium
TTCCGATCTGGCGGTCCGTCAGACAACCAGGGCCAAAATGTGAGCCATGTGAACAAACCGGCTCACCTCCGGAGCACCCCCCACCTTATGGCGACGGGGCGTCCCTCTCAGTTTCAGTCTATTCTGCCCCAGGGGGCCGGTTTCCTCCTCCAGCGACCCGGCCCGCGCCGATTTGGTAAGCCGCGCTCAGCGCGGCGACGACGCTGAGCCAGGCGGCCGCGTCGCAGCGCATAAGCCTTCGAGGGCGAAGGATACTAACAGGGCACAGGTCTCAAGGCCCGTGCCCATTGAAACGGCAGAGCGCCGCCGAACGCTGAGGGGGTCGCGCGCGTGCAGGACGGGGTCCGGAAAGTCATCATCATGGGGGCCGCCGGGAGGGACTTCCACAACTTCAACGTCTACTTCCGAGGCCACCCGCACGATCAGGTGGTGGCCTTCACGGCCACCCAGATCCCCGACATCGAAGGCCGGGTGTACCCGCCCGAGCTGGCCGGTGGTGGATATCCCGAGGGGATTCCCATCTATCCCGAGTCCGACCTGACCAAGCTGGTCCAGACCACCGGTGCCGAGCAGGTCATCTTCGCCTACAGCGACGTCCCCTTCGACTACGTCATGCACCGGGCCTCGCAGGTCATCGCGGCCGGTGCCGACTTCCGGCTGATGGGCCCGCGGACGACGATGCTCTCCGCGAACCGCCCGGTCATCGCCGTCACCGCCGTCCGGACGGGCGTCGGCAAGTCCCAGACGACCCGGCGCGTCGCCGACATCCTGCGGCAGATGGGTCACCGGGTGGTCGCCGTGCGCCACCCGATGCCCTACGGCAACCTGCTGAGCCAGGCCGCCGAACGCTTCGCCACCTACGAGGACCTTGACGCCAACCGCTGCACCATCGAGGAGCGCGAGGAGTTCGAGCCGCTCATCGACCGCGGCGTGGTCGTCTACGCCGGCGTCGACTACGAGCGCATCCTCCGAGCGGCCGAGCGCGAGGCCGACGTGATTATCTGGGACGGCGGCAACAACGACCTCCCGTTCTACCGGCCGGACCTGCACATCGTCCTGGTCGACCCGCACCGCCCCGGCCACGAGGTCTCCTTCCACCCCGGCGAGAGCAACTTGCGCCTGGCCGACGTGGCCATCATCAACAAGGTGGAGACGGCCGACCCCAAGGGCATCGAGATCGTCACCCGGAACATCGCCCGCTATAACCCGGACGCGACGGTCATCGAGGCCGCCTCGCCCATCTTTGTCGACGAGCCCGGCCTCATAAAGGGCCGGCGGGCCCTGGTCATCGAGGACGGGCCGACCCTCACCCACGGGGAGATGGCCTACGGGGCCGGCGTCATCGCCGCCCGGAAGTTCGCGGCGACCGAGCTCATCGACCCGCGTCCATACGCCATCGGGACCATCGCCAAGACGTACGAGAAGTACCCGAAGATCGGCACCCTCCTCCCGGCCATGGGTTACAGCGGCCAGCAGGTCCGCGACCTCCAGGAGACGATCAACGCCTGCCCGGCCGAGGTCGTCATCGTGGCCACGCCCATCGACCTGCGGCGGATCCTCCGCATGGAGCATCCGGCCGTCCGTGTCCGGTATGAATTGCAGGAGATCGGCCAGCCGACCCTGGCCGAGGTCCTCGACCGGGTCCCCGGGGTCGGGCGCGAAGCCGGCCATCGCGGCCATGGCCCGGGCCGCCCCAGTCTTGACCCCGCGCCCTGAGGCCAGCGCCCTGATCCCTCCGACCCGAGAGGTCGACGCCAAGTGAACGTCTTCGTCAAGACCATCGGCCTGTATGCTTTCGCCCTCTTCCTCTTCCGACTGATGGGGCAGAGGACCCTCGGAGACATGCAGGCCTTTGACTTCGTCGTGGTCATCGCCGTGGCCGAGATCCTCGGCGCCCCGCTGGCCGACCCCAGGCTGGACGCGAACCCGGCCCTGCTGGCCATCATCACCCTCGTCGGCCTGCAGCTCGTGCTGGCCTGGCTGTGCGTGAAGAGCTCGTTCGTCCGGTGGCTCCTCGAGGGGCGACCGGTCCTCGTCGTTTGGCGCGGCCGGGTCATGGAGGGCAACCTCGCCCGGGCCAAGATCAGCCGAGAGGAGTTCGCCGAGCGCCTGCGGGAGAAAGGCGTCGCCCACCTCACCGAGGTCGCCCAGGCCTACCTGGAGACCGATGGCAACGTCAGCGTCCTGAGGAAGAGGGACCACCGGCCGCTGACCCCGGCCGACCTGAAGGGCCTGGACCTGATCGAAGACGGTCAGTTGCGGCGGGACAACCTGGAGCGGGCCGGGATCGACCTCGACCGCCTGAAGACCCTCCTCCAGCGGCAAGGCGTGCGGCGGATGATCGACGTGGAGACGGCCGTCCTCGGTTCCAGCGGCCGCCTGGACGTCCGGAAGAAACACCGGGACGAAACCGGGAAAGGGCGTGCCAAGCGGCCCAGCGGCGGAGGGACGGAGGGGTCGGGTGCAGGGAAGAAGGGGCCGGACGAAGAACCAGTGAAGGATAAATGAGCCCGGCGAATATGGTGTGACCGATACCGTTGTCTCGGGCCGGCCATGCCGGGAGAAGCGGAGGATGGACTGTGGACTGGAAAGCGCTATTCAGCACGTTCGGACTGATCTTCCTGGCTGAACTCGGGGACAAGACTCAGCTCACAACGATGACTCTGGCGGCTCAGAGCAAGGGGCCATGGTCGGTCTTCCTTGGGGCGGCCCTCGCCCTGACGCTGACCTCTCTCCTCGGCGTGGTCTTCGGGGAGGCCCTCACGCGGGTCATCCCGCGCCAGTACCTGCACACCGGCGCGGGCCTGGCCTTCATCGTCCTCGGCCTGCTCCTGGTGGCCCGCAAGATATAGCCGGACCGGCCTGGGGGTCGGGGTCTGCCAAAGCGGAAAAGAGGTTTTACCCGCCTGCGGAAAGAATCCTCGAAGGCGGGTAGAACCTCTTTCCTGGCTCATAGACAGCGACGCGGAGGCACGCCATGAGCCCCGGCCGAAAGCCGTCCGGTCCACCCGATGAGGTCCTCGTCCGCCGGTCCCTCAAGGGTGACCTGCGGGCCTTCACGGAGCTCGTGGACAGGTACAAGGACCCCGTCTACAACCTGGCCTACCGGATGCTGAGGCACCGCGAGGACGCCGAGGACCTCGCCCAGGAGGTCTTTCTCCACGTCTTCCGGGCCCTCGACAAGTTCGACCCAGAGCAACGCTTCTCGCCCTGGATCTACCGCATCGCCTCCAACCTGTGCCTGGACAAGCTGCGCAAGAACCGGACCGTGACCGTCTCCCTGGACACCCCGCTGGTCGAGGACCGCGGGCTCTACCGGCAGATCCCCGACCCGGCCGCCGGGCCGCAGGAGATCACCGAGGTCTCCGAGACCAGGCGGGAGATCCAGTCGGCCATCGACGCGCTGCCCGAGAAGTACCGGATGATCGTCATCCTGCGCCATACCCGCGACCTCGCCTACGAGGAAATCGCCGAAGCCCTGAACCTGCCCTTGGGCACGGTCAAGACCCGGTTGTTCCGGGCCCGCGAGTCCCTCCGCCGCCACCTGGAGGGGCAGAGGGAGCTTGGCGAGCCGGAGCCTGGGGAGGAATGAAACTTTGCCGTTGAAGTGTGACGAGATATACCACTTCCTCCAGGCCTACCTGGACGGGGAGCTCGGCCCGGCCGAGGAACGCAAGCTCGAGGCCCACGTCCGGCTGTGTCCGTC
>JAJZPE010000210.1 GCA_021811325.1 Bacillota bacterium
CCCTCAGTGACCTGGCCCGCGTGGAGGACGAGGAGCGGGTGGCCCAGCGCTCGAACATCGGTAAGATGGCCACGGACAAGGCCCAGGCCATCTCGAACGAACTCGACCTGCGGGGGTTCAAGGTCGATGAGGCGCTGGAGGCGGTGGAGAAGTACCTCGACGACGCCGCGCTGGCCGGCCTGAAGAAGGTCTTCATCATCCACGGCAAGGGCACCGGCGCCTTGCGCCAGGCCGTCGGCAGCTACCTCCGCGCGCATCCGGCGGTCAAGGGAACGCGCTTCGGTGACCAACACGAGGGCGGCGACGGCGTGACCGTGGCCGAGTTGGGGGAGGAGTAGGCGGGATACCGCCCAAGCGGGGCTGGTGGTTCTGTGAGGACCCCGCCGCCTGGGCAAGCTAAGCCCCGGTGATTCTCGTGACCGTCCTCCGGCCCGCCCGGGTCTTCATCGAAGAACGCGCCCTCGACTATCCGCTCGGCAAGGACCTCTGGGACCGCTTCAGCGCCGAGGGCCCGCCGCCGGTCCTCATCGGTTCGCACAACCGCGTCGGGCTTCCCGGAATGAAAGGCTTCAAGGCCTACGCCGAGGCCAAACGGACGCTCGTGGTCGGCGTGCGCAAGACCCTGTCCTTCCAGAGTTGCAGGCCGTCGGCCCACTACCAGTTGCCCCTGGTGACCAGTTGCCCGGGGATGTGCGAGTACTGCTACCTGATGACGACCCTCGGGCCGCGCCCGTACATCCGCGTCTACGTCAACCTGGACGAAATCCTCGACCGGGCCCTGGAGTATGTGGAGAAACGGGCGCCGCAGGTGACCATCTTCGAGGGCGCGGCCACGTCTGACCCGCTCCCGGTCGAACCCTACACGGGCGCGCTGGCCAGGACCATCACCGTCTTTGGGCGGACGGCCCTGGCCCGCTTTCGCTTCGCCACCAAAGACGACGGGGTCGAGCCGCTCCTCGGCCTCGAGCACAACGGGCACACGAGCGTCCGTTTCAGCCTGAACCCGCGGACGGTCATCCGCCGGCACGAGCACCGCGTGCCGGACCTGGAACGGCGGCTCGCGGCGGCGGCCCGCACGGCCGCGGCGGGCTATACGGGGGGCTTCCTCATCGCCCCGATCATCCTCGAGGGTGACTGGCGGGCCGAATACGGCGCCCTCCTCGACGAGCTGGCCGCGGCCTTGCGCGCGGCCGGGGCGGGGGAGAGGACCGCGACGGGCGTCGCGCCGCCACCAACCTTCGAGCTCATCACCCACCGTTTTACGCCGAAGGCCAAGAAGACTATCCTGACCATCTTCCCGGGGACCACCCTGCCCCTCGACGAGACCTCACGACGGTGGAAGATGGGGCAGTTCGGTTATGGCAAGTACCTTTACCGGCCCGAGGACATGGAGGAGGTGGGCGCCTTCTTCGAGGAGCGCATCGCCGCCCTGTTCCCCGGGGCCGAGGTCCTGTACCTCGTGTGAACGCAAGAAAGCCCGGACCCCGCGTTGGGGTCCGGGCTCTTCGCAACTTGGCGGGTGCGGATCAACCTACGGCGTCTTCCTTGGCCCGTGCAGGTCGCAGAACTCGGTCGGGGCGGCCTGCGCGGCGTCCTCGGGGATGTAGACGGCGCCGGTCTTCTCGTCGCGGTAGGGGGTCCACTTGGGCCGCTTCAGCATGACCCTGGTGACGACCTCGCTCGGCGGGCAGTACGGCGTGGCCAGTTTGCCTGACAGACGATCGACCTTTACCAGCACATGGACGGTACAGGTCTGCGTAGGCTGGGTCCCGGGGAGGTAGACCTCCTCGTACAGGTCCTCGGGCGGGCAGTAGGGTCCGGCCAGTTCGCCGGACTTCCGGCAGACGGTCATTCGGACGAGGTCCTTCGGCTCGGGGAAGTCCTCGACCGGGCGGCCTTCGTGGTAGGCCAGCATACCGGCTTTCCAGACCTGCGCCGGGTAGGTCGAGCCGTAGACGTTGTGCATCGGCTTGGGCTGGTCGTAGCCCATCCAGACGGCCCCGACGAGGTTCGGGGTGTAACCGACGAACCAGGCGTCGACGAGGTCGTTGGTCGTCCCGGTCTTGCCGGCGGCCGGCCGCCCGATGTCGGCGGGGCGCCCGGTGCCGCGCTTGATGACGCCTTCGAGGATGTCGGTCATCATCCAGGCCGTCTCTGGCTTGATGATGACCTGGGTCTGCGGCCGGTGCTCCTCGAGGACGGTGCCGTTGCGGTCGACGACCTTGAGGATGGAGATGGGCTCAGCCCGGACGCCGCCGTTGGCCAGGACGCCGTACGCCGAGGCCATCTCGAGGGGGATGACCCCGTCGGTCACGCCGCCAAGGGCCAGGGCCAGGGTGACGTCGTTCAGGCGGCCGGAATCGTGCAGGGTGGTGATGCCCATCCGGCGGGCGTTCTCGAGGCCGACCTTCGGGCCGATCTGCTCGAGCATCTTCACGGCGACGACGTTGACCGACTGCTCGACGGCCTCGCGGATGGTCATCAGGCCGCGGAAGCGCTTGTCGTAGTTCATCGGCCACCAGGGCGTCCCGTCGGGTTGGGTGTACATCACCGGCGAGTCGTCGACCACGTGCGACGGGGGGATGCCCGCGTCGATGGCCGGGGTGTAGACGACCAGCGGCTTCATCGACGATCCGGGCTGGCGCTTGGAGGCCACCGCGTGGTTCAACCCGAGCTTCCGGTCATAGGTGCGGCCGCCGATGACCGCCTTGATGTGACCGGTCCGCGGGTCGATGAAGACCGCGGCCATATCGGGCTGCTCGGGCCCACCGTCCTTGAGCGGGTAGTCGGCGTCCAGCATCTCGCGCATCCGCTGCTGTGCCGCCACCTGGGTCTTGAGGTTCAGGGTGGTGTAGACGCGCAGCCCGCCGCGGTAGACCTTCTCCTCGCCGTAGGTCTTGAGGAGTTGCTGCAGGACATAGTCCACGAACCAGTCGCCCGGGTACGAGGTCGACTTTTTTTGGACGACGGTTATCTTCTCCTGCTTGGCCTTGGCCGCGGTGGCCGGGTCGATGTAACCGTACTCGACCATCTGGTCGAGGACCGTGTCCCGGCGGGTCAGCGAGCTCTTGAAGCTGGCCACGGGGTTGTAGTTCTCGGGCGACTTGGTGACCCCGGCCAGGAGGGCCGACTCGCCCAGGGTCAGCTGCCCGACGTTCTTGCCGAAGTAGTTCTGGGCGGCCGACTGGACCCCGTAGTTGCCCCGGCCGAAATTGATCTGGTTCAGGTACATCTCGAGGATCTCTTTCTTGGTGAAGCGCCGCTCGAGTTCGAGAGCGACGATGGCCTCCTGGACCTTGCGCTTGAGGGTCCGGTCCATGGTCAGGAAGGCGTTCCTGGCCAGCTGCTGGGTGATGGTGCTGGCGCCTTCGATGACCTTGCCGCCGGTGAAGTTGACGTAGAGGGCCCGCATGATGCCCCGGAGGTCGACCCCGTGATGCTGATAGAAACGATGGTCTTCGGCGGCGATGAAAGCGTTCTGAAGGTCCAGGGGGATCTCATTGAGCTTGACCGGCATCCGGTTCTCGACGCCGTGGATCTGACCCACGAGCGCCCCCTGATCGTCGTAGACGAGGGTCGAGACATCGGGGTTCGGACCCATGTCGGCCAGGCTCGGAAGGCCCCGCAGGCTGGCGGCGACGAAGCCGAGCCCGGACACGCCGATGAGGATGACCAGCACCAAG
>JAJZPE010000211.1 GCA_021811325.1 Bacillota bacterium
CGCGACCTGGACGACCTTGATCGTCCGTGAGCCGATGTCCAGTCCGACCCACGTCCGGCCCTGCGCGCCGGCTTTCGGCGGGCTGGCGGGCTTGGTCTCGCGTGGCACGGGCTTGGTCTCGCGTGGCGCGGGCTTGGCCGGAGCCACAGGCGTCGGCTCAGCCGCGGCGGCCGCCGGCACCGGTTGGTTCTCGGGAGCGCTTTGCGAGGGCACCGGTATCGTGGCCTCCTCGGCGGGTTTGGGGGCTTCGCGGCTCGGTTCAGGCCGCGCGGTCTCAACCGGCGCCGCGGCCTTCTTGGTCAGGCTGGACTCGGGCATGAAGAAACGGCGGCGACGCGCGGGCTTGACCTCCGCCCGCGCTTCTTTGCGCTTGTCCGCCGGCCGTCCTGCGCCGGCGGCGGGCTCTTTCCCCGGCTTGGACGGGCGATGCTTGACGACGGCCACCGGCGCATACGGGCGTAGCCCGATGCTGGCTTCGCGAACGGCCCACCAGAGGATGGCGACGATGGCCAACCCGGCCAACGCCCAGTAGCGGTACGGCGAACCCTCGGCCTCGAAGCCTATCTCCAGCCAGGTAGCCGTGGCGATGAGCCCGATCCAGACGGAGATGAGGATGGCGCGGCCGATGGCCGCCGGCCAGTCGGCGCGGTGCGGCGGCAACGCCGGCCTGCCCGGCGCAGGCTCGGGAAGCGCGGGCACCGCGGCACCATCCGTCGGGGCCTCCCCCGGCCGGTGGTTGAGCACCTTGTCCACGATGTCCTTCAGGCCATCATCGTCGCTGGTCGTGACCAGCGCCTCGGCCGCGATCAGGGCCTTGGCTTCCTCGCGGGCCTCTCGCCGGAAGGCGGTGACCCCCGAAGCCAGGAGCACGAATCCGACGACCAACCCGAGGGCCATGGCCCAGGCCCCGAAGGCCCAAAGCCGCTGGGCGTGCCCGGCCTGCCACCAGGTCCACTCGTAGTACGTGGCCACGCCCAGGCTGAACCCGAAGAGGGCGACGGTCACCGCCAGCAGGAAGGGCATGAGCCGGGTCGCCGGACCCTGGCTCTCGCGGCGCGGCGACTCGAGCCCGCGCCCGCGGGTTGCTTCATTGCGCGAAAGCGCCGCGACCACCGCCCAGGTGACCACGGCCGCGGCCATGACCACGCCGAAACCGCCGATCCAGTACCACCCGGAGATCTCCGGCGTCACCGGCCACTCGGGCCGCAGGTCCTGCACGTATCCAAGGCCGAGGCCCACGGCGACGTACAGCACGGTCAAGAGGGTGAGGCCGCCTACGTACATGGACCTGACTTCGCGTCGAGCGGCTTGCAGTTTGTCGGCCCGGCTGGCATACCGCTCCATGGCTAGGCGATAACCCCCTCTTTTTCCTTCCCTTTCTTCGAGGTCAGGGCGCTGTTTCCTGCCATGAGAGGATTTTCGCCTGGTTCCCAGGGGTACCGGCGGTGGGCGAAGCGGCCGCGTAGGGGTCCAGGTAGATCTTGAAGGAGTCGTTGGTGTTGCCCATGGTGTAGCTGCTGGCGATGATCGCGCCCTGGATGCTCGACGGCTGGCTCCGCGAGCAGTCCACGTCGCCCTGGACACGGTAGACCCCGACGAACTGCGACGCCGTGTTGAAGACCAGGCGGCTGGTGGCGCCGATCCCGAGGATGTTCAGCTTGTCGACGGACGGACCGGTATCGTAATAGCTCTTGTTGTCGATCCAGATATCGCCGGTGGCGACGATGGTCCCCCGGCCCTTGACCGTGAAGGCGCTGCCGCCGCCGAGGTGGACGTCGCCCTCGACGAGGATGAGGCGGTTCTGGGCGAGGGTCAGGTCGAGGACCCCTTCGAAGGTCTGGGGGCCCGTAAGCCGCGACGTGGCGTAGGTCCGGTAGTAGTCCAGCGACGGCATGGGCGGCAGGGCGATGTCCTGGTTGTAGAAGATGCTGCCGTCGACGGAGAGCTTGTTACCGGGGTCGATGATGGTGTGGCCGACGCCGATGAACAGGTCCCCCTGGCCGTTCACCGGCCCGGTCGGGGCCATGTCGACGATGTTCAGGTCCTTGTCGGTGACGACGTCGCCGTTGACGTAGACGTCGCCGTAAATGAAGAGCTTGGAGAACGAGGTCAGCTGGGCGTTGACGATGAGGGCCTTGTTGTTGAGGTTGGTGCCCTGCCCCACCAGCAGCTTGACTTCGATGGCCCGGCGGGCCGTGCCGGCCGTGCCGGTCGAGCGGACCGTGGCGTTGCGGCCGTCCGAGGTCACCGTGGCGGTGAAGGAGCCCTCGCCGACGGTCTTCGGGCCGAGGGTGCCGTTGTAGTAGGGGTAGATGGTGAGGTAGTGGCGGGCGTACTCGAGGCCGGCCTCGGCCACGTTGAGGGCGGCCTCGCCGCGCCGCGCGTTGTGGGCGATGGACAGGTCGCCGGTGGTGGCCCCGACGACGGCCGAGCCGAGCAGGAAGACCAGGGCCACGGCGAATATGGCGATGAGGAAGACCACCCCGCGCTCGTCATCGTGAGCGGCGGCCAGAATCTTGAACCGTCGCTTCATCGTCCGCCCCCCTTTCGTTGGCCTGGCGTGCAGACTTGCGGTCTACTGCGGCCCGACCCGGATGTAACTCTCGCTGACCATCGTCTGGGTCGTCTCGTTGCGCGTCAGGCTGGTGACGGTGACCGTGACCCGGCTGCGGTCGGCCGAGAGGGTGAAGGTCAGGGCCTTGACCCCCGCGGCGATGGGCTTCGTGGTGGTCGCGGAGTTGACCGTCTCGTCGCGGACGATCTCGCCCGTCGTCGCCTCCAGGCGGTACTGGACGGTCTTCGCCGGCGAAGTCGGCAGGCCGAAGCGCAGCGAGCTGTAAGTGAAGACGCCTGGGCTGAAGGAGAAGGTCCCGCCCTGGCCCTGCCTGATCTCGCGGGCCATGCGTTCGGTGGCGGCGCGCAGGTTCTGCTGGGTCTCGGTGGCCGTCTCGTTCATCCGGAAAAGCTTCGCCCCGGTGGCCTGGAAGATGACAATAGATGTCAAGACCATCCCCATTACGGCGATGGTCACCAGGAGTTCGGCGATGGTGAAGCCGCGTTCATCTTTCCAGAAGGCTCTCATCTTCACCGCTCCCTAATGCTCGGCGATCCAGGTGGTCATCTGCACGACCTCGGGGCCCTGCTTGTCGACCCACCGCACGGCGACGGTCACCTCACGAATGGTGTCGCTGGTGGGATCGGGCGGCGGCCCGATGGTCACCTGGTACTCGAAGGAGGTGCCGGCGACGGCCGTCCACGGCCGGGCCGCGACGCTCGAGAAGGGCCCGGAGCGGAGTTCCTCGATAATCGCCTGGGCCTGGTGGGTCGCATCGGTCACGCCCCGCGACGACGACTGTGACAGGATGCCGGTGTTGAACATGGCCAGGATGGGGGCGAAAGCAATGGCGATGAGGACCATGGTCATAAGGGCCTCGATGAGCGTGAAGCCGCGCTCATCGGCGCCAAGGGCCCGGAGCCGATTGAGCGCCGGCCCCCGCCTTGGAGCCCGCGCCCGCTTCGGCGCGTGGAGAAGCCTGGTCATCGTCACCACCAGCGTCACCCCCTTCCCGCCGGACTCCACCGCCGCCGCGGTGGCCCGGCCGCGCGTCCGGTCAAGCGCGGGCGCGCTGCCCCATAAACGACACGGGGCGACAGGGCGGGCTCCATGCCCCT
>JAJZPE010000030.1 GCA_021811325.1 Bacillota bacterium
ATTCCTGGCGGTCCAACGTTGAGGCGGGGCCGGCGGTCCAGGCCGGGCAGGAGTTCACGATAACCAATCACGGTGTCGCCGGGACCGTGAGGTTCGTCGGCTACGGGCTTAGCCGTAGCTACAATGAGATTGTCACCGAGCGGGCCTTCATCAAGGAACACCAGACCTACTCGAAGACGTTGCCCGAGGTGCCGCCGGGGGTCGCCCTTTTGCGGGTCGCCATCGGCAACCCCTCTTACCCGGACACGGACCTCGACCTTTACCTCTACCGTTACGACCAGGACAAGAAGGACTGGGTCGAATTCGGCCATTCCGCCCGGCCCGGGGTCAGTGACGAGGTCATCGAGGTGGCCTCTCCGCCGCCCGGCCAATACGTCGTCTACGTCGAGGCCTACGGCAGCGGGGCGGCCTCGAACTTCGAACTCCAGGTCGCTGAAGTGCCCGACGCGGGTCAAATGAGCTCGAGCGATACGGGCGCGACGCGGGCCGAGGGCGCCACCTGGACGGCCACCGTCCGGGCCAACGTTCCCGAGGCGCCCGGCGAGTACTACGGCTTTGTCGCTTTGCGTGACGTCAAGGAGCAGCGGGCCCTGGCCCTCCTGCCGGTCTTCCTGGCCAAGGGCCTGCCGGTCCTGGACCTCGACATCATCGAGAGCCGGGTCGTCCCGGGCCGCCCGGGGGAAATTAACCTGCACCTGCGCGACCCGGTCACCGGTGAGCTGGTCCACGGCCTGGCCATCATCAACGACCGCACCTATGAGGCCGTAGGGGGACTCCTGAGCATCCCGGTCGACCCCACCGCGGACGGCCTCACCTTGCAGATCGTCGCCAGCGCCGAGGATTACGGGTTCACCGAGTACACCCTGGTCCTCGAGGCCGTCGCGCCGGGCACCGACGTGGGCGCTTCCGTCCGTCCCGAGGTGCCGCCGGGGCAATCGCCGCCGGCGCCCGGCGACGCCTCGGCGAGCGGATTGGACCGCTTGCTCGAGGAACTCAGGTCCGGGGCAGGTGGCCGTTGATGGCTCGGCCATGCCGGTCAGGGCTCGGGGAAAGTCACGGACCGGGGAAGATTCTTATCCGGTAGTTGAAGAGCGGTCCCGGGCTGTCGACCTCGAAGCTGACGCCCTCCGCCTCTGCCAGGGTGAACGTGCAGGTGGTCCCGTTGACCTCGCCGACCAACCCCGTGTCCAGGATTCCGTTCAAGACGCCTTCGGTGTAGCCGTTGTGCCGAATCAGGTGATAGTAATAGATGGCGAACCTCTCCGGCCCGGTGGCCGAGTCTTCTTCGAGGCTGACGCGATAAGTGCCGGCCGGAAGGGCCTGCGAGGTATAGGCGTGGCCGCCCCGGCCCTGGCCGCTCAACTCGTGCAGCGGCGTCGGGGCCGGCGGTGGCGAGGGCGCGCCGGCCTTCAGCGCGAGGACGTCCCCGGCCGCGAAGGGAATTCGCGTGGAGAGGGCAAGACTACCATCGGCGGCCGCTTCACCGCTACCGACGAATTGTTCCGTCGCCGTCCCCGGCAGGGGGTCCGACCACGGGTCCCAGGTCCCCACATTGGTGAGGGCGTAGGCCGTGACCGTCGCGCCCGGGGTGAAAGCTCCGGGCGCCGCCGTCACCGTGGTGGGCGGGACAGCCCGGAGAGGGAGATCCGGCGGGCCGGACGCCAGGGCCCGGACCAGCAGGCGTCCTGACCCGGCCGTGGTCCCCCCGGGAGAGCCCTGGCCGTCTTCGAACCGCAGCGGTTGATCGAGGGCGGCCGCCGGCCCGGCGGCCAGGCCCGCGCGGAACCGGGCATACTGGGGCACCGGCGACACCAGGCGGAAGGATAAACGGCCGTCATCGCCGGTCTTGGCCGGCCGGCCCACGGCCCGCCAGGCCCCGGTGGCCGAGCCCCAGGCCTCCGCGGCCACGTCTTGGCCGGGGACCCCGTTGCCGAACCTGTCCACAGCCACGCCCCGGACTTCCAGCGGGTCGCCCACCGTCGCCTTCAACACGGGCGCCGTCAGGGTCAGGCCGGCCGGTGCGCCGGGGCGGAACCGCACCGCCCACGGGCGTTTGGCCTCGAAGCCGTACTTGGGGGAGGAGATGGTGACCTCGACCTCGACCGCTTCGGCCTCTGGGTCTGTGCACGTGATGACCGCCCGGCCGTCGCCGCCCGGGGCGATGCGGCGGTCGGCACCGGGCCCCGGCTGTACGACAGCGCTGAGCGGCAATCGCGCCCCACTTTCGTTGGCCGAAGCAGAGACCTGTCCGTCCCAGGCCGGCAGGCCATAATCGTCAAGGACGGCCAGCCGGAACGAGGCCGTCTCGCCCGCTGTGACCTCGGCATCCGCCGGGCCCAGCTCCAGCCGGGTCGGCTCGTGCAAGTCCGAACCTGTCCGGAAGGCGGTCCAGAGGAGCCAGGGTCGCGGCGCCGACCGGCCCGGCGCGGGGAGTTCGGCCGGCCAGTGTTCGAGCCACTCGCGGAGGTCGTCGGAACCGTCCGGGTGCATCCTGAGGACGGCGGCGTGCCAGGTGTAGCGGGGCAGGGGGTCGGGCGGGCGGACGGCGATCAGACCCGCCGCGGCATCGACGGTGACCCCCGGGTCGGTCCCGGCCAATTGGCGCGACTTACCGGCTTCGTTGACGACGATGATTAGGAAGCCGCGTTTCGCCACCTGCCGGCGGATTCCCGGCCCGCCGGGACCGCTCAACTGCGGCCCCAGGTCGAACTCGATCGGCGTGTCGGGGCGGACCCCCGTCTCCCCGGGGTAGGGTCGGACCTGGGCCAGGCCGAGCCTTGATGGCCGCGCCCGGACCGGCGCGGGACCAGCCATGGCCCGGCCGGACCCGAGCAGCAGGGCCGTGCCCAGCAGGGCCAGGCCCAGCAGGGCGCCGGCGATCCGGCGCGGGAACCCGGCTGTCTGGATGGATCGGTCGTGGGATTGACTCATCGGTCTTTCCTCTCCCTTTCTTGGCCGCGTGGCCTCGGCTCCGGGGTGGTCACCCCGGGCGGACACCCGCTTTCGGCGGGCTTCTGGGAAATCCTGCCATTGTCGAACGGATTCGGCCGCCCCAGTGGCCCAGGAAGGGAAAACTGCCTCTGAATGGAATAGTTTCCATGAATCCTTTCAGACCACCAGGAAAGCGGTGATGCACTTGCCCAGAGCACGGGGATCAATGATCAGACTGAGGGTCAGCGAGGCTGATGCCCACTACGGCGGCGGGCTTGTCGCCGGGGCATTCGTCATGGGCATCTTCGGCGACGTGGCCACCGAGCTGCTCATCCGCCGCGACGGCGACGAGGGGCTGTTTGTGGCCTACGACACGGTCGAGTTCGTGGCCCCGGTCAACGCCGGCGACTATCTCGAAGTCACCGGGAGGATTGTCGGCGAGGGACGTACCTCGCGGCGCATGGAGTTCGAGGCCCGCAAGGTCATCGCGCCGAGGCCGGACCTCGGGCCGAGCGCCGCGGAGATACTGGCGACGCCGGTGCTCGTCGCCAGGGCCACGGGCACCTGCGTGGTGCCCGCCGACAAACAGCGTCTCGGGCTATCGCGGACGAGGCGGGCCAAGGCGGGACCGGCCGAAGCGGCCGAGGCGGGACCCGGCACCGGACCGGTGAAGGCGGGACCGGCCAAAACCGGGCGGGGCAGGGGCGGCAGGCGCGGGCGCAAGGTGGGACGGCGGACGCGCCGACCGCGTGAGGACAACAAGAGCGAGACCTTCCGCAAGCTCTTTGATGAAGGTAAGAGCATGGCCGAGATCGCCAAGATGACCGGGGCCAACTATGGCTTTGTGTACGGCGTCATCCGGCGACATATGGCCAAGGCCGGGGCACGCAAAGCCGCCGCCGAGAAGGAACCTCGGGCCGAGCCCGCCGAGCCCGCCGGGCCGGAACCGGAACCCAAGGCGTGACATGGAGAAGCTGATCATCACCTGCGCCCTGACCGGGGCGGAGATTGCCAAGGAGGACTTCCCGGCCCTCCCGTGCAGCCCCGAGGAGATTGCCGTCGCCGCCGAGGAGGCGGCCAAGGCGGGGGCGGCCATGGTCCACGTCCACGCCCGCGACGAGCGGAACCGGCCGACGCAACGGGCCGAGGTCTTTGCGAAGATCATCGAGCTCATCCGGGCCCGCACCGGCGTCATCGTGCAGGTGTCGACGGGCGGGGCCGCGGGCATGACCCCCGAGGAACGCCTCAGCCCGGTCACCCTGACCGGGCCGCTCAAACCGGAGATGGCCACCCTGACCACGGGGACGGTCAATTTCGGCGAGGAGGTTTTCTCCAACCCGGCTCCGGTCATCGAGGTCTTCGCCCGGCGCATCGTCGGGGCCGGGATCAAGCCAGAAATCGAGGTCTTCGACGTCGGCTTCGTCGACAATGCCCTGCGGCTCGTCCAGAAGGGACTCCTCCAACCGCCGCTGCACCTCAATTTGGTCATGGGCGTGCCCGGCGGCATCACCGGCACCCCGCGGAACCTGTTGCACCTCGTGGAGAGCCTGCCGGCCGGGAGCACCTGGAGCGTGGCCGGCATCGGGCGGGCGCAACTCCCGCTCGGGGTGACGGCGGTCGTCCTCGGCGGCCACGTCCGGGTCGGCTTCGAGGACAACATCTTCTACTCCCGCGGCCTCAAGGCGACGAGCAACGCGCAGCTCGTCGCGCGGGTCGCCCGCGTCGCGGCGGAACTCGGACGCGAGGTGGCGACGCCCGATGAGGCGCGGCGCATCCTCGGTCTGGCATGACCACCTTGTGATCTGGGGGGCTGGGACATGAAGTTCTTCATCGACACGGCCAACATCGACGAGATAAGGGAGGCCAACGACTGGGGCGTCGTCGACGGCGTGACCACGAACCCGACGCTCGTGGCCAAGGAAGGCCGTGACTTCCACACCGTCGTCAAGGAGATCGCCGCCATCGTCAAGGGGCCGATCAGCGCCGAGGTCATCAGCCTTGAGGCGCCGAAGATGGTCGAAGAGGCCAAGGTGCTGAACGGGCTGGCCCCCAACGTCGCCATCAAGGTCCCGATGTGCAAGGAAGGCCTGAAGGCCGTCAAGGTCCTCTCCGGCCTCGGCATCAAGACCAACGTGACCTTGGTCTTCTCGGCTCCGCAGGCGCTCTTGGCGGCCAAGGCCGGAGCGACCTATGTCAGCCCGTTCGTCGGGCGGCTCGACGACATCGGCAACGAAGGCATGCAGGTCATCAAGGACATCGCCGACATCTTCTTCCTCCACGACATCGACTGCGAGATCATCGCCGCCAGCGTGCGGCACCCGATCCACGTCATCGAGGCGGCCAAGGCGGGCGCCGATGTCATCACCATCCCGTTCAAGATCCTCGAGCAGATGATCAAGCACCCGCTGACCGACATCGGCATCGAGCGCTTCCTGGCCGACTGGAAGAAGCTTGGCAAGTGATTACCGGCCGGCCGCGGCCCATCCGGCGCGGTCTCGCCGGTCGGAATAAAAACGAGCAGCTAGGTTATACTCCTGACGTGGCTTCTAAGTCACGTCTTTGAGTTTTTCCCACCCCGGCGGTCCCGGACCTGGCCCCGGGAATCCAGCCGGAATCCAGCACAGGCGGGTGATGAGATGTTGCGACGGTCGCTCGTCGACGGGGGCGGGAGGCCGGCCGCGGGGCTCATCCTGGCGGCCGCCGTCTGCCTTCTCGCCGCCTGGTCGGTATGGCCGCAGTCGGGCGTCACGGCGGTCTCCGCGGCGTCCGCTCCCCGGGCCGCCCGGCACGAGGTGAAGAGGGGCGACACCCTCTACGACCTGGCCCTCGCCTACCGCACCGACGTCAACGCGATAAAGAAGGCCAACGGTCTCACCGGCGACACCATCTATCCCGGGCAGAGTCTGGTCATCCCGCCCGGCGGGTCGCAGCTCTACCGGGTCAAACCGGGCGATTGCCTCTGGAACATCGCCGTTCGCTTCGGCACCACTGTCGACGCCCTTGTCAAAGCCAACAACCTGAACAATCCGAACCGCCTCGCGGTGGGGACCGTGCTCACCGTCCCGGCCGGTTTCCCGGCCGGCTCGGAGGCCAAGGCGGCTTCCACCGGCGTCCTCGGCGGACTGCGCTTCAGGTGGCCCCTGCGCGGGCTGATCACCTCGAACTACGGTCTTCGCGAGGGGCGCATGCACCAAGGCATTGACATCGCGGCCTCGTACGGGGACAACATCCGGGCGGCCGCCGACGGCGTGGTTCAGAGCGTCGGCTGGATCTCGGGATACGGCCAGGCGGTCATCGTCCGGCACGTCAACGGCTACCGGACGCTCTACGCCCACGTCCAGAAGGCTCTGGTGAAATCGGGCGCCCCGGTCAAGCAGGGCCAGGTCATCGCCACGGTCGGCTCCACCGGCCGTTCGACCGGACCGCACCTGCATTTCGAAATCAGCAAGAATTCGCGGACGATGGACCCGCTGGCCACGCTGGCCCCGTGAAGGCCTTGCCCGCGCGACACTTGCCCGGCGAGCCTATTGACGCCAGGCCGGCCCGGTGTTAGATTTAAGGCGACAACTGAACCGGGAACGAAACCGCTAGGGGTGCTCCATCGTGGGCTGAAAGGAGGCTGGGCCTCCAACCCTCAGGACCTGACCTGGATAATACCAGCGTAGGGAAGCGGCCGCGTGAAGACCGACAGACGGGGATGATGCGGCTGCAGCACCTGCGGGGGGCTGCGGCTCTTCGTTTTTCGAGCCAAAAAAGGGAGGAATCAGCAACATGAAGAAGCTGCCTTTGCGGGCCTGGATCGAGGCGGGGGTGATGATCGCCCTGGCGGTCATTCTCCACCAGATCAAGGTCTATCAAGCGCCGGCGGGCGGGGCGGTGACCGCGGGGAGCATGGTGCCGCTCATCTACATCGCCGTCCGTTACGGTCCGGGGCTGGGCTTGCTCACGGGTGCGGCCTACGGCCTGATCGACTTCGCCTTTGAGCCGTTCTTCGTCCACCCGGTCCAGTTCCTGTTGGACTATCCGCTGGCCTTCGCCGTCCTCGGCCTGGCCGGGCTGCTCCGCCGGTGGCCGGCCTTCGGGGCCGCTTTCGGCATCGCCCTGCGCTTCGTCTGCCACCTGCTCTCGGGCGTCGTCTTCTTCGCCTCGAGCGCCCCGGCCGGTCAGAACGTCTGGGTCTACTCAGCCCTCTACAACGGCACGTACCTCCTGCCGGAGCTGGTGATAAGCATGTTCCTGACCTACTTCCTCTTCGCCGCCCTGGCCAACATGGGCCGGCCGGTGAACGATGCCCGGACTTAGCCCGGGCACCCCGGCCGTCGTCGTCGCCGGCGGGCCGAACGTCGCCGGGACCCTCGTGACCCGGCTGGTCAAGGGCGACGGCCATTTCCTGCTCTGCGCCGACGGCGGGGCGGCGGCCGCCCTCAAGCTGGGTCTGGTCCCCGACCTCGGGCTTGGCGACTTTGACTCACTATCCGCCGAGGACCAGGGACTCCTCGCCGGCCTGGGCTGTCCGGTCGTGCGCTATCCGGTCGAGAAGGACGAGACCGACTCCGAGCTGGCCCTGGACTATCTCCTCGACCACCAGGCCGGCCCCGTCACCCTCACCGGGGCCTTGGGCGGGCGCTTCGACCATGCCCTGGCCAACCTGGCGCTGCTCCCGAGCTTCGCCGACCGCGGCCTGGAGGTCGTCATCGACGACGGCGACACGATGGCCTTCCTGGTTTCGCCGGACCGCCCGGGGACGGTCGAGGGGGAGGCCGGGGACGTCGTCAGCCTCTTCCCGGAGACGGCCACCTGCGCCGGAGTGACCCTGGACGGGCTCAAGTACCCGCTTTCCCGGGCCACCCTGCGGCGGGGGGCGACCCTCGGCGTCAGCAACCAACTGAGCGGCCGCACCGCCACGGTCAGACTTTCCGAAGGACGCCTTTTCGTCATCGTCACGCGGATGGCCGCCAATGTTGCCAGGCCCTAGTCGTTGTGCTATAATACAAGAGCGTTCGTCCGGAAACGGCCTCGGGCGCGCCAAGAAACGCCAAGGGGTGCTTCTCATGAAGGACAAGATCCATCCGAAATACCAGTTGACCACGGTGACCTGCGCCTGCGGCGCTACCTATTCCGTCGGTTCGACCAAGAAGGATGTCCGCATTGAAATCTGCTCGAAGTGCCATCCGTTCTACACCGGCCAACACCGCATCGTGGACAGCGCCGGTCGCGTCGAGCGTTTCAAGAGGAAGTACGGGCTAAAGTAGCTCTTTAAGATCGTCAACCGCCGCTTATAGCAGAGCCCTAGCTCTGCTATTTTTCACTTTTCCACGGAGGTGATGGTCGTGGCCGATCGGCCCGAGAAGGTCAACGCCCCCGCCGCGAAGGACTTCAACTACGGCGGTCAGGCGGTCATCGAAGGCGTCATGATGCGCGGGCCAGAGGTCATGGCCACGGCCGTGCGCCGCCCCGACGGCTCGATCATCTGTCAGGTCGACCCGGCCGTCCCGCTGTCCCGCAAGTACCACTTCCTCGGCTGGCCCGTCGTCCGCGGGGCGGTGTCCCTCTACGATTCGGTCTCCCTGGGCCTCAAGGCCCTCGTCTTCTCGACCAACATGGCCGCCGAGGGCGAGGGGGAGAAGGTGACGGCCGGCGAGATGAGCCTGACCATGCTCCTGGGTCTGGCCATCGCCATCGGTCTGTTCATCGTCGCCCCCACCGTCCTCATCGGCTACACCCGGCGCTTCCTAGCGGACCGGTCCATCCTCCTCAACCTCGTCGAGGGGTTCATCAGGCTGGCCATCTTCCTAGCCTACCTGGCGGTCATCACCCGGATAGAGGACATCCAGCGGGTCTTCGCCTATCACGGCGCCGAGCACAAGGTCATCCTGGCCTACGAGGCCTCGCCCGACCACACCGTGACCGTCGAGGCCGCCCGGCCGCTGCCGACGCTCCACCCGCGCTGCGGCACGAGCTTCCTCCTCTTCGTGGTCGTCGTCAGCATCGTCCTGTTCTCCTTCTTCGGCTGGCCCGGGGTGTGGGAGCGGATCGCCATCCGCCTGGCCCTGTTGCCGGTCGTCGCCGGCCTGTCCTACGAGATCATCCGGGCCTCCGGCCGCTCCAAGTCCCCGCTCCTGGCCACCGCCACCGCCCCCGGATTGTGGCTGCAGCGGCTGACCACCCGCGAACCCGACGACGCCCAGCTCGAGGTGGCCATGGCCGCCCTGCATGGGGCGCGGACGGGGATCGGGTTCGAGACGCCAGCAGTGAACACGGCTTCCACGCGCCCCTGAGAGGTGCTTGACTCATGCTCGAGAACATGATCGACAAACTCAACGCCGTCGAGGGCCGGTTCGAGGCGCTCAACCGCCTCCTCGCCGACCCCAAGGTCCTCGGGGACCCGAACCAGCTCAAGAAGCTGGCTAAGGAGCATGCCCTGCTGGCCGAGTTGGTCGGGGTGTACCGTGAGTTCAAGGCGGTCGAGTCGCGCCTCGAGACTGACCGGGCCATGCTCGCCGACAAGCTCGACCCCGAGTTCAAGGAACTGGTCGAGGCGGAAGTCGCCGAGACCGAGGAGCGCCTGGCCGGGTTGCAGGAGCGGCTGAAGTTCCTGCTCCTCCCGCGCGACCCGAACGACGAGAAGAACGTCATCGTCGAGATAAGGGCCGGAGCCGGGGGTGAGGAGGCCGCCCTCTTCGCGGCCGACCTGGCCCGCATGTACATGCGTTTCGCCGAGCGCCAGGGCTGGAAGACCGAGGTCCTCAGCGCCAGCGAGACGGGCATCGGCGGGTACAAGGAACTCATCTTCGGCGTCGAAGGCGGCGGCGCTTACGGCAAGCTCAAGTACGAGAGCGGCGTCCACCGTGTCCAGCGCGTCCCGGCCACCGAAGCCGGCGGGCGCATCCACACGTCCACGGCCACCGTGGCCATCCTCCCCGAGGCTGAAGAGGTCGACGTCAACATCGACCCGAAGGACCTGCGGATAGACGTCTTCTGCGCCGGCGGGCACGGCGGCCAGAGCGTCAACACGACCTACTCGGCCGTCCGTCTCACCCACCTGCCGACCGGCCTCGTCGTCTCCTGTCAGGACGAGCGGTCCCAGGTGCAGAACCGCGAGAAGGCCATGCGCGTCCTCCGGGCCAGGGTGCGGAATCTGGCCGAAGAGAAGCACAACGCGGAGACGGCCCAGACCCGTCGCTCACAGGTGGGCACGGGCGACCGCAGCGAACGCATCCGCACCTACAACTTCCCGGACGGACGGGTGACCGACCACCGCATCGGGTTGACCATCCACCGCATCAACCAGACCCTCGACGGCGAACTCGACGAGTTCATCGCCGGACTGGCCGCGGCCGACCAGGAGAGCCGGCTGAAGGCGCTGAGCGTCCAGTGACGGCGCGCGAGGCCTTGGCCCGCGCGACCGCGCGGCTGGAGGTCCGGGGCGTCCCCGACGCGGGACACGATGCGGCAGTACTTCTGGGGCAGGTCCTCGGGCGTCCGCGCCTGGAGCTGCCTTTGTATTATTCGTGGCGGCTCAGTCCGGCCGAATCGGCGGCCTACGAGGCCCTCGTCGAACGCCGGGCGGGGCGCGAACCCCTCCAGTACATCCTGGGGAGCCAGGGGTTCATGGACTTCGAAGTGCTCGTCGATGGGCGGGCGCTCATCCCCCGGCCCGAGACCGAACTGCTGGCCGAGAAGGCCATCGCCCTGGGCCGGGCGATGAGCGAAGAAAGGCGGGCCGCCGGCCTGCGCGTGGCGGACGTCGGCACGGGCTCGGGCTGCCTGGCCATCGCCATCGCCAGGGCCCTCACCGAGGCCCGCGTCTGGGCCACCGACGCTTCGGAGCTGGCCCTCGCCTTGGCCCGGCAGAACGCCGAGCGCCTCGGTGTGGCCGGCCGCGTCGAATTCGTTCGAGGCGACCTGCTGGAGCCGCTCCTCGGGGGCGGTGTCGCGGTCGACCTCCTGGTCTCGAACCCGCCCTACATCCCCAGCGGCGAGCTTGCCGGACTTCAGGAAGAGGTCCGGGACCACGAGCCGCGGCTGGCCCTGGACGGCGGGCTCGACGGGCTCGACGCCTACCGGGCCCTGGCCTCCGGAGCCGGGCCGGTCCTGGCCCGCGACGGCCGCGTCGCCCTTGAGCTCGGCTACGGCCAGGCCGCCGCGGTGCAGGCGTTGTTCGAGGCGGCCGGGTTCACGGCCGTCGAGGTGAGCCCCGACCTCGCCGGCCTCTCCCGAATAATGACGGCCCGCTTGGCGGGCCCTGGAACGAACGGGGATAGGCCATGAACTCAGACCGGGACCGGGCCATGAACACCAGGCTGGTCAAGGTCCGCCCGGACGACCTGGCCACGGAGAGTGGACGGCAGGCCGTCGCCGACGCGGCGGCGGTCATCCGCGGCGGCGGCCTGGTGGCTTTCCCAACCGAGACCGTCTACGGGTTGGGGGCCAACGGGCTCGACGAGGACGCGGTGGCCCGCATCTTCGTCACCAAGGGCCGCCCCCAGGACAACCCGCTCATCCTCCACGTGGCGGCGCCGGAAGAGGTGCGGCCGCTGCTGAAAGAGGTGCCCGCGGAGGCCGAGCGGCTGATGGCCCGGTTCTGGCCTGGGCCGCTGACGCTGGTCCTTCCGCGCAGCCCGCTGGTCCCCGACGCGGTCACCGGCGGCCTCGACACGGTGGCCGTCCGCTTGCCCGACCACCTGGTGGCCCGGGCCGTCATCCGCGCGGCCGGCGTGCCCATCGCCGCCCCCAGCGCCAACCTCTCGGGCCGGCCCAGCCCGACCTCGGCCGAGCATGTGCTGGCCGACCTCGGCGGCCGCGTCGAGATGGTCATCGACGGTGGTCCCACGGTCGTCGGCGTCGAGTCGACGGTCCTCGATCTCACCGTCGACCCGCCGGTCATCCTCCGGCCGGGAGGGGTTACCCGGGAGCAACTAGAAGAGTTCCTGGGGGCCGTCGCCGGCCCCGAGACGCCCAAGGTGGGCGCGGCCATCGAGGGCCCGCGCTCTCCGGGGATGAAATACACCCATTACTCCCCATCCGCGCCGCTCCTGCTTTTCCTCGGCCCTCCGGACCTGGTCGCCAGGTCAATCAACGAACGGGCGGCGGCCGAGGGGCGGGAAGGCCGTCGCGTTGGCCTCCTCACCGTCAACCAACAGCTCGGCGCCTACCAGGGCGGTCCCGCCGACCTCCTGGTCAGCCTCGGACCGAAGGGCGACGGCCGCGCCGCGGCCACGAACCTCTTCCGGTGCCTGCGGGCTTTCGACCTCCAGGGGGTCGACATCATCCTGGCTGAAGGCGTGGACGAGGCCGGCATCGGCCTGGCGGTGATGAACCGCCTTCGCAAGGCGGCCTCCAAGGTCATCACGGTGGGCTGGGGATAACCAGCTCACGGATGGGCAACCATTACCTGGGGGCCGTGGCAACGAACGAGTCGCGGGCCTTCGTGGTCCAGAGGGAGTCGCAATGAAGCTGCTCTTTGTCTGTTCAGGCAACACCTGCCGCAGCCCGATGGCGGAAGCCCTGACCCGCGCCGCTTTGGCCCAGGTCGGGATGAGCGGGGTGACCGTCGTCTCGGCCGGGACGGACGCCTTCACCGGCGACCGGGCCTCGCTCAACGCCCGCGCGGCCATGCAGGAACGCGGCTTCGACCTCGGGGCTCACCGGGCGCGGCGCCTTGACCGTCAGGTGGTCGAGGAGGCCGACCTCATCCTGACGATGACCTCGCGCCACAAGGACCGCGTCGTCCGGCTGGCGCCGCGGGCCATCGAGAAGACTTTCACCCTGCGGGAGTTCACCTCGGGCGAGAAGCTCGACGTGGGTGACCCCTTCGGCCAGTCCCTGGAGACCTACCGGAGGACCGCCGAGGAGCTGGCGGGGGAGGTCGAACGGGTGGTCCGGCGACTCGTCCTCCTCCACGGGCAGGGAAACCCGCCCGGGGGGAGAAGTACCGGGGGACAGGCGGACGACGAGGGCGGACACCCCTAGGGAGGGATTCTGCTTTGAGAATAGCCATCGGTTGCGACCACGCCGGGGTCGACCTGAAGCATGAGGTGGCCAGGTTCCTCAAGGAGCAGGGCTTCGAGGTGACCGACTTCGGCACCGAAGGGGCCGAGTCGGTCGACTACCCGGACTACGCCCGCAAGGTGGCCGAAGCCGTCCGCACCGGCCAGGCCGAGCGGGGCGTTCTCATTTGCGGCACGGGCATCGGCATGTCCATCTCCGCCAACAAGGTGCCCGGCATCCGGGCCGCCCTCTGCCACGACGTCTACTCGGCCCGCCTGACCCGCGAGGACAACGACGCCAACGTCCTGACCATGGGCGCCCGCGTCATCGGGGCCGGTCTGGCGGTCGAGATAGTCAAGACCTTCTTCGGGGCCGACTTCGCCGGCGGCCGCCACGCCCGCCGGGTCGAGAAGATCGCCCGGATCGAGCGCGACTGGGCCGGGAGGAGCGGGTGACATGGGCCTTCTCGAGGACGTCGGCGCGCAGTCCCGCCGGGCGGTCGAGGAACTGCTCGAGGCCGCCACGCTGAAGCCGGGTCAACTCCTGGTGGTCGGCGGCAGCACCAGCGAGGTCGCCGGACAGCGCATCGGCACGTCCGGCAACAAGGAGATCGCCGCGGCCATCCTCAGGCCGGTCCTGGAGGCCGTCCGCGCCCGCGGCCTGCGCTTGGCCGTCCAGGGTTGCGAGCACATCAACCGAGCCCTGGTCGTCGAGCGGGAGACGGCCGACGCCGGTGGCTTGGAAGAGGTCAGCGTCTACCCGGTCCCGAAGGCCGGCGGCGCCCTGGCGGCCACGGCCATGGACCTCTTCGCCGACCCCGTGGTCGTCAAGGAAGTCAAGGCCCACGCCGGGCTGGACATCGGCGACACCTTCATCGGCATGCACCTGCGACGCGTGGCCGTGCCCGTGCGGCTGGCGGTGAAGGCGATCGGTTCGGCCCATCTGACTGCCGCCCGGACCCGGCCCGAGCTCGTCGGCGGGGAACGGGCCGTCTACAAGAGACCGGCAGCCCGCGACACTTCAGAGAACTAAAGCACCGGGGGATTCCGGTGCTCGGCTCAGGTGGGGGAGTCGAAAAGGGGAGGAGCGACGGACTCTTGCGGCCCAGTTGGGACGAATATTTTATGGAGATTACCTGGGTGGTGGCCTCCCGGTCGACCTGCCTGCGGCGACACGTCGGGGCGGTGGTCGTGAAGGACAAGCGTATCCTGACCACCGGTTACAACGGGGCGCCGGCCGGCCTCCCGCACTGTGAAGAGGCCGGCTGCCTGCGTCAGAAGTTGGGCATCCCCTCGGGCCAGCGCCAGGAGATCTGCCGCGGCCTCCACGCCGAGCAGAACGCGATCATCCAGGCCAGCCTGTACGGGGTCAGCCTGCAGGGGGCGGCCGTCTACTGCACCACCTTTCCCTGCGTCACCTGCGCCAAGATGATCATCAACGCCGGGATCAGGCGGCTGGTCTACGGTGAATCCTACCCGGACGACTTCTCCGAGGGTTTCCTGCGCGACGCCGGAGTCGAAATCGTCCGCTTCGAGCCGGACCGGCGTGAAGCCGGCGGCCAAGAGGGAAACGGGCATGGAGGAAGCCGGGATGCAGACAAAGACCATCGCCCTGCCTCGTCTGAATAACATTCGGCCGTCCATCGACCGGACGGCGCTGAAGCTCATGGAGGAGACCGGCGAACTGGGTTCGACCATCACCCGCTGGCACGAGGCCGGCGACCCGGAGCCCTCCGCCCATCTGGCCCAGATCGGCCGCGACCTCCTGGATGTGGCCCAGACGGCCATCACCATGATTTACGTCCTCGAGGAGCAGCATGGCGTCGACCTCAAGAACGCCCTCAGCGAGCACATCGACAAACTTCTCCGCAAGGGTTACTTAAAGCTGGACGAAAAGTGAGCGCCTGGACGTCGCAAATGGTCGAACGATGAGGATTGGCAACAAGTTGACAGAATCATCCTGACGGGGTTACAATTTATAGGTCAACAGGCCAACATTCTAGATTGCGGAGCGTACATCGTGAACCCAACCTGGCTCGTGCTCATCGCCTCCGCCTGCGGTTCCGTGCTCTTGACCCCCCTCGTCCGCCGGTTCGCCATCAAGTCCGGCGCCGTCGACCGCCCGGGGCTCAGGCACACCCGCGGCGTCCATAAGAAGCCCATCCCGCGCCTCGGCGGCGTGGCCATCTTCGCCGCCTTCGCCGTGGCCGCCTCGGCCGCCGCCGGCCTCGCCGACCGTGACCATTTCGGGATCATCCTCGGTGGTCTGCTCATCGTGGCCATCGGGGTCATCGACGACTTCCGGCCCCTGTCGGCCAAGGTCAAGTTGCTCGGCCAGTTGGCCGCGGCCATCGTCCTGGTCCTCTTCGGGGTCCGCATCAACGAGGTCACCAACCCCTTCGGGGGCTGGATCTTCCTCGGTCCCTGGAGCGCCCCGCTGACCGTCCTCTGGGTGGTCACCCTGATCAACGTGGTCAACTTCATCGACGGTCTCGACGGCCTGGCCGCCGGGGTGACGTCGATCGCTTCATTGACCCTTCTCTTTGTGGCCCTCAAACAGGGACAGGCCGACATGGCCGACATGGTCATCTTCGCGGCCGCCCTGGCCGGCGCGACCCTCGGCTTCCTGCCGTACAACTTCAACCCGGCCCGCATCTTCATGGGCGACAGCGGCTCGATGTTCCTCGGCTATGCTCTGGCGGCCATCTCGGTCAATGGCCTCGTCAAGAGCGCCACCACCGTCGGGTTGGCCGTCCCGGTGCTGGCCATGGGCCTCCCCATCTTTGACAGCTTCTTCGTCATCATCCGGCGGTACCTCAACCACCGGCCGGTCTATGAGGCCGACCGTGGCCACGTCCACCACCGCCTGCTCGACCTGGGGCTTAGCCAGAAGCAGGCCGTCCTCGTCCTCTATGGCGTGTCCGGCCTCTTCAGCGCCGGGGCCATCGTCTTCAGCGAGGTCAGCCTGGGGCGAGGCCTGGCCATGGTCGTCGTCATGACGTTCGGCTTCTTGCTCCTGGCCAAGCGCATCGGCATCCTCGAGGTTCGGCCCGGCGCGCCGGGCAAGAAGGGCTAGCGTCAACTCAGCCCGCAGTGAGCCTAGCCACCAGGGCTAGGCTTTTTTGTGAGCCACCCGGCCCCGGCCGAAGGAGGCAAGCCAGTTGTCGAAGACCCCCAGGGAGCCAATCAAGGTCCTGTCCTGCTTCGGTACGCGGCCCGAGGCCATCAAGATGGCCCCGGTCGTCCGCGGCCTGGCCGCCGACCCGGCCTTCCAGTCGGTCCTCGCCGTCACCGGCCAGCACCGTGAGATGCTCGACCAGGTCCTCGAGCACTTCGGGCTGAAGCCCGACTACGACCTGAACCTGATGGTGCCGCGGCAGACCCTCGGCCACATCGTCACCGAGGCCCTTGGCGGCCTCGAGGAAGCCGTTCAGAAAGAGCGGCCGGACATGGTCCTCGTCCACGGCGACGCCCACACTTCCTTTGTCGGCGCCCTGGCCGCCTTCTACCACAGGGTCCCCGTCGGGCATGTCGAGGCCGGGCTGAGGACCCACGACAAGTGGCTGCCGTATCCGGAAGAGATGAACCGTGTCCTGGCCGACGCCCTGTCCGACTCGCTCTACGCCCCGACGGCGACGGCCCGCGACAACCTGCTGGCCGAGGGCCGCCCGGCGGAAGCCATCTTCGTCACCGGCAACACGGCCATCGACGCTCTCTTCTGGACCGTGCGGCCGGGCTACCAGTTCCGGCGCGAGGCTCTGCGGGCCCTGGCCGGGCGACCCGAGAAGGTCATCGCCGTCGACTGCCACCGCCGCGAGAACCACGGCCGGCCGATGGAGCAGATCTGCCTGGCCCTCCGTGACCTCGCCCGGGCCCGGCGGGACGTCCTGTTCGTCGTCTCGGTCCACAAGAACCCCGAGGTCCAGGAGCCGGTCCGGCGCCTGCTCGCCGGCGAGGAACGGGTCATTCTCGAAGAGCCCGTCGACTACCCCGACTGGGCCAACCTGCTCGATTCGGCGCACCTCATCGTCACCGACTCCGGCGGGCTCCAGGAGGAAGCGCCGTCCTTGGGCACTCCGGTCCTTCTCTGCCGCGACCAGACCGAACGGCCCGAGGCCGTCGCGGCCGGCACGGTGCGGCTCGTCGGCGCCGAGCGCCCGCGCCTCGTCGAGGCTGTCGACCAACTGCTCGATGACGCGGCCGCGTATGCGGCCATGTCCGAAGCGGCCAATCCATACGGCGACGGACATGCCGCCGAGCGCATCCTGGCCGCCATCAAGCATCATTTCGGTCTCGGACCGCGGCCCGCCGATTTCGCGCCGTGAACGTCGCCACGTGAACATCGCCGCGTGAACGTCGCCGCGTGAACGTCGCCGCGTGACCACGTCCGCGGCCCAGTATCCCCCGGCTTTCGCCATGGCACGTTCTTGCTTGATTTCTAGGCAAAATCGCCCGCGACAAGACCGGATAAACGAATTTGCCGCCCGCTGTCGGCCCATACTAAGTCACAGGAAGGCGAGCTTCTTCAGACGACCTTGGAGGCCACGCGGGCGCTATTTTTTTGCCTTTTCGGCGGGGTCGCCGGTCGCCACGAGCCTCGGCCGGGGAGCCTTTCGCCCTGCTCCGCATGGGTTCATGGGAGCGGTTGGCATAAGCAGCGGCCGTTTGGCAATGATAGGAGGTGGTGCCCAGGCTTCACCAAACTCGTTTAGGAGGCTGGCAATAGTGGACCGGATCGTGGTCACTGGCGGCAACCGGCTGGAAGGCCGGGTCGCCGTCGCCGGAGCCAAGAATTCCGTCCTGCCGATGATCGCCGCCGCCCTCCTGACCGATGATCAGGTCAACCTGTTCGATATCCCACCTCTCGACGACGTCTTCACCATTTGCGAGGTCCTTCAGCGGTTGGGCGCCGATGTCCGGGTCTACCAGCCGGGAATGATCACCATCAACGCCCGAAACCTCGAGGGCTACGAGGCCCCGTACGAGCTCGTCCGCAAGATGCGGGCATCGGTGCTGGTGATGGGACCGCTCCTGGCCCGCCGGGGCCGAGCCAGGCAGCCCATGCCGGGCGGTTGCGCCATCGGTTCGCGGCCCATCAACCTTCACCTCAAGGGGTTCAAAGCCCTGGGCGCCACGATCGAAGCCGACCACGGGTCCGTTGAGGCCAGGGCCGGGAGACTGCGTGGGACCAGACTCTACCTCGACTACCCCAGCGTCGGAGCGACCGAGAACCTCATGATGGCGGCCACGCTGGCCGATGGGGCGACGGTCATCGAGAACGCGGCTGAGGAGCCGGAGGTGGCCGACCTCGCCGGGCTCTTGCGGGCGATGGGAGCCCACATCCTGGGGGCCGGGACGAAGGTCATCCGCATCGAAGGCGTGGAACGGCTGACCGGGGCGAGCTACCGGGCCATCACCGACCGCATCGAGGCCGGGACGTACATGATCGCCTCGGCCATCACCGGCGGCGACGTTTACGTGGCCAACGCGGTGGCCGAGCACCTTGAGCCGCTCGTGGCCAAGCTGGTCGAATGCGGGGCGCTGGTGACCGAGGAGGCCGGCGGGGTACGGGTCGTCGGGCCGGAGAGAGCGCGGGCGACCAACCTCAAGACGCTGCCCTACCCCGGCTTTCCCACCGACATGCAGCCACAGATGATGGCCCTGCTGACTTTGGCTCACGGGACCAGCATCATCACCGAGACGGTCTTCGAGAACCGCTTCATGCATGTGCCGGAGTTCGAACGGATGGGGGCCGAGATCGTCATCGATGGCCGCACGGCCATCGTCAAAGGGGTGGCCGGGCTGTCCGGCGCCCCGGTCAGGGCCACCGACCTCCGGGCCGGGGCTGCGCTGGTCCTGGCGGGCCTGGCGGCCGAGGGCGAGACAGAGGTCTGGGGGGTCCATCACCTGGACCGCGGCTACGTCAACATCGAAGGGAAGCTGCGCTCCTTGGGCGCGGCGGTGGCGCGGGTCGAAGACTCACTGCTGGCCCGCCGGACTTCCTGAGGACTAATCCTTTTCAAGACCGATATGAGTTCATAGGGGCGCGGGGGCGGCTGAGGCCGCTCCCGCTTCTTGTCGTCCTGTCCGCGCGGTTCGGTCCGCCGGTTTTCATAGGCCCGGGGCCACTCACATAGACTATCTTACTGGTAACGCCTGGGAGGAGGGGCGGATATGTGGCGGGCCGTCGGGGCCACCTTCGCCTTCGTCTTCATGGCCATTGTCGTCGTCCCGGCCCTGGTGGTCGGCGGTGCCTTGGGGCCGGGGGCGATGCCGCCGGGGTCGGCCGGCTTGACCGGGGAAGGTCCGGCCATCCGGGTCCGGCACGACCCCGGGGGCAAAGTCGAGCTGATGGCCCTCGAGGACTACGTCAAGGGGGTCGTCGCCGCCGAGATGCCCGCCAACTTCGAGTTGGAGGCCCTCAAGGCCCAGGCCGTGGTCGCCCGGACGCTGGCCGTGCGCCGGATACGCGCTCTAGGCGGCGCCGGACTGCCCGACGACCCGTCGGCCGACGTCTCCACCGACCCGGCCAAGGGCCAGGCTTGGGCCTCGGTCGAAGAGCTCAGGCAGCGCTGGGGGGCCGTCAACTTCAACGCCTATTGGGGGAAGATCAGCCGCGCGGTCGAGGAGACCAAGCGGATGATCATCACCTACGACGGGCTGCCCATCGATGCCCAGTTCCACTCGACTTCGGCCGGGCCCACCGAGAACTCCGAGGACGTCTGGTCGGAGAAGGTCCCGTACCTGAGAAGCGTCCAGTGCGACTGGGACCAGGAATCGCCCCACTACAGCAGCACGGCCCGGCTCACCTACGGCAAGATTGAAGCCAAGATCCCCGGGACCTCGCCGCTGGCGGCCTATGCCAAAACGAGCCAGGGCAAGCCGATCGAGGTCCTCGAGCGCACGGCCTCCGGGCGGGTCAAGTCGGTGCGGGTCGGGACGAAGACCCTCCGGGGCATCGACTTTCGCCTGGCCCTCGGCCTGAAGTCGGCCAACTTCACCGTCAGCTTCCAGGGGGACGAGGCGGTCTTCCAGGTCAAGGGGTACGGCCACGGGGTCGGCCTCTGCCAGTATGGCGCCAACGGCCTGGCCAAGCTGGGCCGGACCTATCAGGACATCATCAAGCACTACTACACCGGGGTGGCCATCCAGAAGATCTTCGGCGAATGAGCCAGGGGCCGCGCATGAAGTAGGAAAAAATTGGGGATAATGGGTCCGAGGTGATGACCTTGACTGAACGCAAGACCTCGGACCGCTTCCAGGCGTCCGGACGCAGCTCCCGCCGGGCGGCCGACGGCGACCGTGACATCTTCCGGGCGCTTGCCCGGGCGGCCGGCTGGACCCACACGGCCCGCTGGTACTTCGTGGCCGTCGCCCTTGTGGGGTTCGTCTCGCTAGCCGTCATGTATGGCGTCTACCGCGCCCAGGCCACCCAGCTCAAAGCCGGGGGCTTGAAGGCCGGC
>JAJZPE010000031.1 GCA_021811325.1 Bacillota bacterium
ATTGTCTTCAGTTCACACCAAGTCTATCGCTCAGCGTGGGAAAACGGACAAGAGGACAAGATGGCGGCCATACTTGATATGGCCCGGAAGGATCATGCGGCCATTCTCAAAGCTGTTCGGGAGCAAGATGAAGAGGCCGCTGAGTGGGCCGTGTCCACTCACCTGAAGAAACTGGAGCAGTTACTCCCCGAACTCATCAACAGCGGTTCCCCACCATCAACGGAATCCACCTCACAAGGTATTAAGACCGACCAGAAATGACCCTCCCTGGCTGGTTAGAATGGACCCGCCCTGACGTCACCGAAAGGACCGATAATCGCCTACATCAAGAAAAGAACCGCCGCTACCACGTGGCCACCATCCGTCATGAGAGACCCACCCTTCCTTAACAAGGGGAGTAGCAGTTGCCGCCAGACAACTACTCAGGGTCTCTCATTTTTTATCTTTATGATCCCAGGCCCACCTACCTAAACATACCCTACCCTCGCCCCACCTCCCTGGTGTGACTCTTATGATGTATTTTGAAAAGTCAATGCAGGAGTTTCTGAAAATGCATCGAATATCGACCATACGATGGTCAGACCATCTGTCCATCAGCTTGCCGCTTTGAGAAGGCGGCAAGCCGGGAGGGAGGGAAGGAGGAGGGGAGTGGAGGAGCGGTTTAAGGTAGTGGTCACCGATCACGTCTTTGGTTCTCTGGATCTGGAGCGGAGCAAATTGGCGGAAATCGGCGCCGCATTGGTTGAGGCGGGCGGTACCTCCGAGGAAGAAATAGTGCAAGCGGCGCATGACGCCGACGGCATGCTGGTCTGCTACGCCGAGATCACGCGGGCGGTCATCGAGGGGCTGAACAACTGCCGCGTGATCAGCAGGTACGGCATCGGGGTTAACAACGTTGACTTACAAGCCGCCAAAGAGAAGGGTATCCGGGTCACCAACGTTCCTGACTACTGCGTGGATGAGGTTTCCGACCACGCTCTGGCCTTACTCTTGGGGTGTGCCCGCCACATCCCTCAGCTTGACCGGTCGGTCAGGAAAGGCCATTGGGACTACAAGAACGAGTGCCCGATGTTTCGCCTGCGCGGCAGGACCCTGGGACTGCTTGGCCTGGGCAAAGTAGCGCGGGTGCTGGCGCGAAAAGCCCAGGCGCTCGGGCTCACCGTCACAGCCCATGACCCCTACGTGAACCGGAATGACGCACAGGCTTTGGGCGTTGCCCTGCTTGACTTCGAGGAGTTGCTGGCGGGCGCGGATTTTGTGTCCGTGCATGTTCCGCTTACGCCTGAGACTAGAGGGCTCTTGGGTGAGAGGGAGTTCGCCTGCATGAAGGCTACGGCCTACGTAATCAACACCGCCCGGGGAGAAGTGGTGGACAAACAGGCCTTATACGGGGCCCTGGTTGACGGGGGCATCGCCGGGGCGGGCCTCGACGTGCTGCCGGGCGAGCGACTTGACCCCACGGACCCGTTATTGGGCTTGGAGCAGGTCATCTTGACACCCCACTGTGCTTTCTACTCCGAGGAATCGGTCCGGCAGTTGCAGTCGCAGGCGGTGGACGAAGTGGTCCGAGGCCTTAGGGGAGAACCCGCTCGTTCCTTGGTTAATCCGGATTAACTGGACAGGGAGGCTCGAGGATGATCACCCCATGGAAAAGCGACGGTTGGTTCGTCAGCCCGTGGAACTATGCTGACGAGGTGCGTACCCAGTTGCACTTTCCCCGGAAGATAAAGATCCACGATGTCTCCCTGCGCGATGGGGAACAGCAGGCTGGCATACTCTTCACCAAGGACGAGAAGATCCGCATCGCTGAGAAGCTGGCCGAAGCCGGCGTGCACCGTATTGAAGCTGGTATGCCGGCCGTTTCCAGACAGGATGCAGAGGCCATCACGGAGATTGTCAAGCGCAACCTGGGTCCGGACATCTTCGCCTTTTCCCGATGCATGAAGGAAGATGTGAAGCGGGCGGTGGATTGCGGGGTTAGGGGTATTGTGGTGGAGATTCCCTCCAGCGAGCACATCATCAAGTACGCCTACCGCTGGCCCTTGCAGAAAGCCATCGACCTGTCCATCGAAGCCACTCGGTTCGCCAAGGAAAACGGCCTTTACACCGTCTTCTTCCCCATTGACGCTACCAGGGCCGAGATGGGCTGGTTCCTGGACCTCATCGCCAAAGTGGCCACCGAGGGCCACATGGACGCCCTGGTGGTGGTGGACACCTTCGGCGGGATCTCGCCACACGCGATTCCGTATCTGGTCAAGAAGATCAAGGAGCGCATCGACAAGCCTCTCGAGGCCCACTTCCACGACGATTTCGGGCTGGCGGCGGCCAACACTTTGATGGCCCTGGCGGCCGGAGTCGAAGTGGCCCACACCACCGTGACCTCGATAGGGGAGCGAGCCGGCAACGCCGCTTACGAGGATGTGGTTCTCTCTCTGCTCACGATGTACGGCGTGGATACCGGCATCAACTACGCCAAGCTGTGCGAGGTTTCACGCCTGGTGAGGCAGTTCTCCGGCCTAGAGACTCCCTCCAATCGCCCCATCGTGGGAGACATGCTGTACAACATCGAATCCGGTATCATAACCAGCTGGTTCAGGAACTGCGGGCCAGAATACGCCCTCGAGCTTGTACCCTTCCACTGGGATCTGGTGGGACAGCATCCGGCCCAGGTCGTAATGGGTAAGAGCAGCGGGGTCGATTCGATCAGGGTATGGCTTGTGGACCTTGGGATTCCGGTACCGGGCGCCCCGGAACTGGAAACCATCCTTTACGCCGTCAAGGACAAGTCCGTCCAAAAGCACGGTCTCCTCACCCGACAGGAGTTCCTGGACGTGGTGAGGGCCGTGCTCGGCCCGTCGGCCGTGGCTGGAATTGCCGGCTAAGAGCGTCTTCTACAGGACATTTCGTACTGAACTGAATGGGAGGTAGGCGAAGAAGATGTGTCTCGGTGATGTGATGGCTCCCCCCCCACGTAAGATAGACACCAGCTTTATCGGTCGTCCCCACGAGTATCTGCCGCGCAGAGTATATAGCACGACCGCCACGGACTGGCAGGAACGGGTCAACTTCGATCGCCTGCGTCGGGAGCGGCTGGCCCGCGCCAAGGCCGCCATGGAAAAGCACGGCCTCGGCGCCCTGGTGCTGTTCGTGGGCGAGAACGTGAGGTACGTGACCGGGGTGTGGCAGGGCAACTGGAAGAATAACATCTTCATCCGCTACGCGGTGCTGCCGCGGGGTGGCGACCCTGTCCTATTCGAGACCGTGGGTTCGGACATGGAGTGCGCCAAGATTGATGCCCCGTGGATGGAGGGCGGGATTCGCCCGGCTATCACCTGGAAGTGGGCGGAGGGCGCCGAGGAGTACATGGCCAGGCGCATGGCGCAGAGCGTGTACGACGTCCTGAAAGAGCATGGCGTGGAGAACGAAAAGGTCGGCATTGACGTTATGGACATGCGGGCCTACCAGGCGTTGACCGACCTGAAGCTGAACATGGTGAACGGTTGGCCGGCGATGTCGGGGGCCCGCGTCGTCAAGACCCCGGATGAGATCGAATGCCTGAAGATCTCCAGTGCCTACGGCGATGCGGCCATGTGGCGGATTATCCACGAGTGGGCGAAGCCGGGTGTCAAGGAGTCGTACATCTGCGCCAAGGTAAACGAGTACCTGTACGAAGAGGGCTTCGACTTCGTCTACGACATCATCGTGGCCTCAGGCGGGAACACCAGCCCCTACCGCCGCTGGCACACGGACAAGATCTTAAGACAGGGCGATCTGGTGATCATAGACATCAACGCCATCGGTCCCGGAGGATACTTCGTGGACTTCGTCCGCTGCTTCAAGGTCGCCGGCAAGCCCACTCAGAAGGAAAAGGACCTCTATCGGGAATGCCACGATTCCCTATATGCCGCCATCGAGCACTTCCGCCCCGGGGCCACCACCGCCGACGTTGCCGCTAAATTCCCCACTTACGACGATGATCGTTACGGAAGTGTCAGCCTTCAACAGTTCGCTCACAGCATTGGTTTGTCGCTTTACGAGGGAATGTGGGTGTCTCGCGCATACTCGCTGAACTATCCGGCCGAGATCAAGCAAAACATGTGCTTCGCGGTAGAAACGTTCAGCGGCCATCCTGAACTGGAGCAGACGGTGCGTCTGGAGGAGAACCTGGTGGTCACCGACCGGGGCCATGAGCTGCTGACCCGGTGCCCATTCGAGGAGGACTTCCTGTCCTAGCTCTGGCGAAGCGCGAAGTCCTCGGGCGATGAGCGTCGAGGCTCCCGGCCATAGTTCGGGCAGAGGGCGAAGCGATGGTCAGCGGAGGGGAGGGGAAAGATTCGGATGCGAGCGGCTGTACTCCACGGACCAGGCACACTGGCGATCGAGGAAGTGCCCCGCCCCCGCCCGGGGCCCGGGGAAGCGCTGGTGAAGATGATGGCGACCGCCATCTGCGGCACCGACGTGGCGGTCTACGCGGGGAAGTATCCGGTCTCCTATCCATTGATCCAGGGCCATGAGTCATCCGGGCTTGTGGCGGAGGTTGGTGACGGGGCCGCCGGGGTCATTCCCGGAGATCGCGTGATCGTGAACTCGCTCATTTTCTGCGGTCACTGCCGTTGGTGCAGGAGGGGTGACACCACCCTGTGCGTCAACGGCGGCCTTCTGGGGCGGGAACGACCGGGCACCTTCGCCGAATTCGCCGTCGTCCGTGACCTCCAGTGTCATCACTTGCCTGCCGAGGTGAACTGGGTGGACGCCACCAACCTGGCGGTGTTGGCGACGGTCGTCCGAGCCCAACGCCGGGCGCAGGTCCGCCAGGGCATGTCGGTGGTCGTAATTGGCCAGGGGGTTTCGGGGTTGTTGCACACCCAGCTGGCACGGGCCGCCGGAGCGTCGCCGGTGATCGGAATCTCCCGCAGCCAGTGGAAGCTGGATTTGGCCAGGAAACTGGGTGCGGACCGCGTAATACCCACCCTGGACGGGGGGACTGTCGCCACCGTTCGAGCGGAAACCAGTGGGGGCCCGGACCTGGTCATTGACACGGTCGGCACCGGCGAAACCCTGCAGTTGGCCCTGGACATGACCGGTAGGGGAGGTACCCTGCTGGCCTTCGGCGTGGACCCCAGTCCCGTTCGCTCCCTTTCGAGCTATAACCTTTACGATAAGGAGCTGACCATCCTGGGTTCGCGAGCCCAGTCCCCCCTGGACGTTGAACTAGCCATCCGCGGGGTCAAAGCAGGATCCGTAGATATCAAGTTCCTGACCACCCACCGCTACGACCTGGCGGAACTGCCTTCTGTCATGCACCAGCAGAAGGTTAAGCCCGAAGGGCTCAGAACCGTCATCCAGATAGGAGAGGCAGGCGCGGGCACCGCAAGCGGAGAATGTGAGAAGGAGGTCGAGCGCAGATGAAGAGGCTGGTCGCGGGGTTCATGGTCATCACCTTATTGCTCCTGACAGTCACCCTGTCAGGATGCGGCAAGACGGCCGCCAAGCAACCCGACAAGTTCATCCTGGGAGTTCTGCTGCCGCTCACGGGCACCTTCGCCGCGGTGGCCAAGACCCAGGAGCAGGGTGCATTGGCGGCGGTCGAGGACATCAACAAGGCGGGCGGACTCGTCATGCCGTGGGGCAAGGTCCAGGTCGTACCCATAACCGAGGACGACCAGACCAAGCTGGACGTGGGAGTGCGGAGGTTTGAGTATCTCAGGGCGGCGGGAGCCAACGCGGTGGTGGGGCAGACATGGGCCCCCTTAGCGCTCGCCATCAACGAGAAAACGCGTGACAAGCCGTTCCTCTACTTCCCGGTCTGTGTCACGCCGCTGGACGCCGTCAAGAAAGGGACACTTTCTCCAACCACCTGGGTCTCCGCCTATACGCCGTGGTCGGTAGGGTACATGGCGGCATCGGCGGCCATTAACACCCTTGGTAAGAAGAGAATCTTCTTCCTGGCCCGCTCAGACGCATGGGGTTGGGACATGCGGGCCGGCGTGGAAGCGGCGGCCAAGCAGTACGGAGGAACCATCGTCGGGAAGGACGAGGTCCCCCTGGGCACCGCGGACTTTCTCCCTGTAATCAAGAAGGTGGCGGCCGCGAAGCCTGACGTGTTCATCTCGGCTCAGTTCGGAGCGGACGCCATCGCCCTGCTGAAGCAGGCTTATGACGAGGGCCTGTATCAGAAGATGACCATTTTCAACGCCTTCATTACCAACGTGGTGGCGCAAGGCCTGCCACCGGCGGCCCTCAACGGCCTGTATGCCATGCACTTCGCCTATTCGGACTTGAGCAGCTTCTCCGACCAGCAGGTGGCGAAGTCCATGGCGGATTACGCCAACCGGTTCCAGCAGCAGTTTGGTAATCCGCCCGATGCCTACGCCACGATCGCCTACATTTCCACCAGGCAGATCCTGGATACCGTCCAGGCTGCCGGGACTTTCGATCCCGTCAAGGTCTCCGACTACATAAAGCAACACCCCGACTTCGAGACAGTAAAAGGGCCTGCCCGGTGGAGAGAGGACCACAGCCCGGTCTATAAGTACGCGGCCTTCCTGGTCAAGGGGAAGTCCCCCAACGAGAGGAAGGGCGAGTGGGATCTTTTCACGGTCGTGGGTTCGCAGGGCGGGGACGCAGTCATGCCGACCCTTGAGATGTTGGGCTATAAGTGAGCGAGTGCCGGTGCGCCTTCATCGTTGCTAGCCTTATAATGAGGCGCCCCGGCTGTCGGAGGGGGTTGGGGCGGGGACGCGCTTGCCTGTGAAGCGCATCCCCGCGAACGTCGCCGGTTCCCCAAACATGAGTGAGGCTTAGTGACGCTTAAGCTTCCTGTAATGATGTGAGGAGGCACGGTGCTGTGCCGAGGTGGCTGAAAAGGTACGGAGACATCCTGCTGGTGTTCGGCGCGGTTGGCCTGCTCCGCCTGGCGCTGCCGGTCCCTTTTGTCATCCACGCCGTTATTTTCGCCATTTATACCATGGCGTTCAGTTTTCTGATCGGACGCCTCGGCCTGGTATCCTTTGGCCAGCCGGTTTACTTGAGCATCGGAGCTTATGGCACGGGCATCTACCTCGCCAGGTTCGGAACGAACCCTTACGCGGGGCTATTCGTGGGGGTCGTCGTCGGTATCCTTTTCTCGTTGCTCATCGGGAGCCTTCTTTTGAGGCTCACCGGCGACTACTTCGCCCTTGCCAACCTGGCGCTGTGCGCCGTGGGCTTCTTCTTCTTCCAGAAGGCCCTGGTGAGTGTGACGAACGGAGACACCGGTCTGTGGTACCTAGCGAGAATGTCGTCCACGCCGATCCTGAACCTGCGTCAGCCCAACAACGTGTTCGTCCTTGCGCTGATCTTGGCGGTCTTGGTTTGGCTCTTGATGAAGTATATTGACAGCTCCGTTTATGGGGCGGCCTGCTTGGCGGTGAAGGGCAACGAAACCAAGCTGCAACTGCTCGGATATGACACCTTCGGCGTGAAGTGGCTGGCCTTCGTGTTGGCCAACGCAACCGCGGCTCTCGCGGGGGCGCTGTACGCAATCTACTTCGGCTTCGTCTCCCCGGCCTCCATGGAACTGGTCCGGGCGCCCGAGGTGATCGTGGCTGCCCTCTTGGGTGGCGCGGGGACCCTCTATGGGCCGCTGTTAGGCGCCTTCCTTTATATCGCCATGCAGGATCTCGTGAGCACGCATGTTCTTTACTGGGAGTTATTCGTCGGCATAATGGTGGTGCTTATCATGATGGGCGATGAGAAGGGTATCACCACCTGGTTGAAGCCTATCTTTCGGTCCGGTTGGCAGCTCGTGAGCAGACGACCGAAGATTACCCGGACGCCTTAGGCGGTACCACGTACTGGAGGCCAGGGAAGCGCATCTGGGAGCCGCGGAGAGGATCGGGAGGCACAGGGGGGCGGGAAGGCACATGAGTAGCGAAGAAGCGCTCCTTGGCGTAGAGAACCTCACCAAGAGGTTCGGGGCAGTATGTCCGGCCAATGGAGTCAATTACAAATTAAGGGAGAACCAAGTAGCCGGAATCATTGGCCCGAATGGGGCTGGGAAGACAACGTTCTTCAACCTCGTCACGGGACTTTGCATTCCGGACTCCGGAAACGTGTTTTTTCAGGGTGGGGATATAACCCGCTTATCCCCACAGAAGAGGGTCCAGCTGGGCATCAGGCGGACTTTCCAGCTCGCCTCGGTTTTCGACAATCTCTGCGTGGTCGACAACATCCGTGTTGCCTACTACCAAAAACAACGGGCCGGTCGACCGTCGCTGGGCGGTATGTTTCTGACCGAACTCGTCGGGGTGCACAGCGAGACCATCGATGAGTTGACCGAAGGGATGGGTTTTGCCAATGTCGCTCACACCGAGGCGGGCGGTCTATCGCTTGGGAACAAGCGCAAGCTCGAATTGGCGATGGCGATCATCGCCGAGCCCAAGGTGCTCCTCTTGGACGAACCTTTCGCGGGGCTCAGCGAGATGGAGATCAGCCAGATCGTTGAGATGCTGAAGAACCGATGCGCCGGCAAGATGTCGATCCTTATCATCGAGCACAAGATCACCTGGCTTAAGGACCTCGTGGACCGGCTCAGTGTCCTTGTAAACGGCGAACTGGTCGCCGACGGGACATACCAGGAAGCGCTTGAGAGCCCTCAAGCGCGTAAGAGCTACTGGAAGCTCATAGAGGAATAGCATTGACAATAACGACGAGGCGGGAGAGGGACATGGAGACCCGGCCGATGCTGGAAGTTACGAACCTGAACGTGTCATATGGCCAGTCCCGGGTGCTCTTCGGCGTAAGCCTGGTGTTCCCGGCCAACGAGGTGTGCGTGATCGTCGGGAGGAACGGCGCGGGCAAGACCACCTTGCTGAGGACGATAGCGGGTTTCCTCAAGCCGAGGCCCGGCTCGGTGACCTTCGACGGTCAAGAAATCACCGGATGGCGCCCATACAAGATTGCGCGCATGGGAGTGAAGTACGTCCCGCAGGACAAAGGGGTGTTCTCCGACCTGACCGTGCGGGAGAACCTGGAGCTTGCCAGCTACGCGATGCGGGACCGCGACTGGGAGAAGGTATTTCGTTACTTTCCAAAGCTCAGAGAACTCCTGAACCGTAAAGGTGCCCAATTGAGCGGTGGGGAGAGGCAGATGCTCATGATTGGAAGGGCGATACTCGGCAAAACCAGTGTTCTGCTACTGGACGAGCCCTCCGAAGGCCTTGCGCCGACTGTCGTGCAGGATCTCGTCGGGACCTTTAGGCAGCTGCGCCAGCACGCCAGCCTGGTACTGGTGGAACAGAACCTGGCGGTCGCTCGTGAGCTGGCGGACCGGCTCTACCTGACCAAAGAAGGGAAAATTGTGGCCCAGATCACGGACAAGAACGAGATCAGGAGCCTGGCCTTCGAGAAGGAGCTTTAAGGGTAGCAGCTGTGGTTGTGAAACCACGATGGAGTGATGTGAGGTGGCGGTTTCCGATCTTATCTCGACTGTAATCATGGGGTTCGCCGTGGCGGCGGTCTACTTCCTACTGTCCATGAGTCTCTCACTTTGCTTTGGGGTAATGCGAATAGTTAGTCTTGACCAGTTCGTTTACTACTCTGTGGGGGCCTACATGACCTATCTGGTCACCGCCCACCAGGCAAGCTTCTGGTCGGGCCTGCTGGTAGGGGTCGCCGTGAGTTGTACCCTGGCGTGGGCTATCGAGGAAACTCTTTTCCGACGTCTTTACGAAAAGGGCACAATGTTCAGTATGATCACCTCGTATGGTATTCTCCTGGCCGGAATTGGCGTGATCAAATACATCTGGGGATTGGTGCCCCGTCCTGTCATGGCCCCCATCACGGGTCAGGTCGCCTTGCTCGGCACGACGCTTTCTCTGTACCGATTTGTCGTCATCGGCTTGTCGGCACTCATCTACGTAGGGCTCCAGCTTTTCCTGGAGAAGACCATCGTCGGCAAGGCCATCCGGGCGGGCATAGAGGATGCCGATAAAACGGAAGGTCTCGGGATCGACATCTATAAGATCTTCACCGTGACGTTCCTCATCTCGGCGGCCCTGTCCGCGCTGGCGGGCGGCCTTCACGCCCCCCTGATCATGGTGGAACCTGAAATGGGACTCAAGATCATGGGCACCGCGTTCATGATTGTCATCATCGGCGGTCTGGGGAGCATAAAGGGAACGGCAGTGTCGTCCTTGCTCATCGGCCAGGTGGTGGCTTTCGGCTTCCTCTTGTGGGCTCCCGGGGCGGAGACCGCTCCGTTTGTCATCATGCTGCTGGTGTTCCTGGTACGCCCGAGGGGCCTTTTTGGCAGCGCGTATCTAAAGCGCTAAGGTCAGAGCCAGTGCAGGGGTGGTTTCAGTGGAGGCTTTCGGCTGCTTGGTGCCTCGTTCCATCGACGAGGCATTGGAGCTCCTGAAGAGAGACGGGGCGGTACCGATCGCCGGAGGCACCGATCTCTTACTCGCCGTGCGGAAAAAGGTGATGCGGCCCAAGTGGTTGGTGGATATAACTGCTTTGGGCCTTGATTATTTGCGACAGGACAAGGACTTTGTGATGGTCGGGGCCGGTACGACCTTCGCCCAGATCCTGGATTCAGGGATGGTTTCCCGCAAGATCCTTGTCTTGGCCGAAGCCGCTGCCAGCGTGGGGTCTGTTCAGATACGGAACCTGGCCACGATTGGCGGGAATCTCTGCGCGGCTGTCCCATCCGCCGATTCTGCGCCAGCCCTGGTTGTACTTGAGAGTAAGGCCTTGGTCATGGGCGTTGATGGACCAAGGTCACTGGCCTTGATGGATCTGTTTGCCGGCCCGAAGAAGACCGTCCTTAAACAGACGGAGCTTCTCACAGAGGTTCAAGTTCCTCTGCCGCCTCCCGGGACAGGGGCCTGCTTCTTGAAAGCGGGACGTCGTAGGGCCATGTCCTTGGCGGTGGTGAACGCCGCGGTCAGCGTCAGGCGGGCGCCCGACGGAGTGACGGTGGAAGATGTCCGGATAGCCCTCGGGGCGGTGGCGCCAACGCCCGTCAGGGCCGTCCATGCCGAACAAGCCTTGCGCGGCCAACCTTTCTCGTCCGAGCTGGTCGAGGAGGCGGCTTCCGCGGTGGCCGGGGACATCGCGCCCATCAGCGATATCCGGGCCACGGCCGAGCACCGCCGCGACCTGTCACGTGTCTTGGTGCAACGAGCTTTGCACAAAGCTTGGGAGAGAGCGGATCTGTGGGGGGAGCGCGCGGATGGACGTTGAGGTTCGGTTCACGCTTAACGATCGCCCCACCACGGTGACGGTCAAACCCCAGACGTTGCTGGTTGAAGTGCTGCGCAACCACCTGGGCGCGACCGGCACCAAGCTGGGTTGTGGCACGGGCGAGTGCGGCGCCTGCACGGTCCTGTTGGACGGGCGGCCCGTGAACTCATGCCTCGTGCTGGCCCTCCGCGTCAGGGGCAGGGAGGTCACGACCATCGAGGGCGTGTCCAACGGGGCCGACCTGCACCCGGTGCAGAGGGCGTTCCTTGAGCACGGCGCGGTGCAGTGCGGCTATTGCACGCCCGGCATGATCATGTCGGCGATTGCCCTCCTGAACAGGAACCTCCATCCGTCGGACGAGCAAATCCGCACCGCTATGGCGGGCAATCTGTGCCGGTGCACGGGGTACGTCAAGATCGTAAAGGCGATCAAGGCAGCCGCGGAGGAGATGGCTGGCTCGGGCCGCCCGTCCACGGGCGCGCCATGACGGCCTGATTGGGGGGATCGAGGATGACGGGCTTCACCGTGGTGGGAAAGCGGTTGCCCAGGTACGATGGCCTTCTGCAGGTTACCGGGAAGGCTACCTACGGCGTCGACGTCTCGCGACCGGGCATGCTGCACGCTAAGATCCTGCGTAGCCCCTGGCCTCACGCCAAGGTGCTGCGCGTGGATGCTTCCGCCGCCAGCAGGATGCCCGGCGTGGAGGCGGTGGTCACCGCGGCGGACGTGCCGCGTAACCGCTTCGGATTCACCCACCTCGACCAGCCGGTGCTGGCGGACGACAAGGTCCGGTATCGGGGGGACGCCATGGCCGCCGTGGCCGCCTCGACTCCCGATCAGGCTGAAGAGGCACTGCAAGCCATAGCGGTGGACTATGAACCCCTCCCGGCCGTCTTCGACCCCCTGGAGGCGATGAAACCTGAGGCACCCAAGCTCTACGGAGACAGTAACGTTGCGACACGCGTCACGATCCAACTGGGGGACCTGGAGGCGGGATGGAAAGAGGCCGATGAGATCCTCGAGGAAACGTTCCGAACCCAGATGGTGGAGCACTGCCACCTCGAACCTCACGCGGCCTTGGCCGAGGTCGACGAGCGAGGCGTTGTCACCGTCTACAGCAGCGTACAAAGGCCATTCCTCATCGCGTCAGATCTGAGCAGCGTTCTCCAGGTGCCGATGAACCGCGTAAGGGTGGTCGCGACCGCGATCGGAGGAGGGTTCGGGGGCAAGAACGAGCTTACCATGGAGCCGGTGGCATGCCTCCTGGCGATGAAGACACGCAAGCCTGTGAAAGTGGTCTACACCCGTGAGGAGGAATTCCAAGCCACGACGGTCAGGCATCCCTATATCCTCACATACAGGAGCGGACTCAAGAAGGACGGCACCATCGTGGCCCGGCAGGTCAACATCATCAGCGATGCCGGGGCCTACGTTTCCTGGGGCGGCTGGACGCTGAGCAAGGCGGCCATCCACGCGGCAGGTCCGTACAACATACCAAACATCAAGATCGAGGGCGTGCTGGTGTACAGCAACAACTCCGTGGGGGGAGCCATGCGGGGATTCGGAGTGCCGCAGGTGGCGTTTGCTTACGAATGTCACACGGATACGCTGGCGGCCGCGGTCGGCCTGGACCCGGTTGAGTTCCGCCTGAAGAACCTCCTCAGGGACGGGGGCACCATGCCCACCGGTCAGGTTCTTGACCGGGTAACCGTCATAGATACCATGCGGGCGGCCATCAACGCGGTGGACTGGAAAGAGGTGGCAGGTCGGCCATGAAGAAGCGAGGAAAGGGCATTGCCTGCATGGTTTACCCCGTCGGCGGGACCTCGTACGCCAACCCCGGTTCTGCCTTCGTGAAGGTCAACCAGGACGGCACGGCCGTTGTACTGACGGGGGCCACCGACGTCGGACAGGGGAGTACGACCGTCTTGGCCCAAATCGCGGCGGAGGAACTGGGGATCGATTACCGCGCTGTGACCATGATTTGCTCGGATACCGAGCGGACCCCTTATGACTATGGATCCGTGGCGAGTCGCGTGACCTACATAGTGGGGAACGCCGTCAAGTCCGCCGCCGGTCAGGCCAAGCGAGTCCTGCTGGAGGCGGCGGCTGAGGTCCTGGGGGTCGGACACGAGGGCCTGGAAACATCAGACGGATGGGTACGCGTGAAGGGCTTTCCCGAGCGGAAGATGCGTGTTTCGGAGGCCGCTAAGCGGGCCATCGGGGTGAACGGGCGACCGCCCACGGGCTCAGCTTCGTTCAACCCGGTGACCACCCTACTCGACCCGGAGACCGGTCACGGCAAGCCTTACGGCAGCTATGTGTTCGCCACCCAGGTGGCGGAAGTGGAAGTGGATACCGAAACCGGCGAGGTCCGGGTGCTTCGCATAGCGGCGGCCCACGACTGCGGCAAGGCAATCAACCCCATGCTGGCTGAGGGCCAGGTCGAAGGAGGCATATGCATGGGGCTGGGCTTCGCGCTGATGGAAGAAATGGTCTTGGAACAGGGCAGAGTGAAGAACGACCAGTTCATCGACTACATGCTCCCCACCGTCCTCGACGTGCCCGAGATCAAGGTGACCATCGTGGAGGAGAGGGAGCCGACCGGCCCGTTCGGGGCCAAGGGGATCGGGGAGCCCTCCCTGCTGCCAACCGCGCCCGCCATCCTGAATGCCATATACGATGCGGCGGGGGTCAGAATCCGGGAGCTGCCCGCGACACCCAGTAAGATCTTGGCGGCGTTGAAGGTGGGGCTGGCCCGGAAAGACGAAGGTTGAGGTCCCAAGACCCATGGGCGCTTTGGGCCGAGCGTCTAGGTGGAGGTGGACGGCATTGGGATTGACCGGCAGGATTGTGGACCTGAGCCTCCCCTTAAAGAGCGGAAGCGTCTCGCCGCCTTCCCAGAGCAAACGGACGGAGGTTTCCACGTTACGGCGCGGGCCGGGTCACTGGCAGGCGACGACCGTGTGGATGAGCGTGCACACCGCGTCCCACATCGACTCGCCGCTGCACTGCCTCGCCGATGCAGTCCCCATCGGGGAGGTCGCCCTGGAAAAGACGATCGGTGAGGCGGTCATCGTGGACCTCACTCATATCGACGCGGACGCCAAGGTCGCCGCGCAGGACCTGGGCGGGTGCAAAGGGCGGGTCAGGGAGGGTGACATTGTCCTGCTATGGACGGGTTGGAGTGACAGGAAGTTCGGCGACCCGGACTATTTTGCCGCTTCACCGTACCTGACCGACGAGGCCGCCCTCTACCTTGCCGAGATGAAGCCCAAGGCCGTGGGGTTTGACTTCTTCCAGGAGTACGCCGCCAAGACGAACGACTTCACGCCGGAGGATTTCACCGTTCACAGGGTTTTCATGACCCGGGGGATTACGATCATGGAGGGCCTCACCAACCTCGGTTCCCTGCCTCGGGAGCGGGTGATGTTCTTCGGGGCACCCCTCAAGATGATGGAGAGTGAGGCCGCGCCGGCCCGTTTTTTCGCCCTGGTGGAGGACTGAGCCGCTAGTGCCATCCTGGGGAGGGTGGGGTCCGTCGTGTTGGCGATGGTGCTGGAAGAATACGGCCGGCCGCTGGTCAGGCGCGAGGCGCCGGTGCCCACGCCCGGCGAGGGCGAGGTGCTGCTGAGGACCAGAGCATGCGGCTTGTGCGGAACGGATCTCAAGATAGCGGCGGGCAAGATTCCGACGGCCACGGCCCCTCTGATCATGGGTCACGAGCCGATAGGTGAGATCGTCGAACTCGGACCGGGGGTGGAGGGGTTTTCCCGCGGCCAAAGAGCCCTGGTGTGGATTTACGTGACCTGCGGGACGTGCCGGTTTTGCCGGATGGGGCGGCCGACGCTCTGCCCGCACGTCAGGAGGGTCGGTTTCGAGCGCCCCGGGGGTTTTGCGGAGTTCGTCGCGGTACCGGCGGCCAATCTGGTGAAGGTTCCGGATACCCTTGACGATCCCGAAGCGGCGGTGCTGGGTTGCGCCGTCTCCACTGTCTACCGGGCGTTGCGGACCCGGGCCAGGGTGCAGCCGGGCGAAACGGTGATGATCATGGGCGTCGGCGGTCTCGGCATCCACGCCGTGCAGGTGGCGAAATTGTCGGGCGCCGTGGTCATAGCCGTGGACCTGGACGAGCGGCGCCTGGAACTGGCGCGAAAGTACGGAGCGGATGAGGCACAGCTGTTCAGCGGCGACGCGTTGGCGGAAAACGTCCGCAGGCTCACCGCCGGCGCGGGGGTCAACGTGGTGCTGGAGACGGTGGGGCTTCCGGAGACCGCGCGGGCATGCCTGGGGTCGCTGGAACCGGGCGGAAGGATGGTAATGGTGGGGTATAACCCGTCCGATCCTTTCCCGGTCGAAAGCGGCCAGCTGGTGCTGGGCGAGCTCGAGATCGCCGGCTCCCGGGCCATGACCAAGCAGGATCTCAGTGAAGTCGTGGACCTGGCCGCCGGCGGCCGGATCAAGCCGATTGTCTCGGCCCGGTATCCCCTGGGAGACGTCAATCTGGCACTCGGCCTCCTTCGCCAAGGGCGGGTGGTCGGGCGGGCGGTCGTGATCCCCGAGGCCGACGGGTAGGAATCATCCGATGCGGGAGGTGGTGCGCCATGGGCGGGGTGGCGGCAGTGATACTGGCGGCGGGCCTCTCATCGCGCATGGGCCAGCCGAAGCAACTCCTGCCCTGGGAAGGGGAGCCCCTCCTGACCCACGTGGTCCGGCAGGCGCTCGCCGCCCGCGTGGATCCGGTGGTTGTCGTGCTGGGACACCGCTTCGGTCAAATCGCGCAGGCGCTCTTGCCCCTGGTGACTTCCGCCCCCGACCGCGTGAGGCTCCAGTACAATTCCTCGTATCTGGAGGGCGGTCAGTCCTCATCGGTGCGCGCCGGACTGGGGGCGCTGCCGGCGACCGCGGCCGGCGTGGTGGTCCTCTTAGGCGACATGCCCTTGGTGACGGCCGATCATATTGACGCGTTGGTCGCCAGGTATGAGGAGATCCGGCCAGCCAGGGGCGAGCGGGTGGTCATTGTGCCAAGGTGCGGCGACCGGCGGGGGCACCCGGTGCTGTTCGGCCGTGGCTTCTGGGATGACCTGATCGAGCCGGGGGACCAGGGGGCGCGCGGGGTGCTGCATGCTCATTCTGAGGCGGTGGTGGAGGTGCCGGCGGGGGAAGAAGTGCTACTGGACCTGGACACCTGGGAGGACTATGCGGGTTTGACGCGTGCGGCGGGTCGCCCATAGGCCAGCCTCCTGCCCCAGCCAGCCGGTCACGTGACCGGCGATGGCGATGGGTCTGGAAGGAGGGCGGAAGGCCGCCGTGGCGGTGCCCCGCCGGTACGGCGGCATCAAGTCCAGCATTTACGCCAGCACCCCAGGGTGGACGTACCCCGATTCCAGCCCGTACACCGCGCAACTTGCGTCAAGCTGTTCGACTGAGGGTAAAGAGGCGGCGACGAGCTGTCTCTCTCTTCGTTCTTAGGGGAAGCCCTGGGCCGTAACCACCAGGCATGCGGTCGCCGACCAGAGGATAGTCCTGGCCGCCTCCGTCGCCAACAGGAGCGAGCGGCGGTCCGTCCGGTCAGCCACCGCCCCGGCCACCGGACCCACGACCACGCCGACCACACCCGCGACCGCCGCGGCCAGGGCATAGACACCGGTCTCGCCGCGCTGCGCGACGAAGACCCACAGCCGGGCCATCCGCCCGAACCCGTCGCCCAAGGCCGAGACCGCCCGGCCCAAGGTGACGACGTAGAACCGGCCGGGGAGCCCGCGCCTGCGCCCGTGCCCTCGTCCTCTTTCAGTTCTGCCAAGCACCGCCCCACCGCCTGACCATTGGACCCGCGTCGCCAAGGCAAATAGAAAGGAGCCCCCATTTGGGGCTCCTCTGAACTCGGCCACTATTATCCGTGGGGTCTTGCTTCGCTACTCTTCTCGCTACTCCTTCTCCACTTCCTCGTCGTCTTCCGTCGCCCCGCTGTCCCCGTGGTGCCAGTGATGGTGCTCATGGTGTCGCTTGTGCATCTCGGCGAGGGGACCGCTCTTGGGCCCGAAGGCCTCCCAGAACTTGTCGCGGAACTCGAAGAAGGCCTCGATGGCTTCCTTCTTCCGTTTCAGGTTGTCCTTGTCGCCCTTGATCTCGATGATGATCCCGTCGTCCGTCTCCCGCACCGTCACCGACCGATGCTCTTTCTCACCCATGCGGCCCGCCTCCTTTTGCCGGTAGCACCATTATACTACGCTATTCGCTCCTTCTCATCCTTCTCACGTGACGCCTTATCCATTCGACCGACCGGTCGCCGCGCCGCAGGGCCAAGAAAGCGGCCAGGGCCGCGCCGGCGAAGCCCCAGTTACCAATGACCTTATGCCCGGTCGTCCAGAAGATGCTCCCACCCACGAACAGGCTGCCGGCCAGAACCATCAGCGACAGGCGGCTCGTCGCCGCCTCCTGGCGCCGGTAGGCCTCGGTGAGCTCAGGTGCGTTGATCCGGACCCGCAGTTCACCGCACTCCGCCTGCCGCAGGACCTTCTCGGCCAGCCCGGGCAGGGCCAGCAAGGTCGTGCCCAGCGAGAGGAGCTTCTGGCGGAGCGCCCCGCCGCCTTCCCGGTGGTCCTCCTCGATCAGGTCCCGGGCATAGGGCTCGAACAGCTTGATCAGGTTGACGTCCGGGTCGATGCTGGTGGTCAACCCGGCCAGGGTGCCGACGGCCCGCCCGAGGAAGATGAAGTTGGCCGGGAACTGGAAGGCGTGACTGTTCATCAGGTCGCGCAACTCGTAGAGGATCTCCTCGAGGTCGAGGCGATAGATCTCGTGAAGCGTGTTGGTGAAGAAGCGCTCTATGATCCAGGCCAGGCTGCGTCTGAGGGCGTCGAGGTTGGCCGTCGGCCGGATGAACCCGAGGCTCTGGGCGGCGGCCATAATCTCACCGATATCCTTCGCCGCCACGCCCAGGAACAGCCGCTTGAAGTTCCGCTTGTCCGAGTCGGTCACCACGCCGACCATCCCGAAGTCGATGAAGACCACGTAGCCCGGCTTCAGGCGCCGCCCGGTGGCCGTCACATAGCCCTCCCGGGCGATGATGAAGACGTTGCCTGGGTGCGGGTCGGCGTGGATGATTCCGTGGTAGATCATCTGCTCCAGGTACGACTCGACGAGGATGCGGACGATCTCGGCCCGGCTGAGCCCGGCCGCGTCGATGGCCGAGAAGTCGGTTATCTTTATCCCGTCGATGAACTCGAGGGTCAGGACGCGCCGGGTGGTCTGCTCCCAGTAGACCTTGGGGATGTAGACCTCCCTGAACCCCTTGAAGTTCCGCTTGAACCGGTCGGCGTTGCGCCCTTCCTCGATGTAGTCGAGCTCTTTCTTGACCGTCGAGGCGAACTCATCGAAGACGAGGTCCAGGTCGAAGCGGCGGCCCCAGTCGGTGAAGGCCTCGAGCATGGTCACCACCTGGCGGAGCGAGGCCAGGTCGATGTCGACGATCTCGTCGATCCGCGGGCGCTGCACCTTGACCGCCACACGCTCGCCGCCGGCCAGCCGGGCCTCGTGGACCTGGCCCAGTGAGGCCGCGGCGACAGGTTCCTGCGAGAACGACGCGTAGACCTGGTCCACGGGCCGGCCGAACTCAGCCTCGATGGTCCGGATGATGTCCGCGTAGTCCTCGGCCGGCACCTCGTCCTGGAGCTTGGCCAGCTCGTCGGTGTACTCCTCAGGCAGGAGGTCGACCCGCGAGCTGAGGAACTGGCCGAGCTTGATGAGGAGGCCGCCCATGCGCACGGCGGTCCCGTGGAAGCGCGTCGCCTGACGCCGCATCATGGCCGAGTGGCGGCGCTCGGCGAAGCCCTGTCCGAACAGCCGGCGCTTGACCCCCTCCAGGAGAAAGTCGCCGGCGATGGAGAAAAAGAGCCTCATCACCGCCCAGTATCGGGCACGGCGGCTCAGGCGGCGGTCGGCTGAGCGGACGTTCTCCGGGCGGGGCGGACCGCCCGGGACCGGCCTTGGTTTGAGAATCTCGTTGGGGTCGGACGTTGTCGTCATGGCGCTGCCTGCTCCATCCTGGTCCGGCTTGGCGGGCACCTTCAAGTATACCCAATTATAACCATGCGGCGGGCCCGCGGCAACCAGCCAGGGGACTGGTATCCGGGTACCCGGACATCTGTCAAGCCACAGGCCGCAAAACGACTACCCAGTCTAGAACCTTGGTCGGATACGCACTTCCGAGAGGCTAGAACTTCCAGACCAGCGGGTCAGAACCTCAGACGGATGGCGCCGGGCTTGGTTCCCTGTCAGAATGGAAACAGAGGGCGGCTTGGCCATGCTGCCCCATTCAGGAAGGAGATGTGCCAATGAGAATGACACGAGCACTTATGGCGTTGGCCCTGGCCCTTGCGCTGACTTTGGGCGCAGCGCCGACCGGAGCGCTTTCCGCGTTGGCCGCATCCGAGGGAGCAGTGGTAGACGCCAGGCTGCTGACCGCCCTGATGAACAGCACGGAGCCCGTCAGCGCAGTCGTCACGTTTGACGGCGAAGGGGCGCCGGCTGAGTCCCAGTTGACCCTGCTCCGGCAGGCGGGCGTCACCCAGGGCTTCAGGTTCCAATCCCTTCCCATGGCCGGCGTCCTGGTCACCAAGGCTCAGGTTGACGTGTTGGCGGCCATGCCAGGCGTCCGTTCCATCTATCTCAATGCGCCGCTCCAGTACTACAACGCCGACGCCACCGCCCTGACCGGCGTCGATCGTGTCCGCTCCGACCCAACCATGACGGCGCACAACGGCGGGATGCCCATTTCCGGCCGGGGCGTGGGCGTGGTCATCAACGACAGCGGCGTGGATGGCACACACCAGGACATCGCCTTTGGCCGCAATCTGAAGCAGAACGTTCTGGGGTCCACGAACCCGCACGCGTACAGTGACCTGCTGCCCATCACCTACGTGGAGAACGTGCCGAACACGGACACTAACTCAGGTCACGGCACCCATGTGGCCGGTATCGTCGGCGGCACGGGCACGGCGTCCGGCGGCAAGTACGAAGGGGTGGCCCCTGGCGCCGCCCTGATCGGGTATGGCTCCGGCGCTGCGCTGTTCATCCTGGACGGCTTGGGTGGCTTTGACTACGCGTTGACGCATCAGATCGAATACGGTGTCCGGGTCGTTACCAACTCCTGG
>JAJZPE010000032.1 GCA_021811325.1 Bacillota bacterium
GCCGGCGGCGCCCGGGGGCGTCGCCGCAGGCGCCATGGGGCAGGGCGGGTTCGCCCGCATCTGCTCCCGCTCCGAGTTGCTCATCCCCGGCGAGCATAACGTCCAGAACGCGTTGGCCGCGGCGGTGACCGCCACCCTGCGCGGCGCCCGGCCGGAGACGGCGCGACGCGTCCTGACCACCTTCCGCGGCGTCGCCCATCGCCTGGAGCTGGTCGCCGAGCGCGGCGGCGTGCGCTACATCAACGACTCCATCGCCACGACCCCGGAGCGGACCGGGGCCGCCCTGAAGACCCTGGGGCCGGCCGCCCCGCTGGTCCTCATCCTCGGCGGGTACGATAAGGGCTTGCCCTTCGACGAGATGGCCCGGCTCATCGTCGAGTCGGGCTGGGTCAGGGCCACCGTCCTTACGGGCAAGACGGCGGGGAAGATCGACCAGGCCCTCGCCCGCGCGGCTGAGGAGCTGAAGCGGCCCCGGCCGGCCAACCGGTCCGCCCGCACCTTCGACGAGGCTGTGGCCGAGGCCCGCGCCGTGGCCGCCCGTGGCGACATCGTCCTCATGTCCCCGGCCTGCGCAAGTTACGACGCGTTCAACAACTTCGAGGAACGGGGCAGGAGGTTCAGGGACCTGGTCCAGGAATGAGGGTGCCCTCCCGGACGGCCACCCCAGGTTATAGCACCCTTCGGTGGCCCCATTCCAGCCTCGCCATCCGCGGCGGGGCGTAGTTGTGCCCGCGATGCTCAGGACCGATGACTGACGGAGTAAGGGGGGTTGGCAGGAATCGGTCTTCACTTTGGGAGGCCCGGTGGCTGACACCCCGGCAAGGGCAGAGCCCCGCCGATTGCCGGCGGGGCTTCAAGGGTCGGCAACAGTGAAGAGGTTTCCCTCCAAAAGTCGAAAAAACCTTTCCGACCGGTTAGACCCTGGTCTGATAACTCGTTGCCCTCTGGCCACAGGAGGTCGCGAACCCATGCCTCTCGACCGCTCCACCGTTGATGAATTGAACGCCCGCCTCAAGCAGGTCTACGGCCCCCAGCCGCTGCGCCCGAACGGCGACCCGCTGGCCGAACTCGTCTTCACCATTCTCTCGCAGGCCACCAACGACCGAAACCGCGACCGCGCCTACGCCGCCCTCCGGCAGGCCTTCCCACGCTGGGAGGACGTCATGGAGGCCGCCCCGGCCGCCGTGGCCAAAGTCATCGCCCCGGCCGGCCTCGGCCCGCAGAAGGCCCCGCGGATCATCGAAGTCCTGCGGCGCGTCGCCGCCGACCCGCGGGCGAAGGGCCGCCCCGACCTCAGCTTCCTCCGGTCCATGGACGACGCGACCGCGCTCGACTACCTGACCGCCCTGCCCGGCGTCGGCCCCAAGACCGCCGCCTGCGTCCTGCTGTTCGCCCTGGGCCGAGCGGTCTTCCCGGTCGACACGCACATCCACCGCCTCGCCCGCCGGCTCGGCCTGGTGCCGGTCAGCCTCGACGCGGGCCGGACGCAACGGGAGTTCGCCGCCGTCGCCCCCCGAAACGCTGAGGCCTGTCACGAACTGCACGTCAACCTCATCGCCCATGGCCGAACCGTCTGCCATGCGCGCCGCCCCGGCTGCGCGGGCTGCGCCCTGGCCGACCTCTGCCGGTGGTCGGGCGGCCGGAGGGGCGACGCCGTCAAGCGTCGTCCAAACCGCGCCGGACGGATAAGAGCGAATAAGGGGTTGACAAGGGCGGGTTTGCGGTAGTACATTGGCTCTAGAGGGCTGAGAAAGGCAGAATTCGTCCGGGAACGACTTCGAGAAACCGGGCACTTTCATTCGGCCCGCTTTGTTCTTTTCTGTGAATCACCTTTTTTGGGCAGGCCAGCCCACCCACATCCGCCCCCGACGAGACGGGAGGTGCCCACCATGGCTCATGCCAGCGAGTTCATCGGAGGCCGGGTCTACGATACCGACGGTCGCCAGCTCGGACGGCTGGTCGACATGGTCGTCGGCCCCGGACCGAACCCGGCTATCCTGCGCCTGCGCGTCCGCACGCCCGCGGGGCTCTGCCGGGTGGGCTGGTCCGACGTCGCCGACCTCGATCCCATCACCGTTCGTCGCGACCGGCTCGAGCCGGTCACCGAGGCTGCCCCTGACGAGACCCTCCTCGCCGGCGACGTCCTCGACAAGCAGATCGTCGACACGCAAGGGTTCAAGGTCCGGCGGGTCAATGACGTCCGCCTCGAGAAGGCCGGCGCCCTCCTGGTCGTCGCCGCCGTCGACATCGGTCTGCGCGGCTTCACCCGGCGCCTCGGCGGTCGCGGCCTTCTGCGGCTGATGGACTTCATCCGCCGTCGCCCCTGGACCGACACCGAGATTCCCTGGGCTTTCGTCCAGCCCCTCGGCGGGTCGGGCAGTGCCCTGCGGCTCACCCGCCCGTGGGGCGAGCTGGCCAAACTTCACCCGGCCGACCTGGCCGACATCGTCGACGGCCTCGACCGGCACGAGCAGATGGCCCTCTTCCGGCACCTCGACGACGAGCGGGCGGCCGAGACCCTGACCAACGTGGACGAGGCCTCGGTCCAGGAGGACATCCTCGACGACCTGGGCGCCGAGCGGGCCTCCGACATCATCGAAGAGATGCCTCCCGACGAGGCCGCCGACATTCTCGGTGACCTCCCCAAACACAAGGCCGATAAGCTCCTCGACGGGATGGAGAAGGCCGAGGCCGAAGAGGTCAAGGAACTCCTCGAGTACGACGAGGAGACGGCCGGCGGCCTGATGACCACCGAGTACATCGCCCTACCGGACACGCGCTCCTGCGGCGAGACCATCGAGCAACTGCGCCGGGCGGCCCCCGAGGCCGAGGTCATCTACTACCTGTACATCGTCGACGCGGCCGAGAGACTCCTTGGCGTGCTGACCCTGCGGGACCTCATCGTCTCCCCGCCGGAGACGCCCGTCGGTCAGGTAATGAAACACCCGGCCATCTCCGTTCGCGTCGACGACCACCAGAACGAGGTGGCCGAGGTCATGGCCAAGTATGACTTCCTGGCCGTCCCGGTGGTCGACGACGACGGCATCCTCCGCGGCGTCATCACCGTCGACGATGTGATGGACGTGGCCCTCGAAGCCGCGCGGCCCCTGCGCCGCTGGCGGCGGTAGCCCCGGCCGGCCCTGGCCGCGCCACCCCAAGCCCCACGACGAAAGGACTGAGACCGCATGGATTCGGACCCCGGAGGTAGTCGCCACAAGATCAAAAAAGCGCACCAGTCCGGGGCCCGCGCGCGCCTGACCTTCTAGACGCAGGCCACCCGCCGCGCCCCGGCCGGCCGATGGCCGGTGCGCGCTGGGAAAGCGGGTGAACAACATGAGTCGTGCTTTCGCCGCCGCCCGTGCCCGGGCCCGTGGCACATGGCGCAACATGCTCCTCTTCCTGGCCGTCCTCGGCCCTGGCATCATCACCGCCTTCGTCGACAACGACGCCGGCGGCATCACCACCTACTCGGTCGCCGCCGCGACCTACGGGAACCGTCTCCTCTGGACGGTGGTCCCGATGACCATCGCCCTCGTCGTCGTCCAGGAGATGAGCGCCCGGATGGGCGTCGTCACCGGCAAGGGCCTGGCCGACCTGATCCGCGAGAACTTCGGCGCCAGGATCACCGCCCTCCTCATGGGCGGCCTGCTGCTGGCGAACATCGCCAACACCGTCTCCGAGTTCGCCGGCGTGGCCGCCGGGGCCGAGATCCTCGGCATCCCGCGCTGGGTCTCGGTGCCCGTCGGGGCCATCCTCGTGTGGGTCCTCATCGTCAAGGCCTCGTACCGGGCGGTCGAACGCATCTTCCTGGTCCTCTCCGGCTTCTACATCGCCTACATCATCTCCGGGGTGATGGCCAAGCCGGACTGGGGCGTCGTCCTCAAGGCGGCCGTCGTCCCGACCTTCACCTTCTCGAAGGCCTATATCCTGATGTTCATCGGCCTCGTCGGCACGACCATCGCCCCGTGGATGCAGTTCTATCTTCAGTCCTCGGTGGTCGAGAAGCGCGTCCCGGTCGCCGACTACCGTTACTCGCGGCTCGATGTGGTCGTCGGCTGCATCGTCACCGACGTGGTCACCTTCTTCATCCTGGCGACCGTGGCGGCGACCCTCTTCACCCACGGGGTCCGCATCGAGACCGCCCGCGACGCGGCCCAGGCCCTGGCCCCGCTGGCCGGCAGGTACGCGGCCCTCTTGTTCAGCTTCGGGCTGATGAACGCCAGCCTCTTCGCCGCCTCGGTCCTCCCGCTGACCACGGCCTACTACGTCTGCGAGGCCGTCGGCTGGGAGGCCGGAGTGAACCACCGTTTCCACGAGGCCCCGATCTTCTACGGCCTTTACACGGCGATCATCGTCATCGGGGCGGCCATCGTCCTTATCCCCGGCGCCCCGCTCATCTTCCTGATGATCATCTCGCAGGTCATCAACGGGATCCTGCTGCCCTTCATCCTCGTCTTTCAGCTCGTCCTGATCAATAACCGCCGGATCATGGGCGGCTACGTCAACTCCCGCTTCGGCAATGCCGTCGGCTGGGTGACCACCGCCACCATGATCACCATGTCGCTGGTGCTGGTCGCCGTCAGCGTGTTCCCCAAGCTGGCGGGGTAGGAGAGAGGTCCGACAGCCCGCGCGGGCGCCCCCCGGATGACCGGTGTGAAGCTTGGTATACCTCACGTCGAAGGCCCGGACCTCAGGTCCGGGCCTTGTCGTAGGAAGGCGTTCAGCCATCGGCGAGCCAGTCGCCCATTTCCTCGCCCGCCCTCTCCAACCAACGAGCCGCCCCCAGACGGAAGGACAGCATCTCGACCAACTCCGGTCGGAAGGATTCCGGCGCGTCGCCCGCCAGACAGGGGTTCCAGCCGGCAGCTTGCGATCTAAGCCGTGGTTCCCCCATAAGAAGCCGTCCATGGATGCACCTCGGATAAGGGCTCTTCGACGGACCAGTTTGGGCCGGCTTCCTGATGACCCGCGTGTATTCGCGGGGCGGCCAGTGTTCCCCTGCTTCCAGGGCCGTCTTACCTCGCGTGGTTAAGCCTGAGCGCCTTTTCCCCGATAATCAGGTGGGAGGGATTCGCGGTCTTGAACGAGGAACAACTCACCAAACCAACTGAGAGTGCGGGCGCGGCGCAATCGGAGGCTCCGCAGACCCAACCGGCCGCCCCGGAGCCGCAAGCCGAAGCGCCTGCCGACCCCGACGAGGCCATCCTTGCCGAGATCGGGGCCAAGCTCGGCCTCGACCGCGAGGCCACGATCGCCCATCTGAAGCACCGGCCCTGGCCGCGCTGGGTGGTCCTGGCCGCGGCCGGGCTGGCCGTGCTGGTCGTGGTCGCTCTGGCCATGTCGCCGCGGTACTTCGCCGCGGCGGCCGCCCGCGAGCGCACTTACGCCGCCCTGCGCGACGGCGACATCGCCGCGGCCCTGGCCCTCATCAGCCAGGCCGACCGGTCCGTGCCGCACACCCGCCAAATCCGCGGGCTCATGGGCCAAGTCCTCATTGCCGCCGGACGCGACAGCGAGGGCGAGGCGGCCATCCGCGAGGTCGTTTCCAAGGACGATGTCGGGGCTTGGGTCAGCGAAGGTCAGCGGCTGGAGAAGATCGTCCTCGGCAACCTGCTCTTCCACCAAGCCGAGCAGGCTTTCCAAGAAAACCGTTACGACGATGCCATTGCCAAGCTGCAGGAGATGATCGCGTCCCAGGGCGACGCGCCGAACCTGGAATCGTCCATCGGTTGGTGCTACCTCAGTAAGGCCGAAGAGGGCGGCGGGCCCAAAGCCGTCGCCGCGGCCCGTGAGGCTTTCAACAAGGCCCTGGCCCTCGACCCCAAGAGCCAGAACGCCCAGGACGGCCTGGCCGAGCTCGACAAGCTGACCTCGCAGGGAGGGAGCAAGTGATGATACCAGGCATCCTCATCGCCCTATTGACCTTCCCCGGGGTCATCGTCCATGAGATCGGCCACGAGTTCTTCTGCCGGCTGACGGGCGTTCTCGTCTACGACGTCAAATACTTCCGGGTCGGCAACCCATCCGGCTACGTCATCCACAGCCACCCGAAGAACTTCTCGCAGCAGTTCTGGATCACCGTCGGGCCCTTCATCGTCAACTCGGTCGTCGCCGTGGTGGTCGCGTTGCCCGCCGCCCTGCCGTATTTCGTCCTTGGCGCCCCGATGTCCATCCTGCACTGGTTCCTGCTGTGGGTCGGCGTGTCCGTGGGCATGCACGCCTTCCCCAGCTCGGGCGACGCCAAGAGCCTGCTCAGCTCGATCAAGCTCTACCGGGCGCAGGCCGGGCCGCTCATCGTGCTGGCCTATCCGTTCGCCTGGGCCATCTTCATCGCCAACGTGCTGCGTTTCTTCTGGATCGACTTCTTCTACACCGCCTTCCTGGTGTCGTTGGTCCCCAAAGGGCTGGTGGCGCTGATAAAGTGAGGTCCGGCTGGGGCGACGCTCCGGAGCCTCGGGGCGGTGCCCCGGCCGCGCCGGCCGCGCCCGCGACGAAGACAAGACCCGGACCTGGCCATAGGCTGAGGCCGGGTTTTCGTAACCAGACCGCCGGGGGTCATCCCCGAAAACACGCATGCGCTATCAATTGATAGCGCACAGCGATTCCGTGGGGGGGGTTAACCAGAGGGACCAAGGCCTGCCGCTTACCTGGCCAAGCGGCATGAACAACGACGTACGCGCAGCTAGTCACTTCGGTCCCGGCCCCGGCCCAGGTCCCGGGTGAAGCCCGTGCAGCACCCCGACCACCAGCACCACCCCGATGACCACCGGGGCGACATACTTGACCACGGCGTTCCACCACCGCCCGACCCAGATGGGCCCGGGGGCGCGGTTGATCTCCTCGCGGGCCGCGTCGGCGCCCCAGCGCCAGCCGACGAACAGGCTCAGGAGCACGGCCATCAGGGGCAGGCTGATCGAAAAGATGAGGTAGTCCTCGAAGTCGAAGATGTTCCGGCCGAGCAGCCGCACGCCGGCCCAGGGGCCATGGGCCATCGCCGGCGGGACCGCGGCCAGGAACATGAGGACCATGAAGATGGGCACCGACAGGCGGCGGCAGATGCGCAGCCGCTCCTCGGCGAAGGCGATGGCCACCTCGAGGCTGGTCACGGCCGAGGCGAACCCGGCCAGGAAGAGGAGGGCGAAGAAGAGAAAGGAGACGACGTGGCCGGCGGGCAGCTTGTCGAGGAGGGCCGGCATGGTCACGAAGGCCAGGGCCGGGCCCTGCCCGGGGTCGGCGCCGAAGGTGAAGACGGCGGGGAAGATGATGAAGCCGGCCAGGAAGGCGATGGCCGTGTCGAGGCCGGTGACCCACAGGGCGCTGCCGAAGATGGGGTCACGCCGCGAGAGGTGGCTGCCGAAGACGGCCCACCCGCCCATGCCGATGTTGACCGAGAAGAAGACCTGCCCGATGGCCTCGAGGAGGCCGTCGACGCCCATCGTCCCGGGCCGCGGGGTGAAGTAGAAGGCCAACCCCTTAGCCGCGCCGGGCAGGGACAGCCCGTAGAGGGCGAGGAAGCAGACCAGGGCCAGCAGCACCGGCATGGCCAGCTTGCAGAACCGCTCGATGCCCCGGGTGACCCCGTGGACGATGACCGCCCCGCAGAGAGCCAGGATGACCGCGTCAAGAGCAAGGATGGCGGTCGGGTTCGAGCGCGTGGCGGCGAACACCCCGGCCATCCGGCCGACGCCGGCGCCGGCAAAGGTCCCGGCGGCGCTGTGCCAGGCGTACGAGAGCATCCAGCCGACCACGGTGGCGTAGTAGCCCATCGAGATGACCTCGTAGAGGACGAAGCCCACGCCCAGCAGCGGCCACGGCGAGCGCGGGGCCACGAGGGCCAGGGCGCCGGTGGCCTCGCGCCGCGTGTGCCGGCCGAGGGCCAGCTCCATGGCCATCAGCGGGACCCCGAAGAGGACGGCCACGAGGATGTAGGCGAGGAGGAACGTCCCGCCCCCGTATCGTCCGATGAGATAGGGGAAGCGCCAGAAGTTGGCCACGCCCACCGCCAGGGCCGACCCCGACAGGACAAAGGCCAGCCGCGACGACCAGTTTTCCTTGTACATGCCCGGAGAGACCTCCCGGGCCCGGGCTCAAGAAGGTTTCGAAGCTTCCCCGACGGCGCCGGTGGGGAAGCTGCCTCGTGGCCGCGAGCCGCTAGGATTCTATGCCGGGTAGCCGCCGGTCTTGTTTCGAAAGCTTGAAGCGAAGATTCTCCTGGGTACGTCTAATAGGTGGAGTTGACCTCCTCCCCGGATTGAAATAACGCGGGTGGCGGGGGAGATGGGCTTCGGGTACTACCCACCCGGCGTGCCCTTGGCTCCCTTCCTTCTCCTGGACCGTCCCCGACCGTCTGAACCATGGCGACCTGACCATGCCCGTCGCCGAGGGCCTCGATTTGACCATGACCTTCATCCACCTGGTGGCCGTGACCGACGCTGGCTACCTGGCCGCCAGGGGCCTGGAGGTCGGGTTGTTGCTCAAGCGGACCAACGTCAAGACGACGCCGTGAAGCGGATGCCCGCGGAATCCCTCGATTCCTTCCACGCCCAGCTTCAGACCCGTCAACACCTCATGGCCCCAGGGATGTCCCCGGGGCCATGGTGTTTCCCAGCAAAGGTGGGGCTTGACACAGAACCGCGGTAAGACGTAATATGTAATTGTGCAGCGCACAACGGAGAAACGCCGACGAAAGTAACGTCTACCTGCGCCATCAACCGCGGTTTGCCGCGAACGGAGGGAGGTGCAAAGATGATCGGAACAGACGACGACCGCCGGCCGGACGAGGGCGACGAAGAGTCCCGCAATGAGTCTCGCAAGGGGCCCCAAGAGCATGGGAGGGGCTCGGGCGACCACGGCCGGGGTCACGGCCCGCACGGCCGTCGCCAGCGCGGAATGTTCATCGGCTTCGGCGACGGCCCCGGCATCCACGTGGAGGGCCCGGAGGGCCTGCGCATGTTCGCGACCAAGCTCCGCGAGGGCCTGGGCCACAGGGCCAACGTGGTCATGGTCAGGGTCAACGAAGAGGTCCTCGAGAAGCTTGAGGACCTGGTCGAGGCGGGCATCTTCAAGAGCCAGTCGGAGAGCGCGGCCTTCCTTATCCAGGAAGGCATCAAGACCCAGGACGCGCTGTTTCAGAAGATCACCGACCACACGAAGCGCATCCGCGAACTCCGCCAGGAGCTCAAGGACCTGGTGAACCGGGAGCCGACCAAGGACGAGTGAGAGGCCGGGACAGACAATCCCCGAGCACAAGAATGGCGCCCCGAAAAGGGCGCCGTTCTTGTGCTTACGGAGTAAATGGGCCGCCGAGGGTGCTCATCGACCTCCGGACGCCGTGGCCGCCGCTCCCTGAAGGGCGGCCCGCCGCCGGCCCGCTTCGAATTCCTCCATCGTCGTGAACACCAGGGCCCTCGTCGGACAGGCTTTCACGCAAGCGGGAAGGCCGTCGCCGTCGAGACATTCCTGGTCGCACTTAACAGCCTGCCCGCCCGGACCGCGAGAAATCACGCCGAAAGGGCAGGCCATCACGCACATCCAGCACCCTACGCACTGGTGCAGCGATCCGGCGTTCGTGACCACCCCGTCGGGCCGCTTCCACATCGCCCCGGCAGGGCAAGCGGCGACGCAATAGGCCTCCTCGCAATGGCGGCAGACGGACGGGGCCTTCACCGCGCCCACCTGGTCGACGAACAGGCGACGGCCGCCCGCCTCACCCTGGAGCAGGGCCTCGGCCAGCGTCCCGGCCCGGGTGTGGCTGACGGCGCAGGCCAGTTGGCAGGAGCGACAGCCCAAGCAGCGCTCATAGCGGACGAAAACACCCCTATGCACAGCGAGCCTCCTCCCATGACCTGACGGCCAGCCCCAACCCGGCGCGGCGCTCCTGGATCGCGGCGAAGATCTTCTCGGCCGCCTTCAGCGGGTCCGGCTCAACGATGAAGTACCCTCCGAGCATGTTCTTGATCTCGCCGGTCAGAGCCTTGATGACAGTCTGGCTTCCGAGCACCGGCGGGAAGAGGCCGAGATGGGTCGGCAGCCCACAGGCGACGGCCCAGGTGCCGATGGCGATGGCCTTCTCTGTCTTGAACTCCGGGGCCGAAGCGACCACGGGGAGACGGTCGATGTCCACCTGCAGCCGGGCGGCCACGGCCGCGGCGACGTCGACGGCCCGCGAGTTATCGACACACGAGCCCATGTGCAGGACCAGGGGCAGCGGGCCGCCCAGTCCGTTGGCCTCGCCGATGGCCGTCAGGACGGCCTTCAGGCCCGGCCCGGCGTGCTCGCGGGTGGCGTCGGGGGAGAGGAAGCCGTGACGGGCGAAGGCCCCGGCCCCGCAGCCCGTGGCCAACATCAGGACGTCCCGGCGGGCGAGTTCCGTGGCGATGGCGAGGTAGTTGGCGTCCTGGGGCACCTTCACGTTGTTGCACCCGGCGAAGAGGACCACCCCCTGGATGTTGCCGCCGACGATGTTCTCGACCAAAGGGGCCAGGGGGTCGGCCGCGTTCAACTTCGAAAGGGCCGCCACCAGCGTTTCCGTCGAGAACCCGGCCACGACCCGGCTGGTGTGCCGCGGGATGGTGACCGGCCGGCCGCGGCGTTCCACGAACGCCTGGATGGCCAGCTTGATGATCTCGCGGGCCTGCTCCGGGGCCGTCTCCTCGGCGAGGGGCAGGTGCGTGGCGCCGGGGATCTTGGCCATTTCCATGGTCGTGATGATCCTGGTCCCAAAACACTCGGCCACCGTCGGCAACGATGGATAGACGCATTGATAATCGACGACCATCGCGTCCAGCGCCCCCGTCAGGATTGGCAGCTCCTGCGACACCGAATTGGCGATCGGCGGCACGCCATGTCGCATCAACACCTCGTTGCCCGTGCAGCACACCCCGACCAGGTTCAGCCCGCCTCGCGCCCCGGCCCGAACGGCTTCGTCCTGCATCTCCGAGGCGGCCCGCACGACGACCTCCGACAGCAATGGGTTGTGGCCGTGAAGGGCCACGTTGACCGCATCCTCGCGGAGGACGCCCAGGTTCGCCTGGGTGACAACCGGGCTCGGGACTCCGAAGATGATGTCGGCGAGGTCCGTCCCCATGTGGCAGGCGGCGTAATCGGCCACCGCCCCCTTGATCCCGCCGATCAGGAGGTTGACCGGGTCGGCGTCGACTCCCAGGGTCGTCCGGTGCATGATCTCCGAGACCACCGCGTCGATGCCGGGCGGCAGGGCGCCGAGCCTACCCAGAGCCTCCAGCCGCCCCCTCGGGAGGGTGGTCCGGACGAAGGCCGGCGGTTCGTCGCTCTCCGCATAGTCCTTCAAGGCGGTTTCAGCGACGTCGAGGGCCACGTCCTCGGCCGTCCGTCCGTCCGTCGCCCGGCCCAGGCGGCGGGCGACCGCCCTCAGCTTGTTCTCATCCTGAGGGGCATAGGCGCCGGCCCTCCCCAGGGCCCACTTCTTGAGGGCCTGGGCCAGATGCTTGGAGTGACCGGAGTGTGCCGCCGTCCCCGCGGCGATTGCCCGGATCAGGTTTCTGGCCACCACCGTGTCGGCCGTCGCCCCACAGACTCCGGCCCGCGGGCCGTCGCCGAAGGGGTCGATACGACAGGGGCCCTGGACGCAATTGCGGCAACAGAGGCCCGTCTCCCCGAAACCGCACTGCGGGAGCTGGTCCTGGTAGCGGTCCCAGGCCGTCTCAATGCCCTTGACCCGGGCTTCGGCCAGCATCTCCCGGGCGGCCGGGTCCATCGATTCCATGACTGGTTGACCCATCTCTCCTACCCCCTCAAGACTCCATCTTCTCCAAAGCCTGGGGAACCGCCGGCCCGCCTGCCAACGCCGCCAGCGCGCCGGGGAAGTGGTTGGCGCCCATCCTCGCCGAGAGGAGTTCGGGTTCGAGCCCCTCGACGACCGCCCGTCGCCGGATGAGGGCGGCGTAAACCCCGGCCCGCGATATGTCGCCGACCAACACCGCCCCGACGAGCCGCCCGTCCTTGAGGATGATTTTGCGGTAGGCCCCCCGGGCGGACCGAGACAGTTCCTGGAACCCGTTGCCGCGAGCGGTCACAAGCCCCGCGGAAGCCACGGGGATTCCTCCGAACTCCACCGTGTTCAGCCTGGTCAGCCCACCCTCGTAAGGGGCGGCCCGGCCGGCCATGTTCAGGCCGGCCAACCTGCCCTGCTCGACGGCCAGGGTCCAGAGCGCCGATGGCGAGCGTTCCCCCGTCACCAGGTCGGAGACCTCGCAGCAATCCCCGGCGGCGTACACGCCGGGGGCGCTCGTGCGCAGGTGGCGGTCCACCAGGACCCCTGCGGCGACGTTGATTCCCGCCTCCCGGGCCAGTCTCACCTCGGGGACCACCCCCTTGCCGACAATCACCAGGCCGGCCGCCAAGCGGGCGCCGTCTTCGAGACGGACGCCCATGAGCCGCCCCCTCTTCTGGGCGAATTCGGCCGGGTTCTGGCCGAAGATAAAGCCGATTCCCAAGGCGGCCAGGGCCTCCTGGACCAGGACGGCCCCCCACCTGTCAAGCTGCTTGGACAGGATCCACGGCGACTTGACCACCACCGTCACCTTGAGGCCCCGCTTTCGAAGGGCCACTGCGGCCTTCAAGCCGACGAGACCGCCGCCCACCACCACGGCCGAAGACGCCTCCTCAGCCGCCGCGGCGATCCTGGTTGCGTCTTCATAAGTTCTGAGGCTGAACACGCCCGGCGACTCGGAACCCGGGACCCCGGCCGGAGCCGGCCGGGCCCCCGTGGCCAAGAGGAGGGCGTCGTACTCCAGCCCGGTCCCGTTCTCCAGAATGACCCGGTGACGAGCGGAGTCGATTCCCGTGACCCTGCGGCCGAAAAGCGTCTTGAACCCAAGACTCCCGTAGAAACCGGGGGGGCGGAGAGAGAGGGCCTCAAACCCGAGCTCACCGGCAACCACGCCGGGGATCAAGCAGCGCGAGTAAGCCGGGTGTGGCTCGTCCGAGACGATCGTGATGTCATCCCCGCCGGCCCGGCCGGCGTCGCCCCTAATGGCTTCGGCTGCCGCCAGTCCCGCCGCCCCGTTCCCGATGATGAGGAATCTCCTCAAGCTTGCACCTCCTTCCGAGTGAGCTTCACATCGACCCATTCGACATGGTCCTCAAGCAAGACTCATGCCATTGCCAAAACAAACGGGGCCGCCTCGACGCGAGGCCGCCCAACAAAGAAAAGCCCCCCGCGGGGCCAGTCCCAATACAGCGTCGGTGGATGTCAACCGGGGTGTACTCTGTCAAGCGTCCTTGACGGGCGGGCGGCTCCCCTAACCGCGGCCTTTGGGCGACCTTGGGTCCCGGCCGTCAAGACCGTACCTCGCCAGCTTGTTGTACAAGCCCTGCCGCGACAATCCCAAGATCCTGGCGGCCTTCGCCTTGTCGCCGCGGGAAATCCGCATGGCTTGGCCGATGGCTTCCCGCTCCGCCGCGGCCTTCGCTTCGCGAAGGCCTCCCGCGCCGCCGCCGCCCGGCGAGTTCTTGATGTCCTCCGGGAGATGTTCGGGCCCGATTTCCCCGCCCGAAAGGACGACGGCTCGCTCGAGCACGTTCTCAAGTTCCCTCACGTTGCCGGGCCAGCAGTGGGCCGTCAAGACCCGCATCGCTCGCGCGGAAACGCGGGCGGTCCCCGGTGCGTCCGCGCCTTTGCGCTTCAGGATGGTCTCGATCAGGAGCGGGATATCCTGAATCCGGGAGCGTAGCGGGGGCAGCTCAAGCCGGATGACGTTCAGCCGGTAGTACAGGTCCTCCCTGAACTTCCCTTCGTGGACCAGGGCCGGCAGGTTCTTATTGGTTGCCGCGATTACCCTGACGTCGAGCTTGGTCGGGCTGGTTCCCCCCAGGCGTTCACACTCCCGGTCCTGAAGGACCCTCAGGACTTTGGCCTGCATCACGGGGGACATGTCGCCGATCTCGTCCAGGAACAGCGTCCCACCTCGAGCGAGCTCGAACCTTCCTGGTTTCCCACCCCTCCGGGCCCCGGTGAAGGCCCCTTCCTCGTACCCGAAAAGCTCAGATTCCAGAAGGTCTGCCGGTATCGCCGCGCAGTCCACCTTGACGAACGGCATGGTCCGGCGGGCACTTTCGTTATGGATGGCCCTGGCCAGGACCTCCTTGCCGGTCCCGCTCTCGCCCAGGATGAGGACGGTGGCGTTGGACAGGACGGCTTTCGAGGCGACCGCCAGGACCGCCTGCATTTCCGGGCTCAAGCTGCGGATGTTATTGAACCGGTATTCCTTTCTCCCAATCTCCCGCAACTCGTCCCGGTATAGCTCAACCTCGGCCTCCAGCCTGGACATCTGCTGCAAGAGCAGCCGGACGAGGTCGGAGTCCGCGGAGAGAACCTGGCCCAGAACACCAATGACCTCCTTGCCGCTGTACAAGGGGCTTTCAAGGATGATCTTCCCCGGCCCCGCCTGCCAGATTTCCGGTGTGCCGGTGGCCAACACCCCGGTGGCCCGGCTCCCCGGGATGACCTCCGAGACCGGGCGTCCGACCGAAGGGCCTTCGCGCACGCGCAGCAGGTCTTTCCAAGCCCGGTTGACCCGGGCGATCCGTCCCTGCCGGTCGACCACTGCCAGGCCGGTCGGCATCAGCTCGAACAGGGCGTCGCCAACCCCTCCGACGCCCCCGCCCTCCGGCGAACCCTTCCCGGCGAGCCGCTGCCTCCGCGCCTCCTTCACCGCCTGGACCGCCTGAAAGGTGAGATCGATCAGGAACTGCCGGTCATCACCGGCGAAAGGTAACGGAATCTCTCCGGTCATGGGGCCATTCCCTGCGCCGACGGTCGCCTCCATCTGGCAATAATCGAAGCCTGTCCCCCAGCACCTGGTCTCCCTGACCTCCACCCGGCGCTGCAGAACGTTCCTGATGGCCCCAGCCAGGATCCCGGCTTCCAGGAAGCAGAAGGTCCTCCCGATCGGGGGAAGGGACGAACAGGTCAAGCACTGGTACCACTTGAAAATGAGCCTTCCGGAGTCTTCCCCGACGAATTCCGGGCGGCCGAGGCCGAGTTCCCCAAGCCTGACGGCGATGTCCCCGATGTCTTTGACGCTGAGGAAACCTCCGATGTATGTGCCGGCCTGGTAGTAGGCCACGTCGGTGGAATTCGGTTCGGCGGGGTCGCGCAACGTCATCCGGTTCAGCGCGTCTCGGATGCTGGCCTCCACGGAATTGTCCGGAACGGCGGGCGGAATAGCCACAGGACTCCCCCCTGACCTCACGGCTTCACCAGGCAAGAGCAATGCGCGGTGGCCAAAATTGTCTGAATTGACGCTTCAAAGAGTGGTATTCGCGGCCCCTTCGGTGTTTCCCTCCGTCCACGCGAGGGCGGCAACCATACCTGGGACACGAGGCGGTGCGAAGCGGGTGTGGCTTTCTGAGGTCGCTGGCAATTTTTGGCCCGGTGAAGAATTGAAAGAGGCCTCCGCTTTGCGCGGTAGGCCTCTTCTTCTTTTCTTGGAACTTATTTGACTCGTTTCAAGCTTGGGTTGTCTGCGGCCTGCCGGCCGGTCTTGGCCAGGTCGTGCCAGACCCCGTCCACCTTCACCCGGACTATGTCCGCGGTGAAGTCGCAGTTCGTCTCGGACGAGTTCTCAAGCAGCGATGATCCGACCCCATAAATATCGACGGGGACGCCGAGGTCCTCGAAGAGCTTGATCTTTTTTGCGTTGAACCCTCCGGTGACCACGATCCGGATTTTCTTGCAGTACTCGCGGGCGACCTCGGCTGTTTCAGGGTCAAGGCCCCAGCCCTGCCATGCCCCATCGATGGCCTTTCTGAGTAGCGAGATGAGGCGCGGGTTGACCCCGAGGTCGAGGGACCGCTCGCCGGTCGGGGTGATGGAGGCATCGCGCATGTTGCCGGAGGTGTCCGGCCTGACGCCGAAGAGCCGGTATTTTTCGGCCTCCTCGGTGTCGCCCTCCAGCCGACGAGCGTTGTAGGCGTCGAACATCCTTTTCAGGACCTTCAGACTTTCTCCGACACAGTCGTTGTGGAAGTCCACGAGGGCGATCCGCGGCACCCCGAGGGGCATGATCCGAGCGAACTGGACCATCGACTCGGCCGTGTCGCCCAAAAAGCAGGCGATGAACGCGTGCGAGGTGGTCCCGCCGCCTTTCCCGCCCCACCAGCCGCCCTGGTCGTCGGTGGAGACGAAGAAGTGCGATGCGCCCTTGTGGCGGTCATTGTAGGCCCGGACGGCCAGCGAGTAGGCATAGCCGTGAAGGGCCTGCAACTTGTAGTGGGCGAAGCGGGCTGGGAAGAACAGGAGGTCTTTCCCGCGGGCGGCCGACAGGACCTCGTAGACGTTGGTCGCCACCCGCGTGGCTTCGGTGAGGACGCCCAGGATCGGCGTTTCCAGGGCGGCAATGTCGCGGTAGCGGCCGCGGACCTTCAGCACGGGCTTGACGTGCTTGGGTTCGCCGTCGTAGGTGACGCACGTCCCGTCCTGGACGGCTTCGACCTCAAGGTCCCGGTAAGTGTTGATGAATTGGCCGTCCTCGAAGTACCCCGTGCAGCCCTCCAGGATGGCCAGAGCCTCATCGACGCCGACGACCAGCGAGTGCGGCTTGTGGCGGGTGAAGAACTGCATTTCGACGACGATGTCGCCGGTCTTGATCTCCTTCTTGTCAAGCTCCGGCAAATCGGCCTGCCCGTTGAAGGCGTAGCCCTCGCGGGCGAGCGCTTCAAGGATTCGGACGCTGTTCATGAAGTAGGCGTCGGAATACCAGCCGGCCCGGAGCCGCTGGGCGTCCAGTTTGAAGGTCTCCTTCGGCAGGCGTTTTCCGTCAAAGACGCTCATGTCATACCTCCTCGGTCTTCGGGTCAACCCCCCCGACGACCTCGATGCCGTTGTTGCGCATGGAGAAGAGGGCAACCGTGTGCATGAAATCCCCGTCGTGCAGGCCACCCGTGAAGGTGTCGACACCGTCCATCGGGACGATCACCTGGGAGCGGCGGTTGGACCGAGTTCCTCGACGATGTCGCTCTCGATCGACCCGCTTACGCAGTGGGGCCGGAACACCGCGAATTCAGGGGATTCGGGGCTGTGGGTATCAGCCAGGGCGATGACCGGCAGGCCTTTGTCCTTGAAGGCGGAGACCAGGGCTGTGACTTTGGGGACCAGGGCTTCGACGCGCGGGCTCGCGAGGTCCCCATGCCGGCAGAAGCCATCGACCATGTCGACGACGATAAGCCCGATCTTCCTTCCAGAGCCCCTTAGCAGCTCCGAGAGCCTGAGTCTCGGCAAACTCGTAAGGTAGCGCTGGATCGCTTCGAACGTCTCGATGACCTTGGCGCGCGTGGTGGTCTCTGATGGGGCCTCATTCATGAAACCTTCGATCATGGCCGGTTCCTCCTTTAACGGTTCAAGGGGCTTTATCTTCCCAGCGCGGGTTGAAGCGGTAGAGTTTTGATGGGCGGCCCGCGTAACGCTTTGTCAGGTCGGTCTCCTCGACCATCGGCTTGACCTTCCGCCTGAAGTTCGCCATCAGGAGCGAACGGCCCAGGATCACCTCATAGACCTGCTGGAGCTCGGTGAGCGTGAAGAGCCCCGGCATCAGGTTGAAGGCGATGTCCGCATACTCGATCTTGTTCTTGAGCCGCTCCAGCCCGTACTGGATGATCATGGCGTGGTCGAAGGCGAGGCCGTCGGAATAGGTCACTTCCCGGTGCACTTTCTTGACCGTGTTTTCTATGGTCGTCTCGACCACAACGCCAGCCGAGAACATCTCCTCCCCGTTTTCAAAGAGGAGCTCGTATCGCTTCGCCCTTATCTCTCCGGCGTTCTGGACGGTCCTCTTTTCTTCAACCACCTTCTCCTTGACGGTGAACCACCTGGCTTCAGCGGCGTCTTCGCCGGCTTTCAGGCGGACCGGGGCGGAGTCGATGAGGGACATGTGGGCGCAACTGATCACCCTGGTCCGCGGGTCCCGGTTGACACCGCCGAAGGTATAGAGCTGTTCCATGTAGATGTGATCCACGCCCGTCTCCTCGAAGAGCTCCCGGGCCACCGCCCGGTCCAGGTCCTCGCCCATCCGGATGAACCCGCCGGGCAAGGCCCATTTCTGGATGAAGGGGTGGTCGCCGCGCCTGACGAGGAGGACTCGCAGCTCCTTTCCGGGGAGCTTGCGGGCGCTTGTCTTTGGCGTGTCGGTCACGGTGAAGACCACGGCATCCACGGTCACCGATGGCCTGGCGTACTTGGCCGGGTCATAGCGGGCCAGGAATTCCTCTTCCGTCAGCCCCTGGCGGTTTTTGAGTTGTTCCTCCCCCGGTTTGCGAGGCATCATCAAGTCCTCCTGATTTACAATCATGTTGTTACTATCATGACGATATTATATTTCTATCGTTGCTTGACGTAAAGGACGGCAGCAGTGGCGGCGGTCCCGGTCATCCCCTTCTTGACGGGCCCGCCCGCTGAGTTTACAATATGAATTATCATACGTATCATACCTTCGTAGACAGTAATTTACCCGAATAGAAAGGCCCCGCAAAACGCACATCTAACTGGGGGTGAACATGTTGGCAGCGCTGCTCAAAGCCCGGTTCCTCGGGGCGACCACCGTCGGTGAGCGCGGGCAGATCGTCATCCCGGCCGAGGCCCGCAAGGAATACGGGCTCGAGTTCGGCGACAAGGTCCTGGTCTTCGGCCGACACCACAAGATGGGCCTGCTCCTCGTGAAGGATGAGGTCATCGCCCGCTACGTCGACGAGACCATGGCCGAGCTGTCGGGCCTCGAACGGCTCCTCGCGAACCGCGACGATGGAGGCCCGGCCTCGGACGCCCCGATCCCGGACGCCCCGGCCCCGACCGCCGCCACTAAGAAGCCCAAAGGCCGCACGCCGCGTTCCGCCGGGCGCGCCCGCTCCAAGCGCCCAGACTGACCCCTGGAGGCCTCCTATGGTCACCATTCGCCGGCTCGCCAGATACGCCGTCAAGTATTGGCCCATCCTCCTCGGCTCGACGGTCCTCGTGGCCATCGTCTCCGCCCTGGGGCTGGTCACGCCGTGGGTCACCAAATGGATAATCGACACGGTCCTCCGCGGCGGGCGTTACAACCTCCTCTGGATCGGCGCCGTGGCCATTCTGGCGGCCTCGGCCATCCGCGGGGCCCTGACCTTCGCCCAGCGCTACGCGATGGAGTACATGAGCCAGCGGGTCACCTACGATTTGCGCAACGAGTTATACTCACACCTGCAACAGCTGTCCTTCGGCTTCTACGACAAGGCCCAGACCGGCCAGCTCATGTCGCGCCTGACCGCCGACGTCGAGTTGATCAACCGCTTCCTTGGGTGGGGCATGATCCAGCTCCTCTCGAACCTCATCACCTTCCTGGCCATCCTGATCATCCTCTTCACGATGAACTGGCAGTTGACCCTGATCTCGATGGTCACCATGCCCTTCCTGGCCCACGCGGTCATCCTCTTCCAGCGCCGCATCAGGCCGATGTTCACGGCCATCCAGCAGCAGATGGCCGTCCTGACCATCACCCTCCAGGAGAACATCACCGGCATCCGCGTGGTCAAGGCCTTCGCCCGCGAACCGCACGAGACCGAGGAGTTCGCCCGGGACAACCGGGATTACATGAGCAAGAACCTCACCGCCGTCCGCATCCAGGCCTTCTTCATGCCCTACTTCAATTTCCTGACCGGCCTGGCGACGACGTTCATCCTCTGGTTCGGCGGCCGCGACGTCATCCTTGGGGTCCTGACCCTCGGCGGCTTCGTCGCCTTCAACTCCTACCTGACCCAATTCATCCAGCCCGTGCGGATGCTGGGCTTCCTGGTCAGCCTGTCGGAGCGGGCCATCGCGGCCGGCCAGCGGGTCTTCGAAATCCTCGACACGCGGGCCGAGGTCCACGACGCCCCGGACGCCGTCCCGATGCCGCCCCTCAAGGGCGCGGTCCGCTTCAGGGACGTCACCTTCGGCTACGACCCACAGCACCCGGTCCTCCGCAACCTCGACATCGAGGCCAAGCCGGGCGAGATAGTCGCCATCCTCGGCGGCACCGGTTCGGGGAAGTCCAGCCTGATCAGCCTCATCCCGCGCTTCTACGACGCCAACCAGGGGGCGGTCGTGATCGACGGCATCGACGTCCGCCGGGTCAAGCTGGAGACCCTCCGCAAGCAGATCGGCGTCGTCTCCCAGGAGCCGTTCCTCTTCGCCGCCTCTATCCGCGACAACATCGCCTACGGGCGGGCCAACGCGTCGCTTGACGAGGTGACCAGGGCGGCCAAGGCGGCCCAGATCCACGACTTCATCATGAGCCTGCCACAGGGTTACAACACGCCCCTCGGGGAGC
>JAJZPE010000212.1 GCA_021811325.1 Bacillota bacterium
GTCGGTTAGGAGGTACGATCTCTTAAGGTTCATCGCTCGACGAGGTTCGCCATGCTTCGACAAGTCTTGGGCTTTAGCTGCGTCGCGTTGCCGGAGCAGGGCGCATCCAGATCCAGTCGGTCCCGCAAGACGCCTCCTCGGAAAGGAAAAATGGCCTCGCCGGTCAGGCGAGGCCATATCGTCGTCTTGCGTGAGGGCCTCAATCCAAAGTGACAGTCCTCCAGTGCACTCCTCAGTCCGGAGGTGCTTCGTTCAGTGCAGGAAATCCCCCCATCCCGCAGAAAGTACGCAGCGAGAGGCGGCCCTGGCCCGACGCCCCGCCCGACGCCGTGAAGGAGGCTTTCGCATGGCCGTCACCCCGGCACCCAAAGACGAACTCTGGACCGCGGCCAAGGGGCTCAGCCCCCGCGTCCGGAAGCTGCGCGACGAGTTCTTCTCGTTCCGCGACCGGGAGTACTTCCGCAACGAGGTCCGGGCCTACACGACGGGAGTCCCGTGGGACTTCGTCTTCTCCCCGCACAACTGGGGCGTGGTCCCGGAGACCTTCGTCTTCCTCCCGGCCTTCAGCGACTCTCTCCTGGCCATGGCCGAGCGGGTCGAGGTGCCGGCGGACTTCTTCGAGCGGCCCATCCCCGTGCGCCGGGCCGCCTTTCTAAACATTGTCCTTGAGAAACACCTGCCGGTGCAGATCCTCGACGGCGAGCTCATCGTCGGTGGCCAGTTCAACACGGCCCTCTCGCGGGCCCTGGCCAAGCCCGAGGTGGCCGAGTGGCGAAAGGCCGAGGACGCCTTCGTCAAGCATGTCGTCGAGACCCACAACGTCGGGGTCGGCAACGCCGGGGCCATCCCCGGCCACATCATCCCGAACTACAAGAAGATCCTCCGGGTCGGCTTCGCCGGCGTCGCCGCCGAGGTCGAGGCCGCTTTGAAGGCGCTCCCCGCCGACGCCCCGGCCGCCGAGCGGGCCTTCCTCGAGGCCCTGCGCCTATCGTGCGAGGCCCCGCAGATCATCGCCCGCCGTTACGCCGCCGAGGCCCGCAGCCTGGCGGCGACCGAGGCCGACCCAGGCCGCCGGGCCGAGCTGGAGACCATCGCCGCCAACTGCGACCGGGTCCCGTGGGAGCCGGCCCGCAACTTCTGGGAAGCCCTGCAGTCCCTGTGGTTCACCCACATGCTGGTCATGGCGGCCGAGTCGTACCCGGGGGCCGGCCTCTCCCACGGCCGCATCGACCAGTACCTCTACCCTTACTACCGGCAGGACCTGGAGCTGCAGGCCATCGACCGCGACCGGGCCCGCGAACTCCTCGACTGCTACTGGATCAAGCACAACTACGCCTATGACTACCAGGGCCGGGTCGGGACGAACCAGGGCATCAACTCCGGCTTCGGCCAGCTCCTCACGGTCGGCGGCCTGGGCCCGGACGGCCGCGACGCCTCCAACGACCTGACCCGCCTGATCCTCGAGGTCATCGGGGAGATGAACCTCCTCGAGCCGAAGCCGAACATCAGGCTCCACCGCGGCACCCCAGACGACCTCCTGGACCAGGTGGTCGAGCTCATCGCCGAGGCCCAGGGGTCGCCGTTCCTCCTCAACTTCGACGAGAACGCCATCGCCGGGCTGCGCACCGCCGGCCTGCCCGAGGACCAGCTCTGGGACTATGCCCCGGTCGGCTGCCTGGAGAACACCCTGCAGGGTAACGACCGCTCGGGTACCGTCGACGCCAACGTCAACCTGGCCAAGGCGGTCGAGCTGGCCCTTAACGACGGCAAGGACCTGGCCACCGGCAGGCAGATCGGGCCGCGGACCGGCGACCCGACGGCGTTCGCGACGGCTGAGCAGTTCACGGCCGCCGTCAAGGCGCAGCTCCTGGCGGTTTGCAGGACCATCATCGACCTGGCCGCCGAGGCCGACGCCGTCCGCTCGCGCTTCGAGCCCACGCCGTACCTCTCGCTCCTCGTCGACGGCTGCATCGACAAGCGCCGCGACGTCACCAACGCTGGACCCGTCCACAACTTCATCACCCTCGAGGGGGTCGGCCTGGCCACCCTGGCCGATTCCGTGGCCGCCGTGAAGAAGCTGGTCTTCGAAGAGGGCCGGGTGAAGATGGCCGACCTCCTGGCCGCCCTCCGGGCCAACTTCGACGGGCACGAGAAGCTGCAGGACATCCTGATCAACCACGCCCCGAAGTTCGGCAACGACGAACCCTACGCCGACGACCTCGCCCGCGAGCTCTCTCTGGTGTGGACCGAGGACGCGATGAAGCACGTCTCGCCGGCCACCGGCAGGCGCTTCCGCGGCGGCTACCTTTCCTGGAACTACTGGATCGGCTACGCCCCGCTGCTCGCGGCCACACCCGACGGCCGGCCGCGCGGCCGCGCCCTGTCCAACGGGGTCTGCCCGGTCGCCGGGCGCGACACCAACGGCCCGACGGCGGTCATCCGCTCGGTCGGGGCCCTTGGGCTGGCCTCGGCCCCCAACGGCGCCTCCCACACGATGTCTTTCTCCCGCGCCGTCCTGGCCGACCCCGAGCACCGCAGGAAGTTCGCCGCCCTCCTCCGGGCTTACGGCCAGGCCGGTGGGACGGCCCTGCAGGTGAACATCCTCGACGCCGCGACCCTCAGGGCGGCCCAGCAGGACCCGGACGAGTACCGCAACCTCCTGGTCCGGGTGACCGGCTACAACGCCTACTTCGTCAGCCTCGGGCGCGAGCTGCAGGACGAGCTCATCGCCAGGGAGAGCCACCGGGCTTGAGCGGGGACGCGCGCTTGGCCGGCGGCGCGGCCGCGCCCGGCGCCCTCAGCGCCCGCATCTTCAACGTCCAGCGCTTCTCGACCGAAGACGGCCCCGGCCTGCGGACGACGGTCTTCATGAAGGGCTGCCCGCTGCGCTGCCGGTGGTGCCACAACCCCGAGGGCCTCGTGGCCCAGACTCAGCTGGCCTGGACGGCGGCCCGCTGCGCCCACTGCCTGAGTTGCGTCGCCGCCTGCCCGGAGAAGGCCATCGCCCCAGGGCCCACGCCCGCCCCCACCCCCACGCCCGCCGCCACGCCCACCCCCGTCATCGACCGCGCCCGCTGCCTTGCCGGCCACGACGACCCGAGCTGCGGCCACGCCTGCGCCCAGGCCTGCCCGCGGAAGGCCATCGAGGTCGTCGGACGCAAGGTCGAGGTCGGGGCTTTGGTCGCCCAGCTCATCCGCGACGAGGTCTTCTTCCGCACCTCAGGCGGCGGGGTGACCTTCTCCGGCGGCGAGGCCGGCCTGCAGGCCGCCTTCGTCGTCGAAGCCGCCCGGCGGCTGCGGGCGACCGGGGTCCACGTGGCCTTCGATACCTCTGGCCTGGTGCCCGCCGAGGCCTTCGCCCGGCTCATCGCCGCCGTCGACCTCGTCCTCTTCGACCTGAAGCAGCGCGACCCGGCCAAACACGAGGCGATGACCGGGGTCGGCCTCGGCCTCATCGACGAGATCGCCGCGCGGCTGGGTGCGGCGGGCGTACCGGCCTGGATCCGGGTGCCGGTCATCCCCGGGCACACCGACGACGAAGAGAACGCCAGGGCCATCGCCCGTTTCATCCGCGAGAAGCTGCCCCAGGT
>JAJZPE010000033.1 GCA_021811325.1 Bacillota bacterium
ATGCCGCCGAAGCCGCCGTCGGGTCGCTGCCCGGCCAGGAAGTCCGCAACGACGGCCGCCTCGGGCCGGGCGCGGTCCAGCACCCACAAGACCGCGGCCCTCTCCCGCGCCGTGCCGTGCTCGAGGACGAAACGTCTGGCCGATTCCACGTCCACGGACGAGTTGAACCGGTCACCCCATTTGAAGCCCACTCTCTGAACCCCCCGCCGGGCCTTATCGGGCCCGGCTTTGGGTTTCGCCGGTCACCAGCGCCGCCCCTGCCTTGGCGAACCTACCCCCCGATCGCGTCGAGCCGGACGAACTGATAGCCGTCGCGGCGCAGACCTTCGATGATGGCCGGGAGGGCCTTCAGGCCGTCGTGAGACCCGATGTGCATCAGGACGATGGCCCCGTCGCGGGCGTTCTTGAGGACTTTGGCGCCGACCTTGTCGGCCCCGGGCTCCTCCCAGTCCAGGCTGTCGATGGTCCACATGACCGCGGCCCGGTAGCCGTGGCTGTTCAACTCGCCCAGGAGGACCCGGTCATAGGCGCCGTAGGGCGGCCGGAAGAGGGTGGGTTTGCGCCCGAGGACGCTCTGGAAGACGGCCTCCGAGCGCGTCAGTTCGGCCTCCCTGGCCTCAGGGGTCAGCCGGGTCATGTCCTGGTGGCTGAAGGAGTGATCCCCGACCAGGTGGCCGCGGGCGGCGATGGCCCTGGCCAGGTCCGGGTGGTCCTCGACCCATTTGGCCCGCAGGAAGAAGGTCGCCCGGACGCCTTCGCGGTCGAGGATGTCCAGAAGCTCGCCGGTGGTGTCGTAGACCCAACCGGCGTCGAAGGTGAGGGCGATGCTTTTCGTGGCGCGCTTGGCCGAGCCGGCGGCACCCGTGGAGGCGGCCCCCGCGCCGGTCCCGCCCGCCGCGCTCGCCAGTTGGTCGATCACCGGCACCGGCGGACCGGGGGTGACCTGGGGCGGGATGGGCTGGTCGGGTCCCGGGGGCGGCCGGTTGGGCCCGTTGGGGTCGGGCCCGGTCGGCCCGGGCTGGCCGGGCGCGGGTTCGGTCCCGGGCCGCGGCCCACCGGGCGCCGGTGCCCCCTTCTTGTCCTCCGGAGCCCGCCAGCGATAGACATAACCGGTGGCGAGGCCCAGAAAGACGCCGATGATGGCCACGAGCGCGATGATGGTCAGGAGTCGTCTGGTCCGCACGGCTCATCACCCGGCGTTAGCATCCCCCGTTTTGACCGCCCCCGCCGGGCGTTCATAGCATGACAGTAGGTCCACCCCCGCCGTCCGTGGTCGGGCCCAGCCGGCCGCGGTCGGGCCCCGCCGGCCGCGCCCGGGCCGGACCGCCAAGCGAGGGACGCCCTTGTACCGGAACACTGCCCTACCGCCACTCGCCAGTGTCATCATGCCCGCCCGCGACGAGGGCCGGAACGTCGCCGAGACGCTGGAGTCGCTTCACGCCTCGCCGACCGAGGCCACCCTGGAGGCCATCGTCGTCGACGACGGCTCAGGCGACGGCTGCTGCAACGGCCTTTCGCCGGTCTACCGCTTTCCCCTGACCGTCATGCGCACCTCGGGCATCGGCGCCGCCCAGGCGCGCAACCTGGGCGCGCGGGTCGCCCGCGGGCAGTACCTCGTTTTCTGCGACGCCCACCTGCGCTTCCCGCCGGGCTGGCTGGACGGGCTCCTGACGGGCTTCGAGGCGCCCGTCGCCGCCTCGGACGGCCCCGTCGGCGCGGTTTCGCCGGGTCTCAGCGCCATCGACTCGCCCACGCGGACCGGCTTCGGCGAAACGTGGAGCGAGCGTCTCGAGGTCACCTGGCTGAAACCGTCCGCGGGCGCGGCGGCCGTGCCCCTCCTGCCTGGCGGTTGTATGGCCTTCCGGTCGGACGTCTTCCACAACATCGGCGGCTTCGACCACGGCTTCATGACCTGGGGCCACGAGGACGAGGAGATTTCCCTGAAGCTCTGGCTGTTCGGCCACGCAGCGGTGGTCGTGCCGGGGGTCGTCGTCGGGCACCTCTTCCGGCCGCGCCACCCCTACCGGGTGACCATGTGGGACGCCCACTACAACCTGCTCCGTATGGCCTACAGCCACTTCAGCGAGGCCCGACTGGCCAAGACCCTCGACCTGCTGGCCTCCTTCCGCTATCGCGAGACCCTCTTCGGGCTCGTCCGCCAGGCAACTGCGGCCCAGCGCCAGGCCTATTTTGCCCGGCGCCCGCGGGGCGACGCCTGGTTCATGGCGCGCTTCGCGATTCCGTTCTAGGGCGCCGCGCCGGTTGTTGACACCCCGCCGGGCGTCAAGTATATTTATCAGGGAAACGGGCCGCCAGACCGGGCCTTTTTCTAGTTTTGACCGCTGGATGGTGGACAGGCTATCAATGGGTGACATCAAGATGAGCGTCGGCAATACCCTCAAGGCGGCGAACCTCCGCAACGTGGCCATCATCGCCCACGTCGACCACGGCAAGACCACGCTCGTCGACGGTATGCTCCGGCAGTCGGGCGTCTTCCGGGCCAATGAGCGCTTGGTCGAACGGGTCATGGACTCGAACGACCTCGAGCGCGAGCGGGGCATCACCATCCTCGCCAAGAACACGTCCATTCGCTACAAGGACCTGAAGATAAACATCGTCGACACGCCGGGCCACGCCGACTTCGGCGGCGAGGTCGAGCGCATCCTGTCGATGGTCGATGGGGCCCTTCTCGTCGTCGACGCCTTCGAGGGGCCGATGCCGCAGACGCGCTTCGTCCTTTCCAAGGCCCTGGCCCAGAAGCTCAAGCCGGTGGTGGTCATCAACAAGATCGACCGCCCGGACGCGCGGCCGGAGGAGGTCGTCGACGAGGTCCTCGACCTGTTCATCTCGCTCGGGGCCGACGATGAGCAGATCGACTTTCCCGTCATCTACACGGACGCCCGGCGGGGCACGGCCCACCTGGCCCCCGGCGACGGGAACGGGGACATTCTGCCGCTCCTCGAAGCCATCGTCGACACCGTGCCGGCGCCCTCGGGCGACCCGGACGGACCGTTCCAGATGGTCATTTCCAACCTCGACTACGACGAGTACGTCGGCCGCATCGTCATCGGGCGCATCGCCCGGGGCACCGTGCGGCCGGGGATGAACGTCGCCGTCAGCCTCGGCGAGGTGCCGGGCGCGGAACCCGCCACGGGGACGGCCGCGGGCCCGAGTGCAGCGGCCGCCGCCGGCCCGCCGGCGGTCCGCTCGGCCAGGGTCGCCAAGGTCTTCGTCTTCGAGGGCCTGAAACGGGTCGAGGTCCAGGCCGCCTCGGCCGGCGAGATCGTCGCTCTGATGGGCCTGGAAGGCGTCGGCATCGGCGAGACGGTGACCGACCCCGAGCACCCCGACCCGCTCCCGCCCATCACCGTCGAGGAGCCCACGCTGTCGATGACCTTCCGGGTCAACGACAGCCCCTTCGCCGGCCGCGAGGGCACCTACCTGACCTCGCGCCACCTCCGCGACCGCCTGGCCCGCGAGCTCGAGTCCAACGTGGCCCTGAAGGTCGAGGAGACGGACTCGCCGGACGCCTTCAAGGTCAGCGGCCGCGGCGAGTTGCACCTGTCCATCCTCATCGAGAACATGCGCCGCGAGGGTTACGAGATGGGCGTCTCCAAGCCCCAGGTCATCTTCAAGCAGGTGACCGGCTCGAACGGCAAGAGGCAGCTCCTCGAGCCCCTCGAGGACCTGGTCATCGATGTGCCTGACGAGTTCCTCGGGCGGACCATGGAGCACCTCGGGACCAGGCGCGGCGAGCTGGTCAACATGAACGCCCGCGGCGGGCGCGTCCGCGTCGACGCCCTCATCCCGGCCCGTGGCCTGATCGGCTTCCGCTCTGAGTTCCTGACCTACACCAAGGGCTACGGCCTGATGTACCATACCTTCCACGGCTACGGCGAGCACCGCGGAACGGTCCCCGAGCGGCGCACCGGCTCCCTGGTCGCCTGGGAGCGCGGCACGGCCACGGGTTACGCCCTTCAGCACCTGGAGGACCGCGGGACCTTCTTCCTTGGACCCGGTGAGGACGTCTATGAGGGCATGATCGTCGGCGAAGCCGCCCGCGACAAGGACATCGACCTCAATGTCTGCAAGAAGAAGCACGCCACCAACATCCGCTCGTCCACGGGCGAGGAGCTCGTCCGCCTGACCCCGCCCCGCCGCCTCTCGCTGGAGCAGGCCCTGGAGTTCATCAACGAGGACGAGTTGGTCGAGGTCACGCCCAAGGCCGTCCGCCTGCGAAAGAAGGTCCTTGGCCGACAGGCGCGCCGCGAGTCCAGGCACGAAACGACGTACGAGGACGAATGACATGAAAAGGCCGCGGGCTTCCGCCCGCGGCCGGTCCGTCCGATGGGCCACGTCGGCGATTCAGGCCGGTGGTGGTTCGGGCGGCGTCGCGCCGTGCAGATGATAGGGAACGCTGGTCACGATGGTCCCCCTCCGAAAGAGGAGGGCCGTCTTTATGCTCAGGGCGGCCTGGTTGTGCAGCAGGACGTGCCACCAGCGGCTCGGCACGAACTCCGGCAGGACCACCGTCACGAGGGCCTTGGGGTGGCGGCGGTCGATCCGGTCGATGAACTCGATCAGGGGCCGGATGAGCGACCGGTAGGGCGAGTAGAGCACGGTCAGGGGGACGCCGAACCCCCATTTCTCCCACTCGCGCTTCATCCGCTCGCCTTCCTTCGGGTCGATGGTCACGTGAATCGCGTAGACCCGTGAGGAGAGGGACTTCGCGTATTGCAGCGCGTCGATCAGGGCCCGGTTGATGCTGGCCACCGGGACTACGGCGTCGTGCTCGATGACCGGCAGCGACCCGCCCAGTTCCTCTGGCGTGATGGCCAGCTCGGCGGCCACTTCGTCGTAGTGGACGCGGACCCTGGTGAGCATCCAGACCAGCAGCGGGATGAGGATGACCACCGCCCAGGCCCCGTAGATGAACTTGCTGCCGGCGATGACCAGGAGGACGAGGCCGGTGGCCGTCGCCCCCAGGCCGTTGACCACCGCGTGCAGCAGGCGTCCCGGCTCGTCGGTCTTCAGCCAGTGTCTGACCATGCCGCTCTGGGACAGGGTGAACGACAGGAAGACGCCCACGGCGTAGAGCGGGATCATGGCGTGGGTCCGCCCGCCGAAAATCGCCACCAACAGGCCGGACAGGACCCCGAGGATGATGATGCCGTTGCTGAAGACCAGGCGGTCGCCGCGGTTGGCGAACTGGCGGGGCAGGAAGCCGTCTTTGGCCATCAGCGAGGCCAGCCGCGGGAAATCGGCGTAGCTGGTGTTGGCGGCCAGGACGAGGATGAGCGCCGTGCTGAATTGGACCGCGTAGTAGAGGACGCCGCGGCCGAAAGCAACGCGGGCGATCTGCGAGATGACCGTCTCCTCACCGCTCGGCCGGATGCCGAAGGCCACGGCGAGCAGGGAGATGCCGATGAACATCGTCGCCAGGATGATGGCCATCCAGGTCAGGGTGGTCGCCGCGTTGTGTGACTCGGGTTCTTTGAAGGCGGGAACGCCGTTGGAGATGGCCTCGACACCGGTCATCGCCGCGCAGCCTGAGGCGAAGGCCCGGAGGACCACGAACAGGCTCAGCGGGACGATCGCCCCGCCACCCTCGACGGGCCCCGCCGCCGCGCTCGCAGCCACCGCGGCCTCGGCCGGGTTGCCCCCCAGGAGCCACCGTCCGAGCCCGGCCAGGAGCACCAGGGCGATGCTGCCGATGAAGAAGTACGTGGGGGCGGCGAAGATGTTCGCCGATTCCCTCACCCCGCGCAGGTTGGCCAGAGTGATGAGGGCGATGAAGATGAGGGCGATCCCCACGCGGTGGTGGGCCAAGGCCGGGAAGGCCGAGGTGATGGCGGCCACCCCGGCAGCCACGCTGACGGCGACCGTCAGGACGTAGTCGACCAGGAGGGCGGACCCGGCCACGAGCCCCGGGAGCACCCCGAGGTTGTGCTTGGCCACGATGTAGGAGCCTCCGCCCGACGGATAGGCGTGGATGGTCTGCCGATAGGAGACGGCGACGATGCCCAAGAGGGCGATGATGGACAAGGTGATGGGTACGGACAGCCAGAGGGCGCCGGCGCCCGCGGCGACGAGGACAAGGAGGATTTCCTCGGTCGCGTAGGCGACCGAGGATAGGGCATCGGACGAGAACACGGCCAGGGCTTTGGCTTTGGTCAGCCGCTGGTGCCTGGCCTCCACGCTCCTGAGCGGTGGCCCGAGCAGAAACCGCCGGATATCCTTCAACCGCAGGGCTCCTTTCCCCCGCCGGCCGCGACGCCGGCCGCGGCGCCGGCCGCGGCGTCGGTCGCGGCGTCTCATGATGGCCGACCTGCTAGATGGGGCTCAGAGGGTTCTTTCTAGGCCGCACCCGCGCGTTCCTTCCTCAACCATGCGCTGCCCCGTAAAGTCCCAAGCGTTCTTGACCGATAATGTGAATGAGGGCACAGATTCACCTTCCCCGATCCCGTCCCCAGGGGCCAAGTCAGTCCTCAAAGGCAGACAGCCCAGCGAAACGGAGCGATCCAGGTTGGTCAACGTGGCCATCGTCGGAGCCGGCCGGGGCGGCACATCGATTCTCAAGGTTCTCAGAGGAGTCCCGGAAGTCAATATCATCGGCATCGCCGACCGCACCGAGGAGGCCCCCGGAATGGTCCTCGGGCGGCAGCTGGGCGTCAGGACGACGACAAAGGTGGACGAGTTGCTGGCCCACCCGGGTCTGCAGGTGGTCATCGAGGCCACCGGGGTCCAGGAGGTCGCCGACTCCATCTACCAGCACAGACAGCCCGGGACGGCGGTCTGCGATTCGAGCGTCGCCCGGTTGATCATGCTCCTGGTCAACAGCCGGGAGCAGGTCATGAACAGCCTGCAAGAGCAGTCCGACGGCCTGTCCCGAGTGGGCGAGACGCTCACCGCCACCATCGGTGAGATCGAGGCCCCCATCCGGGAGATGGCCCAGAACGCGCAGGACCTGCTGCGGCGGTCGCAGTCCCTGGCCGAGGTCTCCAACGAGGGCCAGAAGCACGTCCGCGAGACCGGCGAGGTCATCGAGTTCATCAAGACCGTCGCCGACGAGACCAGGCTCCTCGGCCTCAACGCGGCCATCGAAGCGGCCCGGGCGGGCGAGCACGGACGTGGCTTCGCCGTGGTCGCCGAGCGCGTCCGGGAGCTGGCGGAGTCCAGCGGAAAGTCGGCCAAGCAGATAACCGGGACGCTGGGAAACATCGACACGACGATGAACCAGATCCTCGACCAGGCCGTGGAGATGAAGCAGGTCACAGAGCAGGTCACCGCCGGCCAGAACCAGGCGGCCGACAAGCTGACCCAGGCGGCGAATCAGATCGCCACCGTCTCGAGTCAGCTCCACGAGTTCTCGCGGCAGCTCCTGGCCTCGGTCAGCGGGGCCTGATCGATGAACACAAGAGCCTCCCGTCCCCGGCCTGGCCGGATGGCGGGGGCTTTATCGTGTCTTGGGGTCGGGGCGTCGTCAGTTCGCGGCCCACTCTCGGGCCCAGGTGACGAAGTCATCCCAGCGGGCGAAGAGATGGTCGGCCCCCGAGCCGTGGGCGGAGAGGCGCTCATCGGGGTGGTCTTGCCAGAGGACGCCGACGGCCGTGCAGCCGGCCGCCCGCGCGGCCTTGATGTCGGCCAGGGTGTCGCCGACGTAGGCCGCCCGGCCCGGCTCGACGCCCAGCGCCCGCAGGGCGAGGTGGATTCCGTCCGGGGCCGGTTTGGGCTTGAAGCCGACGCTGCCGGTGAGGACGATGTCGAAGAGCCCGTCGAGGCCGGTCTCTTTGAGGCTGATGCGGGCTGTCCCGATGCCCTTGCTGGTGACGATGCCCAGGGACATCCCGGCCGCCCGCAGCGCGGCCAGGTCGCGGCCGCGTTCGGGGAAGACCGAGACGTGGCGCGCGTGCCTTTCCTGGTACAGGTCCAGGTATTGGCGGAGGGCCTCGTCGGCCGCGGGGCCGGACAGAACCCGCCTGACCACGCCCTCCTCGGGTGGGCCGAAGAGCGGCCTTATCTCGGCGTCCTCGTAGCGCCGCCCGGTGTGGCGGAGGAGCACGTCGCGGAAGGCGTCGTAGATGAGGGGCAGGGTGTCGCAGAGGGTGCCGTCGAGGTCGAAGAGGAGGGCTCGGTTGGCCCGGGCTCCGCCGGCGGGGTTGTCCGTCTTCATGCGGTGCTATTTCTACAGGCCGAGGTGAGTTCCCCTTGCCGGGCCGTCCCGAAGCGTGCTATAATCCTCGGCAATTACACCCATGACAGAGGCAAGGGGTTGAAGCCCATGGGACCCGGGAAACCAGTGGCCTATCAAGGTGAGCCAGGCGCCAACAGCGAGGACGCCGTCCTCATCAGCTTCGGGGAGACGGCCACGCTCCCGAGCCGGACGCTGGCCGACGCCTTCGCCGCCGTGGAATCGGGGACGGCCCGGGCGGCGGTGGTCCCCGTCGAGAATTCGCTGGCCGGCAGCATTTACGAGACCTACGACCTCATGCGGGCCTCGGACCTGGTCATCCGGGGAGAGGTCCTCTTGCCGGTCAACCACTGCCTGGTCGCCCTGCCGGGGCAGTCCCTGCGAGAGATAAGCCGGGTCTACTCGCACCCGCAGGCCCTCGCTCAGTGCGATTCCTTCCTGCGGGAGCACGGCTTCGAGCCCGTGGCCGCCGGCGACACCGCCGGGAGCGCCCGCATGCTCAGGGACCGCGGGCTGCGCGGGGCCGCGGCCGTCTCCAGCCGGCGCGCGGCGGGCCTTTACGGCCTCGATGTGCTGGCCGAGAACATCCAGACTCAGCGGGAGAACGCGACGCGTTTCTTTGTCGTGGCCCGCGAGGCCGCGCCGCGCGGGGAACGCAACAAGACGGCCGTCGTCTTCTCCACCCCGAACCGGCCCGGCGCCCTCTACCGGTGCCTGGGAACACTGGCCTGCCGGTCGATCAACCTGACCAAGTTGGAGTCGCGCCCCAGCCGGGAGCGACCGTGGGAGTATGTGTTCCACGCCGAGTTCGATGGCCACGTCAATGACCGGGACGTCACCTTGGCCCTGCAGGACTTGGCCACCAAGGCCTCGACGGTCAAGCTGCTCGGGTCGTTTCCGGCCGGCGCTGAGGCCTCCGCGAAAATATCCGCGGACCAAGAGAGGAATCCGGAGAGGAGTCGCGAATAGGGGTTCTTCAATATCATATCACCAATATCTGGCCGTTGCAGAAGGCTCTTTGGCGGCCAGTACATGGAAGTGAGCCTAGGGTTCCGCGCTCCGGCGGGACAGAGAAACCGTTCCTGCGGTCTGGACCGAGCGGCTCAACCGGCGGTCGTCGCGAGTGAGGGGGCGAGTCCCTCACTGGTCGACCGGCGGCACACCGTGGGTAGAAAAGACCCTCGGCAAGTTCCTACCTGGAATTTGTCTCGGGGTCTTTTTGTTATTTCCGACCCAGGAGCGTGAGCAGATGAAGCAAGTAATCGCCGTCCTCGTCCAGAACACCCCGGGCGTCCTGGCCCGGGTCGCGGGGCTCTTCGCCCGGCGTGGCTTCAACATCGAGAGCCTGGCCGTCGGGGTCACCGACGACCCGGCCATCTCGCGGATGACCATCACCTTCGAGGGGGACGCCCGCGTCCAGGAGCAGGTGTCCAAGCAACTCCACAAGCTCATCGACGTTCGTAAGGTCTCCGACCTCTCCCCGTCGACCACTCTGGCCCGCGAACTGGCGCTGATCAAGGTGCACGCCGACGCCGCCCGCCGCGACCAGATCGTCCAACTGGTCAGCCTCTTCCGCGCGCGGATCATCGACGTCAACCGCCGGTCGGTGGTGGTCGAGGTCTCGGGGGACCGCGAGAAGGTCGACGCGCTGCTGGCTCTGCTTCGCGAGTTCGGGCTGATGGAAGTGGCCAGGACCGGCCAGATCGCCATGGAGCGCGGGGCCAACATCACCGCCCTGTCCGGCCGGCGCGGCGCGGTTCAGGGACTGACATCACCAGGATTGCCACCACTCGGGCCGGCCTCACCGGGCCTGACCACACTCAAGAGGGGGATTCAACAATGAACCGCGTTTATTACGACCAGGATGCCGATCTCGGTCTCTTCAAGGGAAAGACGGTCGCCGTCATCGGTTACGGCAGCCAGGGCCACGCCCAGGCCCAGAACCTCCACGACAGCGGGGTCGACGTGGTCGTCGGCCTGCGCCCGACCAGCCCGCGCTGGGAGCAGGTCAAGGCCGACGGGCTGAAGGTGGCCGCCACCGCCGAAGCCGCCGCCCAGGCCGACATCATCGTCATTTTGATGCAGGACGACAAGCACGCCGAGGTTTACGAGCGCGACCTCAAGCCGTCCCTGACCGCCGGCAAGGCCCTGGTCGTCTCGCACGGCTTCACCATCCTGTACAACCAGGTGGTCCCGCCTGCCGACGTCGACGTCTTCATGATCGCCCCGAAGAGCCCCGGGCACCTCCTCCGCCGGATGTACGTCGACGGGGCCGGCGTCCCCGGGCTTCTCGCCGTCTACCAGGACCACACCGGCAAGGCCAAGGACCTCGCCCTGGCCTACGCCCGCGGCATCGGCTGCACCCGGGCCGGCGTCATCGAGACGACCTTCCGCGAGGAGACCGAGACCGACCTCTTCGGCGAGCAGACCGTCCTCTGCGGTGGCGTGACCGCCCTCATCAAGGCCGGGTTCGAGACCCTCACCGAAGCCGGCTACCAGCCGGAGATCGCCTATTTCGAGTGTCTGAACGAGCTCAAACTGATCGTCGACCTCATCTACGAGGGCGGCCTGTCCTGGATGCGCTACTCGGTCAGCGACACGGCCGAGTGGGGCGATTACTCGCGCGGCCCGCGGGTCATCAACGACGCGGTCAAGGCGGAGATGAAGAAGATCCTCAAGGAAGTCCAGTCCGGCGAGTTCGCCCGGGAGTGGATCCTGGAGAACAAGGCCGGGCGGCCTTCCTACACCAACATCAAGGCGCGCGAGGCCGACCATCCCATCGAGAAAGTCGGGGCCGAGCTGCGGGCGATGATGCCCTGGCTCAAGCAAGGCCAAAAGAGGTGAGGGCCGTGTCCGACCCCGACCATCCGGCCGAGACCGGCGCTGAGCCCGGGCCCTCGGCCGGAACGGCCGCCCGCGTCAGCATCTTCGACACGACGCTGCGCGACGGGGAGCAGTCCCCCGGCGTCGCCCTGACCGTTTCCGAGAAGCTCGAAGTGGCCCGGCAGTTGGTCCGCCTGGGCGTCGACGTCATCGAGGCCGGCTTCCCCATCTCCTCGCCCGGTGACTTCGCCGCGGTCAAGGCCGTGGCCGGCGAGGTGCGCGGGGTGACCGTGGCCGGCCTGGCCCGGACCGACCGCGCCGACATCGACCGGTCCTGGGAGGCCGTCCGCGGGGCAGAACGGCCCCGCCTTCACATCTTCATCGCCACTTCCGACATCCACATGGTCCACAAGCTGAAGATGTCACCCGACGAGGTCCTCCGGGCGACCCATGAAGCCGTCGCCTACGCCGCTGCGCTTGGAGCGGAGGTGGAGTTCTCGGCTGAGGACGCCACCCGCTCCGACCCCGATTTCCTGGTCCGGGTCTTCCGCGAGGCGGCGCGGGGCGGCGCGACCATCCTGAACGTCCCCGACACCGTCGGCTACACGACCCCGCAAGAGTTCGCGGCCCTGATCCGTCACCTCCGCGAGCGGGTCGAGGGCCCGCGGGGCACGGACCTTTGCTTCAGCGTCCACTGCCACGACGACCTCGGCCTGGCCACCGCCAATTCCCTGGCGGCCATCGAGGCCGGGGCCACCCAGGTCGAGTGCACCGTCAACGGGATCGGCGAGCGGGCCGGCAACGCCTCCCTCGAGGAGGTGGTCATGGCCCTGCGGACCAGGCGCGGCCGGTACGACCGCACGACGGGCGTCGACCCCAGGCAGATCACCCGGACCAGCCACCTGGTGAGCCGGCTGACCGGCCTCAAGGTCCAGCCGAACAAGGCCATCGTCGGGGCCAACGCCTTCGCCCACCAGTCCGGCATCCACCAGGACGGGGTCCTGAAGAACGCCCTGACCTACGAGATCATGCGGCCGGAAGACGTGGGCCTGGTGGCCAGCTCCATCGTCCTTGGCAAGCTGTCGGGCCGGCATGCCCTCTCGGCGCACCTCGCCGACCTGGGCTACGACCTCGACGAGGAGCGGCTGCGACGGGTCTTCACCCGCTTCAAGGAGCTGGCCGACAAGAAAAAGGAAGTCAACGACCTGGACCTCCTGGCCCTGGTCGAGGAGGAGGCCGGCGGCGTCGACGGTCAGAAGCGGGAACAGTGGGTCCTCGAGGAACTCCAGGTGGTCTCGGGGAGCAAGGTCATCCCCACGGCCACCGTCGTCCTGAACTCGCCGACCGGCGTCCGCAAGGAGGCCTCTTCGGGCTTGGGCCCGGTGGACGCGGTCTTCGCGGCCATCGCCAGGGCCACCGGCTCCTCGCCCAAGCTCCTCGAGTACGACCTCAAGGCGGTCACCGGCGGCCAGGACGCCCTGGGCGAAGTCGTCCTCCGCCTCGGCATCAACGGCAAGAGCGCCCTCGGCCGCGGGGTCAGCACCGACGTCATCGAGGCCAGCGCCCGCGCTTTCGTGGCGGCCCTGAACAAGCTCCTGGCCTTCCCGGAAGCCCAAGGGGGTGAAGTCGTTGGCGCCAAAGCAGCCGTCGGGCCGGACTCTGACTGAGAAGATTCTCGGCCGGGCCTGCGGCCGCGTGGTCCGAGCCGGCGAGCTCGTCGAGGTCTCGGTCGACCTGGTCCTGGCCAATGACATCACCGGGCCGGTGGCCTTCAAGGAGTTCGACCGTCTGGACGGCGCGGTGGTGGCCGACCCCGACCGGGTCGTGTTGGTGGCCGACCATTTCGTCCCGAACAAGGACATCGCCTCGGCCGAACTGGCCAAGTCGTTGCGGGAGTTCGCCGCGGCCCACGGTATCGACAAGTGTTATGAACCCGGGCGGGGCGGCGTCGAGCACGCCCTCCTCCCCGAGGCCGGCCTGGTCCGACCGGGCCAGGTAATCATCGGCGGGGACTCCCACACCTGCACCTACGGAGCCCTTGGCGCCTTCGCCACCGGCGTCGGCAGCACCGACGTGGCGGCGGCCATGGCCACCGGGATGGCCTGGTTCAAGGTCCCGGAGACGGTCCGGGTGACCGTGACCGGCGCCGCCCGGCCGTGGGTGGGGGCCAAGGACCTGGCCCTGGCCGTGCTGGCCAGGCTCGGCGTGGATGGGGCCAACTACCTGTCGGTCGAGTACGACGGCGAGGCCATCTCGGCCCTGTCGGTCGAGGGATGGCTGACCCTCTGCAACCTCGGCATCGAGATGGGGGCCAAGAACGCCATCGTCGCCCCGGATGAGAAGGTCCGGGACTACCTGGCCGCGGCCGACCTTTGGGCCGACCTGCGCCCCGACCCCGACGCGTCCTACGCCTCATCGCTGACCATCGACGCCTCGGCGGTCGAGCCCATGGTGGCCCTGCCGCACCTGCCCTCCAACGGGCGGGCGGCCGCGGCCGCCGGCGACGTCGCCATCGACCAGGTGGTCATCGGCTCCTGCACCAACGGGCGGATCGAGGACCTGCGGGAGGCGGCGCGCGTCCTGCGCGGCCGCAAGGTCCACCCAAGGGTCCGCTGCATCATCATCCCGGCCACCCAGAAGGTCTACCTGAGGGCCGCCCGCGAGGGGCTCCTCGAAGCCTTCGTCGAGGCCGGTGCCGCCGTCAGCGCGCCGACCTGTGGGCCCTGCCTCGGCGGCCACATGGGGGTCCTGGCCGCCGGCGAGCGCTGTGTGGCCACGACCAACCGCAACTTCGTCGGCCGGATGGGTCACCCGAGCAGCGAGGTCTACCTCGCCGGCCCGGCCGTGGCGGCGGCGTCGGCGGTGGCCGGCCGGGTGGCCGACCCGCGGGAGGTGGTTGGCAAGTGAGCGACTTCCATCCGTCGGGCTCCGCCGGGGGCGGCGTCCCCGCCGGCCGGACCTGGAAATACGGCGATAACGTCGACACGGACGTGATTATCCCCGCCCGCTACCTCAACCAGATCGACCCGGCCGAGCTCGGCCGCCACTGCCTGGAAGACCTCGACCCGGGCTTCGCCGCCGCGGTCAAGCCGGGCGACATCATCGTCGCCGGCCGCAACTTCGGTTGCGGCAGCTCCCGCGAGCACGCCCCGCTGGCCATCAGGGCGGCCGGCGTCGGGGCCGTGGTTGCCGCCTCCTTCGCCCGGATATTCTTCCGCAACGCCATCAACATCGGCCTGCCCATCGTCGAGTCGCCGGAGGCCGCGGCGGCCATCCAGGCCGGCCGGCGGGTCTCCGTCGATCTCGAGCGCGGGGTCATCCGCGACCTCGACGACGCAAGGACGTGGTCGGTGAGGCCTCTGCCCCCCTTCGTCCTCCAGATTGTCCGGGCCGGAGGGCTCATCGCCCTGATCAAGGAGCGGAATTCCGGCCGGGGCCCGAAGTCGCAAACAGAAGGGGTGTCAAAGGAATGATCGCCGTGCTTCCGGGGGATGGCATCGGCCCCGAGGTGACCAGGGAAGCCGTGCGCGCCCTGACGGCGGCGGCCGAGAAGACGGGCACCGCGCTCAAGTTCGAGGAGTTGCCGTTCGGTGGGCAGGCCATCGATGAGACCGGCGGCCCGCTGCCCGACGCGACCCTGGCGGCCTGCCGCAGGGCCCACGCCGTGCTCCTTGGCGCGGTCGGCGGTCCCAGGTGGGACGCCCTGGCCCCCGAGGTCAGGCCGGAGCGCGGGCTCTTGGGGCTGCGGGAAGAGCTCGGGACCTTCGCCAACCTGCGTCCTGTCCGGTTGCCGGCGTCGAAGAGCTTCGTCTCACCGTTGCGCGAGGACCTCGCCGGCGGCGGCTTCGACCTATTGGTCGTCCGCGAGCTCACCGGCGGTCTCTACTTCGGGGACAAGCGACGTTGGCAGGAAGACGGCGTCGAGGGCGCGATGGACGTCATGTCCTACGCCGCTCCCGAGATCGAGCGGGTGGCCCGCATCGCCTTCGCCCTCGCCCGGTCGCGCTCGGGCCGTCTGACCTCGGTCGACAAGGCCAACGTCCTGGTGACCTCGCGCCTCTGGCGTGACGTGGTGGGCGCGGTGGCCCGGGACTACCCCGATGTCCGGCTCGACCACATGTACGTCGACAACTGTGCCCACCTGATGGTCCGCGACCCGCGGCGCTTCGATGTCATCCTGACGGAAAACACCTTCGGGGACATCCTCAGCGACCTCGGCGGCGGCCTCGTCGGGAGCCTGGGGCTCCTGCCCTCGGCCAGCCTCGGCGAGGGCGGCCCGGCCATCTACAACCCGGTCCACGGCTCGGCGCCGGACATCGCCGGCCGCGGCGTCGCCAACCCCGTCGGGGCCATCCTTTCCGCGGCCATGCTGGCCAGGCTTTCCCTCGGCCACGAGGATATGGCCGGGCTCATCGAGGAGGCCGTCTGGCGGACCCTGGACCACGCCCGCCCGGCCGACCTGGCGTCGGGGGACGGCCGCCGGCCGACCTCCACCGGGGCCTTCGGCGACGCGGTCGTGGAGGCCATCCTCGGCGGGGAGCAGCAGGGTGAGACGGGCCGCGGCCGGCCCGGGCGCGATGGATGGCCGGCCATCGAGAGGAGGTTGCAGATGTGAGTATCCAAGTCTACATCGACGGGGCGTACTACCCCAAGGAGCAAGCCAAGGTCTCCGTCTTCGACCACGGTTACCTATACGGCGACGGCATCTTCGAGGGGATCCGCGCCTACAACGGCCGGGTCTGGAAGCTCGATGAGCACGTCAGGCGCCTCTACGAGGGGGCCAAGGCGACCATGCTCCAGCTCCCCGTGACGCCGGCGGAGATGACCGAGGCCATCCTGGAGACATTGCGCCGCAACAACCTGGGCGAGGCCTACATCCGCGTGGTCGTCTCGCGCGGGGCCGGCGACCTCGGCCTGGACCCCCGGAAGTGCCCCAAGCCGACGGTGGTCATCATCGCCGACAAGATCAACCTGTACCCGCAGGAGCTCTACGATAAGGGGCTCAGGGTGGTCACCGTGGCCACCCGACGCAACAGCAACGAGGCCCTGAACCCGCGGATGAAGTCCCTGAACTACCTGAACAACATCATGGCCAAGATCGAGGCCAACCACCTCGGCTACCCCGAGGTCCTGATGCTCAACAATGAGGGCTATGTGACCGAGGGGACCGGGGACAACATCTTCCTCGTCCGCCGCGGCGAGCTTCTGACCACGCCGGCGACGGCCGGCATCCTGGAGGGCATCACCCGCAACACCATCCTGCGCCTGGCTTCGGACATGGGCATCGCCAACCGCGAGGCCCTCTTCAACCGCCACGACGTCTACACCGCCGAGGAGTGCTTCCTCACCGGCACGGCGGCCGAAGCCATCGCCGTGGTCGAGGTCGACGGAAGGGTCATCGGGGACGGCCAACCGGGGGCGATGACCAACCGTCTGATCAAGGCCTTCCGCGAGTTGACCAGGGTCGAGGGCACGCCCATCTGGCCCGCCGGCGCCTCGAAGACTGTCGCCGCGGGCGCGGAGGGCGGGACCGACCGGTGACACCTCCAAACCCCCCCGCCTCCAACCCCCCCACCGCCAATGCCCCCGCCTCCCTCACTAAAGGCCTGGAGCGGGCCCCCCACCGCTCATTGCTCAGGGCCCTCGGCCTCTCCGACGCCGAGATGAACGGCCCGTTCATCGGCGTCGTCAGCTCGTGGTCCGAACTTGTCCCCGGACACCTGCACCTTCGGACGTTGACCGAAGCCGTCAAGGCCGGGATTCGCATGGCCGGCGGGGTGCCCTTCGAGTTCCCGGCCATCGGCATCTGCGACGGGCTGGCCATGAACCACCCCGGCATGAAGTACTCCCTGGCCTCGCGAGAACTCATCACCGACTCCATCGAAGCGATGGCCCTCGGGCACGCCCTTCAGGGCATCGTCTTCGTCCCCAACTGCGACAAGATAATCCCGGGGATGATGATGGCGGCGGCCCGGCTGAACCTGCCGGCCATCGTCGTCAGCGGCGGACCGATGCTCGCCGGGCGCCATCACGGCCGCTCCGTCGACCTTTCCACGGTCTTCGAGGCCGTTGGGGCGGTCCAGGCCGGACGGCTGGATGCGGGCGAGCTCCCCGGCCTTGAGCTGGCCGCCTGTCCGGGCTGCGGCTCCTGTTCCGGGATGTTCACCGCCAATTCCATGAACTGCCTGACCGAGGCCATCGGCATGGCCCTACCGGGCAACGGCACCATCCCCGCCGTCTCGGCGGCCCGCGTCCGGCTGGCCAAGGACACCGGCGCGGCGGCGGTGGCCCTCTGGAAGAAGGGCCTGCGGCCGCGGGACATCATCAACGCGACCGCGGTCAAGAACGCCCTGGCCGTGGACATGGCCCTGGGCTGCTCGACCAACACCGTCCTGCACCTCCTGGCCATCACCCGTGAGGCCGGGGTCCCCATGGACCTTGGCTGGGTCGAAGCGGTCGGGCGGCGCACCCCACAGCTCTGCCTGCTCCGGCCGGCCGGCCCCGACCACGTCGAGGACCTCGACGAAGCCGGCGGGGTCCACGAAGTGTTGGCCCGGCTGCTCCAGGCCGGACTGGTCGACGGGGTGGCGGTCACCGTCAGCGGGCTGACCCTGAAAGAGAACCTCGAGAAGGCCGGTCGTCTGGGCGGTGGCGGCACGGCCCCCGGGCGGAACGCCGCCGGGTCCGAGGTCATCCGGCCCCTCGATCGGCCGCATTCAGCCACCGGCGGGCTGGCCATCCTCCGTGGCAACCTGGCCCCGGGCGGCGGCGTCGTCAAGGCCGGGGCGGTGCGTCCCGAGATGCTCCGCCACAGTGGCCCGGCCCGGGTCTTCGACGCCGAGGAACAGGCCATGCAGGCCATCATGGCCGGGCTGGTCAAACCCGGCGACGTCGTCGTCATCCGCTACGAAGGCCCGCGGGGCGGCCCCGGGATGCGGGAGATGCTCTCGCCCACCGCCGCCCTGGCCGGGATGGGCCTCGACGACCGGGTCGCCCTCCTCACCGACGGTCGTTTCTCCGGCGCCACCCGCGGCGCGGCCATCGGCCACATCGTCCCTGAAGCCGCCGTCGGTGGTCCCATCGCCCTCGTCGAGGACGGAGACATCATCGCCATCGACATCCCCGCCGGCCGTCTCGCCCTCATGGTCGATGCCGCTGTCCTGGAGAAGAGGCGGCAAGGCTGGAAGCCACGGCTGCCGGCCACGGACAGCCCGTTCCTGAGGCGTTACGCCCGGTTGGTCGGGCCGGCCTCCTCGGGGGCGGCCCTCGAAGCTGGTGACCCCTGATGAAAATGACCGGGGCCCAAGCCCTCTTCAAGAGCCTTCTCGAGGAAGGCGTCGACGTCGTCTTCGGCTTCCCCGGTGGGGGTGTCCTGGCCATCTACGACGCCCTGCCCTCCTTCCCCATCCGTCACATCCTGGTCCGCCACGAACAGGGCGCGGCCCACGCGGCCGACGGCTACGCCAGGGCCACCGGCAGGACCGGCGTGTGCCTGGCGACCTCGGGCCCCGGCGCGACCAACCTGGTCACCGGGCTGGCCAACGCCTACATGGACTCGACGCCATTGGTGGCCATCACCGGCCAGGTGTCGACCCAGGTCCTCGGGCGCGACGCCTTCCAGGAAGCCGACCTGACGGGCATCACGATGCCCATCACCAAGCACAACTACCTCGTCAAGGACCCGGCCGACCTGCCGCGGGTGATCAAGGAAGCCTTCCACATCGCCTCGACCGGGCGCCCCGGGCCGGTGCTCGTCGACATCCCCAAGGATGTCCAGGTTGGGAAGCTCAGCTTCAAGTACCCGGCCGAGGTCGACCTCCCGGGGTACAAGCCCACGTACAACGGCCACCCGAGCCAGATCGCCCAAGCCGCCAAGGCCCTCGGCGAGGCGCGCCAGCCGGTGATCATCGCCGGCGGCGGGGTCATCGCCTCGGGGGCCGCCCCGGTCCTCCTCGAACTGGCGGAGGCCCTCCAGGTCCCGGTCGCCTGCACCCTTCTGGGCCTGGGCGGCTTCCCGCCGAGCCACTCGCTGTCCCTGGGCCTTCTGGGGATGCACGGGACCTACCACGCCAACCGGGCCGTCAACCAGTGCGATGTCCTCCTGGCCGTCGGCACCCGCTTCTCCGACCGGGTCACCGGTCCGACCGAGCGGTTCGCCCCGCAGGCCAAGGTGATTCACGTCGACATCGACCCGGCCGAAATCGGCAAGAACGTGGCCGTCGCCATCCCGGTCGTCGGCGACGCGAACCGAGTCCTCACGGTCGTGCTCGAGAAGGTCTCGGGCTTCAAGCCCCAGACCGGCGAATGGCTGGCCCAGATCCAGGGCTGGCGCGCTCGGGAGCAGGCTCCGAAGGGTTCGTCCCTGAGCCCGGCCGCGGTCATCCGGGCCGTCGCGGCGGCGGCCGGTCAGGACGCGGTCGTCGTGACCGACGTCGGGCAGCACCAGATGTGGGCCGCCCAGCACTGGCCCCTCTCCCGCCCCCGCACCTTCCTGAGCTCCGGCGGCTTGGGAACGATGGGCTTCGGCCTGCCGGCGGCCATCGGGGCGAAGATCGGTCAGCCCGACCGACCGGTGGTCCTCATCACCGGCGACGGCAGCTTCCAGATGAATGTGCAAGAATTGGGGACGTTGACCGCCGAAGGTCTGCCGTTGAAGGTCTTCCTGTTCAACAACGGGTCCCTGGGCATGGTTCGGCAGTGGCAGGAACTCTTCCACGCCGGGCGCCTGTCCCAGGTCGCCCTGGGCCGCTGGCCGGACTTCCTCATGTTGGCCAAGGCCTACGGGATAGACGGCCTGCGGGTCAGCCAGCCGTCGGAGCTCGGGAAGACCGTCAAGGAGGCCCTGGAGACGCCCGGTCCCTGCCTCGTGGAGTGCGTCATCGACCCGAGCGAGAAGGTCTACCCGATGGTCCCGCCGGGTATGGCGACCACGGAGATGCTC
>JAJZPE010000213.1 GCA_021811325.1 Bacillota bacterium
AGGACGAGGGTCGTGTCGGCCCGTCCGACCATGTCGGCCCGTCCCGGGCCGCCTGTGGTTTCGTCGATGTAGTGCAGGGTGAAGTCGTTCAAGGTCAGCTCCGGCACGACTCAGGCACCTCCGTGGAGGATGAGGTCGTTCTGCGACAAGCCCAGCTTCTTTGAGTACCGCTGGATTTCCTCCTTGACCCCCCGGGGGGGGAAGCGGGCAAGGAAGGTCCGGTCGGCCACCGGCCCGTCGCCGAAGAATATCAAGGCCGCTATTTACCCGGCCGGGCGGGCACAATAAGAGCCGTAAGCCTGCCGGACACGGGCCGTGAAGGCCATGGCGCTCGGAGCGGGGTCGGCCGGGCGGCCGCCGGCGGCGAAGGAGGGGTGTCCCTTGGCAAATCGAGTGCTGACGGTGGTCCTGGCCGTCGTCGCCGTCCTCTTCCTGGCCTGGATCGTCGTCGGCTGGCCGGCGGCCATGTGGGGGCCCGGTTCAGCCGGGCTCTACGGTATCCACCCGTGGGCCCGTTGGATGATGGGCTATGGCCGGGCCGGCTTCGTCGGCCCGGCCTGGCCGCTGGCGTTCATGTTCGTCTGCTGGGCGCTGGTCATCGCCGGGGCCTACCTGCTCGTCCGGTGGCTCGTCAGAAGCAGCCGGGTGACCGCCGGCGCGGGCGGAACCGCGGGCGACCAGGCTCTGGCGACGCTGCGTGACCGCTATGCCCGCGGGGAGATAAGCGACGAGGACTACGATCGGATGCGGTCGCGGCTCGAGGGGGGTGGCAAGGCATGAAGCGGCGTTTTCCCATCGTCGGGTTGGCGTTGTTGCTGGTCGGGCTGGCCGGCATCGGGCTCTTCCGGTTCTACACGGTCCGCTACTACCGGCCCCTGGGGAGCGCCTCCGGGTTGGGACGCGACGGCAACTACGGCTGGCCGATGACGCCCGGCCTCGGCCGCCGCGGCTGGGGCGTCGCCGGCGGCGCCGACATCGGTGTGGACGCGGCCAAGAAAGCGGCCACGGACTTCGTCGCCTCCCTCGGCCCCACGGACCTGGCCGTGACCGAGCTCTGGAAGTTCACCAACACGCCCTACTACGCGCCGGTGATCGAGAAAAGCACCGGCCGCGGCGCCTTCGAGGTCCTCGTGGACCGCGCGACCGGCCGGGTCTACCCGGAGATGGGGCCGAACATGATGTGGAACGCCAAGTACGGGACGGCCTGGGGTTACGGCATGCGGTCGATGATGGGGTCCGCGACCGGAGCTGGTGGCGCGGGGACGGGCGCCAATGACGGGACGAAGCTGACCGTCACCGAGGCGGACGCTCGGGCGCGGGCTGATTCCTTCGTCAAGGCCAACGCCTCCGGCCTGACCCTCGGCCCTAGGGCCCTGACCTTCTATGGGTACTACAACTTCACCGTCCAGAGCGGCGCGAAGCCGCATGGCATCATCAGTGTCAACGGTTACAGCGGTCAGGTCTGGTACCACGCCTGGCACGGCGCGGCGGAACAGGTCACGCCGATAAGCTAGGGCACAGCGGGAAAAGGCCCCCGCACAGGCGGTGGGCCTTTGATTCGTCAGCGGGCGAAGGGCCCGTGGTTCATTGCGAGCGAGTCGCTCAGAGGGTGATGGCCAGGACGATGACGCCGATGACGATGATGAGCCAGGCGCTGATGGCCTCACCGTGCCGCTCGATGGCCTCGAGCCTGACGGCTCGAAGCCCGAGCAGGGACAGCCAGACGACGGCGACCATGGCCCCGACGGTGACGATGGCCCAGGCGGCGACCGCCCCCAGGGAGGTGAAGACGCCGCGGGTGCTGGCGGCCAGGAAGATGGGGATCGACTCGGCGCATGGTCGCGCGCCCAGGACGGCGCCGAGGCGAAGGTCCGCCGCCGCCGCCTCGGGCTCGTACCCGTGGTGGTGGTCATGGTCGTGCCCGTGGTCGTGGCTCGGGCGCGCTTTGCTCGCCCAAAGCAGGTAGAAACCGAAGGCCAGGACGAGGAGGCCGCTGAAGATTTCGGCCGGACGGCCGAATCTCTCGGTGGCGCCGGCGCCCAGAAAGACGATGAGCAGACCGAGGAGCGTCGTCGCGAAGAGGTGGCTGGTCGCGCCGGCGGCGGTGACGCCGAGCGCCCGCCGCGTCGGCCAGCCGCGTCCTTTGGCCAACAGCACGTACGGCAACCAGTGGTCCGGAACGAGGCTGTGGATGGCGGCGGCGACGGCCGCCGCGGCGATGACCGCGACTTGCTGCAGCAAGTGGACACCCCCATCGATGACGACGGGGGTTCTTCTCCTTCGCGGATGTGATTTCCTGCCTGCGGCCGGATGACCGCCGCCCGCGGGCCGGCGGGTCCGTCAGGCCGGCCGCCCAGGCTTGACCAGCTGGGCGAAGGACTTCCCGAACTCACGGGCCCTGGCCAGGTCGTCCGCGGACGGCGCGAAGTTCACCTTGAGGCCGGGCATGGGCACCTTCAACTGCAGCCCCTTCATCCGCTCCTCGAGCAACTTCACGGCCTCGCCGCTCCAACCGTACGACCCGAAGGCCCCGGCCGGCTTGCCGCGGTTGATCACCGCGGAGACGTGGCTCAGGAGGTTCCAGGCCGGGGGCACGGCGTCGCGGTTCATGGTCGGCGAGCCGATGAGGAGCCCGTCGGCCGCGTCGATGTGGACGGCCAGCGCGCCGGGCTCGAGCCCGGTCATGTCGTAGACCTGGGCGATGACGCCTCCGGCGTCGCCGATTCCGTGGGCGATGGCCTCGGCGAGCTTCTTGGTGTAGCCGTAGGCCGACGCGTAGGCGATGACGACGGCCGGCGCCTCCTGGCGCGGCTCGGCCGACCACTCCTCGTAGAGGTCGATCCAGTGGCGCCCATCCCTCCGGTGAACGGGGCCGTGGGCCGGGCAGATGACCTCCACCGGCAGGTCCTTCAGTTTGGCCATGGCCTGGCGGACCTGTGGCCTGAAGGGCCACATGATGGCATCGAAGTAGTCACGGTAGGCCTTGGCGTATGTGCCTCCCCCGTCTTCCCCGATGTCCCCGGCGAAGTGGGCGCCGAAGGCGTCGCCGCTGAAGAGGACGCGCTCGGATTCGAGCCAGGTGAAGATGCTATCTGGCCAGTGCAGGAAGGGGGCCTCGATGAAGCGGAGGACGCGTCCCCGGCCGAGGTCGAGGGTGTCCCCCTCGCCGACCACCCGGACGTTGAAATCGGCCTTGACGATTTCTCGCGCGAACCTCGCCCCCGCCTTCGACGCGACGACCTGGGCTTTCGGGGCCAAGGCGAGCAGCCTGGCCAGGGACCCCGAGTGGTCCGGCTCGGTGTGGTCGAGGATGATGTGGTCGATGGCCGCCAGGTCGGTCAGGGCGCCGAGGTCCTTCAGATACTGGTCGGCGGCCTTCTCGTCGGCGGTCTCGATGACCGCCGTCTGGTCGCCCTTCAGGAGATAGGAGTTGTAGGTCGTCCCGTAGGGCGTCGGCATGATGATGTCGAACAGGCGGCGTTGTGGGTCGGTCGCGCCGACCCACAGGAGGCCGTCCCTGATCTTGAAGCCTGATGCGGTCATCTCCCTCGCG
>JAJZPE010000214.1 GCA_021811325.1 Bacillota bacterium
TTTTCGGCCCCCTGACCCCTTGTTCCTGCCGCCGAGGTCTGGCAGGCCCCGTATACTTGGACGGAAGTTCCCTTCCCACGGTTCCACCCCGGGGAGGCCGAAGAAGAAATCCCTCCCCCATCCGGGGGAGGGATCTTCTGCCTTTTCCGGGCCTCCGCTGGCACCCCTGGCAAGGCCGGGCAATAAGCTGTCAGGGGGGGCGCCACGGCATGCTCACCAAGCTCGAACGACCCTGCCCGTTCGCCAACTGCCGGTTCACCCGCGGGCGGACGGGCACCGTCACCTGCCTTTTCGACGGCCGGGAACGGCTCGTCGACCTCCGCTGCGACCTTGGAGGGCGGACCTGCGCGCTGCTCCCGGCCTTCGCCGTCCTGCGGGAGCCGCCCGACCCCGAACTCGCCCTGACCCTTTACCTCATCGACCTCTTCGGCGAGGACGATTAGGGACGGTCAAGCTTTCGCGCCGGCCTGAGCCGCGGCTGCCCTGAGGACATGCTTGGCGAGGACGGTGGTGGTCACCGAGCCGACACCGCCCGGCACGGGGGTGATCATCCCGGCCACCGGGGCCGCTGAGTCGAAGTCGACGTCGCCGCACATCTTCCCGTTCATGTCGACGTTGATGCCGACGTCGATGACCACCGCACCCGGCTTCACGTAGCCGCCGGTGATCATCTTGGCCTTGCCGATGGCCGCCACCAGGATGTCGCCCTGACGGGCCACGCCGGCCAGGTCGGTCGTGCGCGAGTGGCAGATGGTGACCGTGGCGTGCTCGCCCAGGAGCAGCATGGCCACCGGCTTGCCGACGACCGTGCTGCGTCCGAGGACGACCGCGTTCTTCCCCTTGAGCTCGATTCTGTAGTTCTTGAGGATCTCCATGACCGCCGTCGGCGTGCACGGCGGGAAGCCGGTCGGGTCGTTCTCGTAGACCTTCGCTTCGTTGAAGGGGCTCATCCCGTCGATGTCCTTGGCCGGCGCAATCTTGGTGCGGACGGCCTGGACGTCGATGTGCTTCGGAAACGGCTGCATCAGCAGGATGCCGTTGACCGACGGGTCGTTATTCAGCTCGCCGACCACCCTGAGCAAAGCCGCGGTGTCGGCGTCCGGTGGCAGTTCATGCGCGTCGACGGCGATGCCCACCTGACCGCAGGTCTTCCTGGCGCCCTTTTCATAGAAGAGGTCATCGGGATTGGCCCCGAAGCGGACGATCACCAGCTTCGGCGTGAGGCCCCGGTCGAGCAGCTTCTTGCACTCGGCGGTAAGTTCGGGGATGACTTCGCCGGCCACTTTCTTCCCGCTCAATGTCTCGCCCATCGTCATTGCCTCCTCGTGTTGCGTGTGGCCCGAACCGGCGTCAGGCGGAAAGCCGCTTGAGGACCGTGTCGTAGACCCTGTCAGCCTGCCGGCAGCCGTCCTCGGCCAGGCGGTTGGCCCTGGTCATGAGGTCGTCGGCGTAGGGACGGTCCTTCATCATGTTGGCGTTGATCATCACGTTCAGCTTGCCTCCGAGGAGAGCGGCCTTGGCGAAGGCGGCGCCCACGCCGGCATCGCTGACGGCCAGCTTGCTCCCTTTCTCGGCGCAGACTTCGAGGTATTTCAGGGACTCGTGGGCCAGTTCGACGATTTTCAGCGGGACCCCTGAGGCCGTCTTCAGGGCCTGCTCCATGACCCGCGCCTTGTATCCCTTCTCCTCCGGCGTCTCGGCCTTGATGCCGTAGGCCGCGGCCAGGGGCTTGAAGTCCTCGGCGTCCCGGTCGACCAGGGATAGGAGTTCGTTCTGCAGGGCCGAGGTGTGCTCGAGGACCTCCTTGATCTCCTCTTCCACGTCGCGGTAGGCCTTCTTACCGATGGTCAGGTTACAGACCATCGACCCGAGGGCGGCAGCCAAAGCCCCGACCAGCGCCGAGGCACCACCCCCGCCGGGCACAGGTGCTTTGGACCCCAGTTCGTCGACGAATCGTTGTGCGCTCAGTTCGATGAATGACAACTCTCGGCCCCCCTTACCTGCCGCTATTTTCGGCCGCGGCGGCCTGTGCGCCCGATGGGTCAGCGATACGCCGGCGGCTGGGCGTGGTCTGCTCTATTGGGCCCGAGGAGGCTGCGAAGAGGCCGTTCCTTTCGGGTTCCGGGCGAGCCAGACCTTCGGCTAACGGATGTAATTCTCTTCACAATGCCGGTTTCCTCCGCCTGTCGGCGGTTCGTCCGCCCACCGCACGTTCGTCGGCGCGCCGCGGGTCCGCCCGCGGGTCCATCCGCCGGGCCGGCCCTGCGCCTGGGCCGGACAAAAAAGAGCGAGGCCTTGTTCGGCCCCGCCACGGCGGAGATGAAACGGGATGATTGGCGATGCATCAGCTTGGTCTTAACTTGATCGTGATGTCGCGGGCGAAGGCCAGCCCCAGCTCGGCCTCGATGGCCTTGAGGATGCCGGCGGCCACCGGGCAGCCGGGGTGCCGGGTGTGCCGGCCCATCGCCTGGCAGACCTGCGTGTCGCGCCCCGGTCCGAAGACCTCGCTGCTCACGGCGAGCTGAGCCAGCTCCTCCGCTGCCTCTTGGACATTCGGGCATTCGCTGAGCAGTTCGATGGTCACCGCCTGCCGGTCGTCGGACGCCCGGACGTTGACCACTGTGTTGAGCCCGCAATTGCCGGCGTCAATCTCAGCCGTCATCATTTACGTCATACCCCCACGGGTATCTCCCGCGATGTCAATGTTACCGTGCTCGATGTTTTTTGTCAAGGTGTTGACGACCCGGTGGCCGGCCGGCGAGCACCGAACGCAATCGGGTAGGAGGCGGGCTCACCCCGCCGTCCTCCCACACCACCGGACATGCGGGTCCGCATCCGGCGGTTCATCGAGCTTGACGAAGGCTTAAGTAGGTTTCGGTAAGACTCTTGAGGCCCTGGGCGCGCCAATAGGCGTTGCCCAGGGCTCTGTTTAGGGGTCCCGAGGCCATGCGCCAGTATCCCTTGCGGGACATGGCGAGTTCCCAGCAGACCCAGTCCGGCAGCCCGAGGGCACGCAGCTCCCGGAGCTTGGTGCGGGGCAACTTCCACTGTTTCCAAAGACACATCCGGAGCCGACGCCTTGTCCAGCCTTCGAGGTCTTCGAGGAAAAACCGGGCATCCGCTAACGCGTAATAGCCCAGCCAACCTCGCAGATACTCGTTGAGCTTCTCGACTCGGCGGTCCATGCTCCATCCGTTGCTTCTGTCAGTCAGTTGTGTTTGTCAATCGAAAAGTTGACCGGGGCGCTAACTGAAAAGTTGACCACCCTGGCGAAATAAAAAAGGGGGCTAGATTCGGCGGCGCTGGCTTTCGCGGAAGCGGTAGGACTCGCCGTCAAAGACGAGGACGGTTGAGTGGTGCGTGAGCCGGTCGAGCAGCGCGCTTGTCAGGGTGGCATCGCCGAACACCTCCCCCCAGCGCGAGAACTCGAGGTTGCTGGTTATCAAGAGGCTGCCTCGTTCGTAGCGGTCCGCGCAGAACTGGAAGAGGAGCGGGCCGCCGGGACCCAGGCCAAGAT
>JAJZPE010000215.1 GCA_021811325.1 Bacillota bacterium
GACGTCCATCACCCGGTAACGCCGCCGGCGCCAGACCAACAAGGTCGGCTTCAGGCCGCCCCCGGCAAAAGCGGCCACCACGTCGATGGGCTCCGCGGCTTGCCCCGCGGCCACCGGGCTGTCGACGGCCAACGTTGTTCACCCACCGTTCCAACGAAAAATGACGAACATCCGTTCGCCACCATTCTAACGCCTGGGAGTCCGCAATGCAAGCCCCTTTTCAGCCAGTCCGCCTGAGGACGTGGACGACCAGCTCCGGCCGGCAGAACAGGCGCAAGGGCAGCAGGCTGGTGCCGATGCCGCGGGAGACATAGGCCCGCACACCGTTGGCGAAGCCGGGACCGCCGGCCAGCTTCCGCCCGAAGGGCGAACGCGTGAGCAGCGGGCCGTACCACGGTAAGCAGACCTGTCCCCCATGGGTGTGGCCGGTGAGCAGGTAATCGACGCGCTGGCCGGCGACCCGCTGGAGGACGTGGGGTCCGTGAGCCAGCAGGACGCACGGCCGGCCGTCGTCCGTGCCGCGCAGGGCCCACGGCAAGTTGTCGCGCCGGCGCCGGGTCGGGTCATCGACGCCGGCCAGCCAGAACCACCCCTCACCGCGCCCGACCCGGACCGACCGGTTGACCAGCGGGACCACCCCGGCCGCCTCGATCTTCGGCAGGAGTCCCTCGGTCCGTCCGGCCCCGGTCGCCTTGCTCTCGTTGTTCCCCGGGACGAAGAAGACCCCGGCCGGCGCTTTGAGTTGCGAAAGCATGGCCAGGGCCGGCATATACGGACCGCCGGCGTTGACCAGGTCGCCGGTGATGGCCACGGCGTCCGGCGCCTGGGCGGCGACGGCCTCGGCGAGCGGCCTCCCGCCGACCCGGAGTTTCCCGTGGACGTCCGAGAGCTGAACCAGGCGGAAGCCGTCGAGGGACGGGTCCAGTCCGGCCAGCGGGACCTCGACCCGGGTCACCCGCAACTGCTCGGGCTCGACGAACCTCGCCCGGACGAAGAGCGCCGCGGCCGCCACGCCGGCCGCCGCGGCCATCCAGGAAGCCCTCAAGCCGACCGACCTCCCCGATAGCCGAACGGGCCCGGCGTCGCCGGGCCCGTGTCTTCATCCGTCTTCTTCAGAACATTGCCGTCTCGTCGGACCGCTTGTAACTCGCCAGCCCACCCTGGGGGAACCAGTGGGCGACCTCATGGTCGGCCTCGTCCGTCGTGCTCGACGCATGGATAAGGTTGCGGATGGCGTGCCGCAGGGCGTTGGCCACGATGGGCGACGCCGTCGAGTAGTCGCCGCGAATGGTGCCGGGCGCCGCGGCCAAGGGCAACGTGTGCCCGCACATCTTCCGCACGACCTGGATGGCGTGATACCCCTCGAGGACGCAGGCGACGACCGGACCTGACGAGAGGTACTCGATGTTCCACTGCTTGACCATCTCGCCGATCTTCCGCGGGTCGTCCGTGCCGACCTCGGCGATCGGGTCGACCCCGTTCTCCTTGTAGCTCTGAAGGGTCTTCTGACCCATCCCCTCGATCCATTCCGGGGTGTTGGGGTAGTGCTTCTCGGCTTGCTCTCGGCTCGGGTGGACGACGCGGAGGGCGACGATCTTCAGCCCCACCTGCTCGAAGCGGCCGAGGATGGCGCCGACCAGGCCGCGCTGCACGCCGTCCGGCTTGACCAGGATGAGGGTCTTCTCGAGGGGGAGTTTCAACGGTACCACCTTCTCCTATGGTTTGGGGGGAACGGCCAGTTCAACGGCTCAGGACACGAGGGAGGCCACGGTCTTAGCGTCGAGCCGCTTGACGACCGCGGTGATCAGCTTGACCGTGCGGTCGTAGTCCTCGCGGCGGATGATCCCGGCGTGGCTGTGGATGTAGCGGCAGGGCACGCCGAGGACCAGGCTGGGCACCCCGCGCCCGTGGACGTGGATGCGGCCGGCGTCGGTGCCGCCGCCCGGCATGGCCGAGAACTGATAGGGGATCTTCTCCTTCTCGGCCGTCTCGACGACCAGGTCGCGCAGCCTGATGCTGGGGATCATCGACCCGTCGTAGATGAGGATGGACGGCCCGCCGCCGAGCTTGTCGGTGGCCTCGTTCTCTTTGACCCCCGGCATGTCGCCGGCGACGGAGACCTCGAGGGCGAACCCGACGTCCGGGTCGACAGCCTCGGCGCTGGTCGTCGCGCCGCGCAGCCCGACCTCTTCCTGGACCGTGCCGACGCCGAAGACCGTGTTCGGATGGCTCTCCTTCTTCAGGTTGCGGAGGACATCGATGAAGATGGCGCAGCCGATGCGGTCGTCCCAGGCCTTGGCCAGGATGGTCTGCTGGTTGGCCATGACGGCAAAGGGGCTCCACGGGATGACCGGGTCGCCGGGCTTTATCCCCAGGACCTTCCGCGCCTCCTCCTCGCTCGACGCGCCGACGTCGATGAACATGTCCTTCTTCTCGACGACCTTCTTCCGCTCCTCCTGCGAGAGGATGTGCGGGGGCTTGGACCCGATGAGCCCGATGACCTCACCCTTCTGGGTCTTGACCACGACCCGCTGGGCCAGCATGACCTGTTCCCACCAGCCGCCGAGGGTCTGGAAGCGGAGAAAGCCTTCCTTAGTGATCCCGGTGACCATGAAGCCGATCTCGTCCATGTGGCCGGCGATCATGATCCGCGGCCGTTCGGACGTGCCGACCTTCTTGCCGATGATGCTCCCGAGGTTGTCGTGCTCGATGGTCGCCACCTGCTCGAGGTACTTGCGGACGACGGCCCGGGCTTCATGCTCGTAGCCGGAAACGCCGGGCGCGTCGGTCAAGTCCCGGAGCATCTCCAATGTCTGGTCCATGGTCTTCGTCAGAGCCTCCTTGGGCGACGGCGAGAGCCGGATTTCGTCCCAAACAAAGAAAGGGTGCCGGGTGTGTATTTTCCCCGGCGCCCTTTATTTCCTTCCGTTACCCAGCGACCTTCTTCTCCTCTTCTTCGAACACGCCCCGCTTGACCTCGTTCGCGGTCACGTGGGCCGCGCCGAAGGCCTCATTGATGGACTCGCACGCCACCCAGGGGTCGACCCGATCTCCGCACGTGAAGACGTCAACGGCTGCGTAGCCGTATTCGGGCCAAGTGTGGATGGCCAGATGCGACTCGGAGATGACCACCACGCCGCTTACACCCTGCGGGCTGAATTTATGGAAGGCCACCTCTCTGACTTCGGCACCCGACTTGAGGGCCGCAGAGACCATGGCCTTCTCCACCTTCTTCAGGTCGTTCAGCGACTCAGGATTGCATCCATAGAGCTCCGCCAGGATGTGACGCCCAAGTGCATTCATTCAGGTCTAACCCCCTTTTGCCCGATTTGAACCTACCTTCTTGCCCCGTGCCTGACCTGGGCACTTATGGGGGCATGCTCAACAATCAATGTTCATTTTAGCAAATTCCCCTCAGAAGTCAACAACTCTTCGAGCTAAAATGAAATATCCCGAGCCGCCCCCGTTTTTGTCGGGGTCTTTCGGGATTACGAGCCG
>JAJZPE010000216.1 GCA_021811325.1 Bacillota bacterium
GACCAGGGCGGCCAAGGCGGCCCAGATCCACGACTTCATCATGAGCCTGCCACAGGGCTACAACACGCCCCTCGGGGAGCGCGGCGTCGGCCTCTCGGGCGGCCAGAAGCAGCGCGTGGCCATCGCCCGGGCCCTGCTCATCGACGCCCGCATCCTCATCCTCGACGAGTCCACCTCCAGCGTCGACACCCAAACCGAGTACCTCATCCAGAAGGCCTTCAAGGAAGTCATGAAGGGCCGCACCAGCTTCGTCATCGCCCAGCGCCTTTCGACGGTGCGCAACGCCAGCAAGATCATCGTCCTCGACCGTGGCCGCATCATCGAGGAGGGCACCCACGAGGTCCTCCTGGCCAAGGGCGGCATCTACAAGGACATCTACGACTTGCAGTTCAAGGCGCAGGAAGAGGAAGAAGTGGCCCAGACCAACGGCGTGGTCCGGACCCAGACGGCGGCGGAAGGGGGGCGGGGCTGATGCACTTCGGCGGCGGTTGGGGCCGCGGCGGCGGCATCCACGGGCCCTTCGACAGCGACGAGGACGATTACAAGCAGCTCGACAGCTCGGTCCTCTTCAGACTGTGGAAGTACATCGCCCCGTACCGGATGTACCTGATCTCGGCGGTCGGCCTGATGCTCCTGGCCTCGGGCACCGGGCTCCTCGGTCCCTATCTGATGAAGGTGGCCATCGACGGTTACGTCGACAACGAAGCCCTCACCGCGGCTCAGCGCTTCTTCGGCCTGAACCGGGTGGCCCTCATCTACCTGGTCATCTACGTCGTCAACTGGCTGGTCACGTACTGGCAGACCTACATCGTCTCGTTGGCCGGCCAGAACATCATCTACAACCTGCGGCGCGACCTCTTCAACCACATCCAGACCCTGACCTTGCGCTTCTTCGACGGTATCGAGGCCGGCCGCCTGATGTCCCGGGTCACGAACGACATCGAGGCCCTCAACCAGCTCCTGTCGTCCGGCCTGGTCAGCCTGATCAACGACTTCTTCACCATCCTCGGGATCATGGCCATCATGCTCGTCCTCAACTGGCGGCTGGCCCTCATCACCTTCACCGTGCTCCCGGTCATGGTCTTCGTGTCCTTCTACTTTCAGAACCGCATGCGCACGGCCTACCACCGGGTCCGCCGGCGCATCGCCGACGTCAACGCCAACCTGCAGGAATCCATCTCCGGGATGAAGGTGACCCAGTCCTTCACCCGCGAGGACATCAACCTGCAACGCTTCGACTCCACCAACCAGGACAACCTCCAGGCCAACCTGCAAGCGGCCGCCCTGACCTCGGTCTTCTTCCCGCTGGTGGAGCTCATCGGCCAGGTGGCGACGGTCATCGTCCTCTTCGCCGGCGGCCTCATCATCATCGACGCCATCAAGGCCGGACTGGGCCAGGGCACGCTGACCATCGGCGTCCTCGTGGCCTTCATCGGCTACGTGACCCGCTTCTTCATGCCCATCCGCGACTTGTCGCAGATCTACAACATGTTCCAGTCGGCCATCGTCTCCACCGAGCGCGTCTTCGAGATCATGGACAACGTGCCCGAGGTCCGTGACCAGCCGGGAGCCATTCCGCTCCCGCCGATCAAGGGCGAGGTCCGCTACGAGAACGTGACCTTCGGCTACGACCCGGGCCGGCCCGTCCTCCGCGACGTCTCGCTGGTCTGCCATCCGGGTGAGAACATCGCCCTGGTCGGGCCGACGGGCGCCGGCAAGTCGACGGTCGTCAATCTCCTGGCCCGTTTTTACGACCCGGACGAGGGGCGGGTCGCCGTCGACGGCCACGACCTCCGCTCGGTGACCATGGCCTCGCTGCGCAGCCAGATCGGCGTGGTCCTACAGGACACCTTCATCTTCTCGGGCACCATCCGGGACAACATCCGCTACGGCCGGCTCGACGCCACCGACGACGAGGTCGTGGAGGCGGCGAAGACGGTCAACGCCCACGACTTCGTCATGAACCTCCCCGAGAACTACGACACCCAGGTCCACGAGCGCGGGGCCAAGCTCTCCACGGGCCAGCGGCAACTGATCGCCTTTGCCCGGGCCCTCATCGCCGACCCGAAGATCCTCATCCTCGACGAAGCCACCTCGAGCGTCGACGCCTACACCGAGCTGCTCATCCAGCGGGCCCTGGAGAAACTGCTCAAGGGGCGAACGGCCTTCATCATCGCCCACCGGCTCTCGACCATCCGCAACGCCGACCGCATCTACGTCATCGACGAGGGTCGCGTTGTCGAGCACGGCACCCACAAGGAGCTGCTCGAGAAGGGCGGGCGCTACCGGGAGCTGTACGAGAAGCAATTCGCCGGCCAAGCCGAAGGCGGGGCCGCGCAGGGGCCGCCCGAACGTTCGGATTCGGGACAGTAGCCACCAACCCCGGGCCATTGACCCGGGGTTATCTTTTTGGATACAATCACCTTGGGTACCAGGTTTCGCCACTTCCCGACGCGGTTTCGCCCCGGGGGAAAAGAGCAGCGATGAGGGGGTCTGGACGATGAGTTCACGGTCTCCGTCCCCCGATGCCCTGATGTACCTGCGGAAAGCGGTCGGAGGAATCGAGCTCCTCTTCGCCGGGTCGGTCGACCTGACCGGCTACAACCGCGCCCTGCCCGTCGAACGCTGGGTCCGGAGCCCGGCGGAACTCCTCGAGCGCCTCTGCACGCGGGCCTCCGGCCAGATTCAGATGGCCCTCGACCTGGGGCTCATCGACCGCGACGAGGCCCTGGAATTACAGGCGGTGGTGGAGCAACAGGCCAGGCAGAGGCGCTCCGGCCGGCAGCCCGACTGAGCCAGGGCCTCATGAGTCTGGTCGAATGCTACCAAGAATTTCATTACGCTTGATGAACCGCCGACGGCGGACCCGCATGTCTGGCGGCGTGGGGGGACGGCGGGGAGAACCGGCCTCCTACCCGATCTAGAATTGGGTGGTCCTTTCGGCCATTGCTTCAGGCCGGCCACTGTTCCGCGGGCCGCGGCGGCCGTCGCCTCGTCAGCCAGCCCGGCTCATCAACCGGTCTTTCGCCGTGCGCATCGACAGGAGGGCCCTTGCCGCAGTCCGTTGCGCCACGGCGGTAGGGTATGTACTTGGCAAACGGTGGAACACTTGACAACGATTGGCATATACGATTATAATAACATTCGGAATATACCCACATTCATTGCGGGGTAAGAAAGGGGGCTGTACCTGTGGCTAATGCACCTCCCGTGAATGCTGCCGTTGAAATCCCCGATCTGTTGAAAATGGTCGAAGCGCACTTGGCTGAAAAGGAAGCCAAGGCCGATCACGGCACTGATAAGAACAAATAGCTAAGGGGTCCAGGAACTTAAGGCCATGGCTTCGAGAAGCCATGGCCTTCCCTTCAAGGAGTGCACTATGGAGTTCATACAGGCGGGTGCCGTTGTCGCCTCCGATTTCTCGTTCACACATGATTGTGGCTCCCGAATCCAGCAACAATTCTATGTACTTGGCCTCTTACGGGCGCGACAGCAAC
>JAJZPE010000217.1 GCA_021811325.1 Bacillota bacterium
CCACCTTCATGAACGCCGCCGCGGTCAAGCAATATGGGGACCAGACCGGACGCCCCTGCTACGAGTTTTTCGTCGGCCGCAACGGACCGTGCCCGGACTGCCCGCTGCCGTGGGACTCTCCGGACACTTGGACCTACCGTTATGCGCGGGAATCGGTGGCCGGCCGCTTGTACGACGTGGTCGCGTCCGGGCTCCAGATGGCCTACGGGCGGGCCGTCGTCCTCATCACCCGCGACATCACCGACGAGCGCCGGATGCAGACCTACCTGACGCAGCATGAGCGAATGGTGGCCTTGGGCGAGATGGCCAGTGGTATCGCCCACAACTTCAACAACATCCTGACCAGCATCCTCGGCACCATCGATGACCTCAAGCGCAGCCCGACGCAGGACAAGATGCAGCCAGCCATGCGGGTCATTGAGCGGGCCGCGACCGACGGGGCCGACCTGGTCCGGAGGATCCAGGCCTCGACGCGCGTCCGGGAGGAGCCCGGGCAGCGGGTCGACCTGGCCGCGGTGATCCAGGACGCGGCGCACGTCACCCGGCCCAGGTGGAAGAACCAGGCCGAGCGGTCCGGGCGGGCCATCGACGTCGTCTGTCAGGTGGCCGACGGGCTCTGGGTCTGCGGCCATCCCGCCGAGCTGCGTCAGGTCTTCATCAACATGATCTTGAACTCCATCGACGCCCTCCCGCAGGGCGGCCTGATTGAGGTCACCGCCGTGGAGCGAGGCGACGTGGCCGAGGTCCGGGTGATGGACAACGGCATCGGCATGAACCAGGAGGTCCTGGGTCGGCTCTTCCAGCCCTTCTTCACGACGAAGGGGAAGACGGGCAGCGGCCTGGGGCTGTCGACGGCCTACAACATCGTCAACCGGCACGGCGGCAGCATTGGAGTGGAATCGGCTCCAGGCGTCGGGACGACCTTCACGGTGACCATCCCCGTGGCCGAAGATGAGCAGACCGAGAACCTGGTGGCCGTGGCCGAAGCCAAGGTCGACCCGGGGTTGCCGACCAAGGTCCTGGTCGTCGATGACGACCAGCTGGTGCTGGAGGTGCTGGCCTCCCTGGTGGCCATCGGCGGCCACCGCGTGGTGACCGCGAACCGCGGCGCCGAAGCCATCCGAATGCTGGGCGAGGAGAACTTCGACGTGGTCATCACGGACCTCGGGATGCCCGAGATGTCCGGCTGGGACGTGGCCCGGGCGGTGCGTCAGCGCAGCCCCGACATCGGGATCGTCTTGCTCACCGGTTGGGGTTCGAGCATCGAAGAGGACGAGGCGCGGATGGGGTTGGTGGACCTGATCCTGGCGAAGCCGGTGCGGGTCAACGAGTTGCTGGCCGGGATAACCCGGGTCAAGCGGGCCCGCCTGAACGACCGGCCCGGCGAGCAGCGGGTGTCTTAGGCCCGGCGATCGTCACCGACCGGGCAGCATAGCGGGAATGCCAAAGCGAGCGCCTGCCTGGGCGCTCGCTTCGTCCGTGCCGGTTCAGGGGCGACCCGCGGGGACGCGGTTCAGGCGCGGCCGAAGTCGTCCTTGACCCGGACCACGTCCTCGACCTCGGGCGTGGAGACCTCGTAGAACCTGAGGTCGGTGACGGCCCTGACCCGGTGCAGGGTGCCGGGGGTGATGGTGATCGACCGGCCGGGGGTGACGGTGACCGCCTCATCGCCCAGTTGGATCATCCCCTGACCGTCGACGAAGAGCATTGTCTCCAGCTTCTGCCGGTGGTACTGCAGGCTGAGGGAGGTCCCGGCCCGCACCTCGATGATCTTGCCGACGTAGCGGTCGGTCTGGGCCCACCAGATCTCGCGGCCCCATGGCTTGTCGACGACCTTCGGCGGCAGCGACGCGGGGCGGGCGGCGACCTCCATGGCTAGGGCGGCCGCACCCAGGACGCCGGCGTTGACGGCGAGGACCCCGCGGCGGATGGGTGCCTTCCGGCCGCCGGGGATGAAGGCTGTGGCCACGACGGCCTCAGCGGCCTCCAGATAGACGGCCAACCCGGCCGGGTCGGCTTCGGCCATCCCTCCGCCGATGACGACGGCCTGCGGATCGAGAAGGGTCACCGCTAAGGCCAGGCCGCGGCCGAGGGCCTGGCCCGCGACCGCCAGCCCGTGGCGGGCGGCCTCGTCGCCGGCCGCCGCGGCCGCGAAGACCTCTTCGGCGCGGTCCTTGCCGGCGGCCCGGGCGATGCCGGGCCCAGCCGCGAAGACCTCGACGCAGCCCCGCCGGCCACAGCCACAGACCGGCCCGTCCGGGTCGACCTGGACGTGACCGATCTCGCCGGCCCCGCCCGAAGTCCCGCGCCGCAGCTTCCCGTCCATGAAGACGGCCCCGCCGATGCCCGTCCCAAGCGTGACGTAGAGGAAGTCGGTCAGGCCCACGGCCGCTCCGAAGCGGTGCTCCCCGACCGCCGCCGCGTTGGCGTCGTTCTCGAGGAGCACCGGCAGGCCCAAGGCCTGCCACAGCTCGCGGGCCACGGGGAAGCCGTTCCAGCCCGGCAGGTTGGGCGCTTCCTGGAAGCGCCCGCCGGCCACGTCGAGGGGGCCTGGCGCGCCCAGGCCGACGGCGATGGGGCCGGGGCTGCCGGCCGCGCCTGGCTGTCCGGCCTCGCCGCCTTCTTCGGCCGCGTTCCGCGCCACCTCGGCGATGACCTCGCGGACGAGGCCGGCCATGGCCTCGAGGCCGCGCCTCGGGTCGCGCGGGTCGGTCGGGCCCTGCCGCGCCGCGAGGACCCTTCCTTCGAGGTCCACCGCGGCCGCCCGCGTCTTCGTCCCGCCCATGTCGATGCCGATGACGTACTGACCCAAGGTTGTGCCTCCCGTGGAGTGATGGGTCTTCCCGAGGCTAGTGAATTCGACGGGCCCGCCGCGAAGCCTGCCGCCGAGAACATCCGCCCGGCGGCAGGTGTCCACCGGCGGCCAGCGAAATCCACCATACACCAATGACGAGGAGCGCCCAGCCATGCCCACCGACCAGCGCCTGAAAAAGCTCTTCATCGTCCCGCACAGCCACTGGGACCGCGAATGGTACCAGCCGTTCCAGGAATTCCGGGCCCGCCTCGGGCGGATGGTCGACAAGCTCCTGGCGACCATGGAGGCCGACCCGGACTTCAGTTTCTTCGTCCTCGACGGCCAGACCATCGTCCTCGAGGACTACCTGGAGATCCGGCCGGAGAACGCGGAGCGCCTGCGCCGCCTGATCCGCGAGGGCCGCGTCCTCATCGGCCCGTGGTATGTATTGCCCGACGAATTCCTGGTCAGCGGCGAGTCAATCGTCCGCAACCTCCTCCGCGGCGCGGCCATCTGCCGGGAGTGGGGGGCTTCCCGGATGCCCGTCGGCTACCTGCCGGACCAGTTCGGGCACATCGCCCAGATGCCGCAGGTCCTGAGCCGGGCGGGCCTGGAGACGGCCACCCTCTGGCGGGGAGTACCGCCGGCCATCACCGA
>JAJZPE010000034.1 GCA_021811325.1 Bacillota bacterium
CACCGCTCCCCGCTCGGTCACCGGTAGGGCGGCCTGACCCGCCGCGGCCCGGCCCCTGACAGCCACCAACACGGCGGCCGTCTTCTCGTTGATGCCGATGCGGACCAGAGGCCCGTCCGAGGCAGCTAGGGCCATGCCGCCCGCCCCGAAGGCCGACAGGCTTAACGCCAGCAGGGCCACCCCCAGCAGGCCCGCGGCCGCCGGCCCGGTCGCTCGCCGCCTCAGCCCCACGGCCTCTCACCCTCCCGCCGTTCTGACGTCCGTCCACGCCCCGCCTTTGCCCGACGCCTGCGGGCGGTGCCCAGTATATGCGGACCGGCGGCCGGGCATCCCGCCGTCGCAACGGCACCCGTGGCCGCGGGACGAGCCACCCCCGCCGCCGATCAGCCCCGGAGGGCCTTCAGCGCGGCCAGGTCGGCCAGACGGCCCTCCTCTGGCGTCTCCAGGATCCCCGGCGTCTCGGCGAAGTCGGGGGTCGCGTTGAGGGCGGCGAAGACCCCCGTGCCCAGGTACCCTTGACCGATGGCGGCGTGGCGGTCGAAGCTCGAGCCGAGCCTGCCCTGGGAGTCGTTGAGATGGAAGGCTTTGACCCGGTCGAGACCGATGAGGCGGTCCACCTCGTCGACGAACCGCTCCGGGCCGCCCTCGGCGGCCAAATCATAGCCCGCCACAAAGGCGTGGCAGGTGTCCAGGCACAAGCCCAGCCGGCCGGCGCCGCCGCGCCCCAGGGAGGTCAACACATAGGCCAGTTCCTCAAGGCGCGACCCGACGTCCCCTCCGCCGCCCCCGCTGTTCTCGAGGAGTAGGATGACCGGCCGGGACACCGGACTGGTCCGCGCGGACGCGTCCAAGACAAGGGCGATGGCCGAGGCCGCTCGGTTGAGGGCCTCACCCCGGTCGCCGGGGGCCGAGCCCAGGTGGGTCACGACATAGGGTGAACCCAGCTCAGACGCCCGGACGACGTCCAGGGCCAGCGTCTCAACGGTGTACTCCCTGGCCTGCGGGTTGGCCGTGGCTAGGTTAACAAAATAGGGAACATGGATGATGAGGGGGCGGATGCCCCCCTCCTCCAGTTCCCTTTGCATGGCTGCTGCGTCGGCGGGCTCGATGGCCTTCGCCTTACCGCCCCGCGGGCTGCGCGAGAAAGCCTGAACGGATTCCATGCCCTCGGCCCGGGCCGTCCTGGCCAGGGCCGACCAGCCCCGGCCGATCGACAGGTGGGCGCCGAAACGCAAAGCCGGTCACCTCCGCCTAACGGCGGCGGTCGTCTCGCTCATGGCCGCCTCTGGGCCGGCCGCCACCGCCGCTCCTGCGGCCCTGGTCGCCTCCGCGGTCACTTCGGCCGGGCCGGTCGCCGCGGTCACCCCGGTCGGCACGAGGCGTGGCCCCCGGCAGGAGTTCGCGCCGGGACAGGTTGATCCGGCCGAGCCGGTCTATCTCCATCACCTTGACCATGATCTCATCGCCGACGTTGACGACGTCCTCGACCCGGTCGATGCGTTCCTCGGCCAACTCGCCGATGCGGACCAACCCTTCCTTGCCGGGGAGGATCTCGACGAAGGCCCCGAAGTCGACGATCCTCATCACCTTGCCGAGGTAGGTCGCGCCGACCTCGACGTCCTTGAGGAGGGTCTCGATGATCTTGGCGGCCTTGTTGCCGCTCTCCATGTTGGTCGAGGCGATATAGACCCGGCCGTCGTCCTCGATGTCGATCTCCACGCCCGTCTCGGCGATGATCTTGTTGATGGTCTTGCCGCCCGGGCCGATGACCTCGCGGATCCTCTCCGGGTCGATCTGCATAACGATGATCCGCGGCGCATACGGAGACAGCTCGGGCCGCGGCGCCGGGATGGTCGCCAGGATCTTGTCCAGGATGAACAGCCGCCCCTGCCGGGCCTGGTCGAGGGCGCGCTCCAGGATGGCGGCGTCGATGCCGGCGACCTTCATGTCCATCTGGATGGCGGTGATGCCCTTGGCCGTCCCGGCCACCTTGAAGTCCATGTCGCCGAGGGCGTCCTCGATGCCCTGGATGTCGGTGAGGACGGCGACCTTGCTGTCGTATTGGACGAGGCCCATGGCCACGCCGGCCACCGGCGCCTTGATCGGCACGCCGGCGTCCATCAAGGACAGGGTGCTGCCGCAAACGCTGGCCATCGAGGTCGAGCCGTTGGACTCGAGGACCTCCGAGACCAGGCGGATGGCGTAGGGGAACTCGGTCTCATCGGGGATCAGCGGTTCAATGGCCCGCTCGGCCAAAGCTCCGTGGCCGATCTCGCGCCGTCCCGGCCCCCGGAGGGGTCTGGTCTCCCCGACCGAGAAGGGCGGGAAGTTGTAGTGGTGCATGTACCGTTTGAACTCGTCCGGCGAGAGGTCGATCAGCTTCTGGACGTCGGACACGGTCCCGAGGGTGGTGGCCGTCAACACCTGGGTCTGCCCCCGGGTGAAGAGACCTGACCCGTGGGCCCGCGGAAGCAGTCCGACCTCGCAGGTGATCGGCCGGATCTCGTCCAGCTTCCGGCCGTCCGGCCGAAGACCCTGATTGACGATCATGTCACGGACCTGCTCCTTGAGGATCTTCCCAAGGACGGCCGCGATTTCCTTGTTCTTCTCGGGGAACTGGGCGGACAGCTGGGTGACAAAGCGGGCGATGGTCTCCTGGGTGTCCTTTTCCCGGGCCAGCTTGTCGGGGTTGGCGACGGCCTTGCGGAGGGCCTCGGTGGCCGTCGCCCGGGCGGCCGCCTCGACGTCCTTGGCCGGCTCGAAGACCGTCATCTCCCGCTTGGGCTTGCCGATCTCCCTCTGCATCTCTTCCTGGAGGGCGACGATTTCCTTGATCCTCTCATGCCCGAGGAGGATGCCGTCGAGGACCTCTTTCTCGGTGACTTCCTTGGCCCCGGCTTCGACCATCAGGATGGCGTCCTTGGTCCCGGCCACGACGAGGTGCATCCGGCTCTTCTGCGACTGCTCGTTGGTGGGGTTGACGACTAACTGACCGTCGACGATGCCGACGATGACCGCCCCGATGGGTCCGCCGAAGGGGATGTCGGAGATGGTCAGGGCCGTCGAGGCCCCGATCATCGCGCAGACCTCGGGCGAGTTATCGTGGTCGACCGACATGATCGTCGCGATTATCTGGACGTCATTACGAAACCCCTCGGGGAAGAGGGGTCGGATGGGCCGGTCGGTCAAACGGGCCTCGAGGATAGCCTTCTCGGTGGGCCGCCCCTCACGGCGAAAGATGCCTCCCGGAATCCGCCCTACGGCATAAGTCCTTTCCTCAACGTCGACGGTGAGCGGAAAAAAATCAATGCCCTCCCGGGGCGCTGCCGAGGCGGTGGCGGTCACCAGCACGGATGTGTCGCCGTAGCGCACTAAGACGGCCCCGCCGGCTTGCTTGGCCAGTTTTCCCGTCTCGATGGTGAGCGGGCGGCCGGCCAGGTCCATGGTGTAGTTTTTCTGCACCCCTGTCTTTCCTCCTTAAGTCCCTGGAAGTGATCTCTCAATCCTTCTTTTGGCTGGGACTTTCGTTCGACGCTAAAAATAGTATTTCCTGCCGTAAGGGAAAAATGAAAGGCGGGAACCGGTCCCGCCTACTTCCTGAGCCCCAGGCGATCGACAATCTTGCGGTAGCGGTCGACGTCGGAGTCCCTCAGGTAGTTGAGGAGGGCCCGGCGCTGCCCGACCATCTTCAAGAGCCCTCGCCTGGAGTGGTGGTCCTTTTTGTGTTCCTTGAGGTGCTCGGTCAGGTAGTTGATGCGTTCGGTAAGAATGGCGATCTGGACCTCCGGCGACCCGGTATCCTTGTCGTGTCGGCGGTACTGGTCGATGATCGTCTGCTTCTTCTCGCTCGGAAGAGCCATACGCTCTTCCACCTCCTTTTTTTCGGCTATCCCCGCGAGCCAAGAAGGCCGTCGGAGCGTCGGTCCTCCGAGCCCGCGGATAAGGCGACGGCGGCGTCGCCACGTCCACCATTCTAACACAAAGCCGGCGGGTTGTAAAACGGAGCCAATCCGGCGGCCAGCACCTCGCGGGCCCTCCGGACGTCCCAGGCGATCTGCTTGCGCAGCTCCTCGGCCGAGTTGAAGGCCATCTCGTCACGCAGCCGCTTGAGGAAGGCGACCTCGGCCCGGCGCCCGTAAAGGTCGCCGCCGTAGTCGAGGAGGTGGGCCTCGATGCCCCGTTCCTTCCCGCCGAAGGTCGGGCGCCGGCCGACGTTGGCCACGCCGGCCCGCCGCACGCCGTCGGCGGTGACCGAGACGACGTAGACACCGTTGGCCGGGATCACCCGGTCGGCCGGGGCGGCCATGTTCGCGGTCGGGAAGCCCAGCTGGGCCCCGCGCCCGTCGCCGTGCCGGACCTCCCCTCGCAGGCCGTACGGGCGCCCGAGGAGGGCGGCCGCCTGCTCGACGTTCCCCTGGGTGATGGCCCGGCGGACGGCCGTGCTCGACACGGTGACATGGTTACACTTCAAGGCCGGGATGATGGCCACCTCGAGGCCGGCCGACCGGCCGTGCTCCAGGAGGAACTGCGGCGTACCCTGACCCCCCGCGCCGAAGGAAAAGTTGAACCCGACCATCACCAGCACCGCCCCCAGCTCATCGTGGAGGTAGCGGGTGATGAAGGCGGCCGGCGGGGTGGCCGCGAAAGCCGCGTCGAAAGGGCGGACGACGAGGGTCTGCACCCCCGTGGCCGCGATCAGCTCGGCCTTCTCCTCGAACGTGGTCAACAGGCCCGGGGCCGAGTCGGGCCGCAGGACCCGCAGGGGGTGGGGCTCGAAGGTCAGGGCGAGGCTCTCCAGTCCCCGCGCGGCGGCTTCCGCCACGACCTCGCGGAGCAGCTTCTGGTGGCCCAGGTGGACCCCGTCGAAGACGCCTATGGCGACGGCCCTCTTGCCCGGTCCGAGCCGGGACGGGTCGGTGATGGTCCTCATCCTTCGTTACCTCGCGGAAACGCCTTCTCCACCCACACCAGCGGCCGGTCGCCGGTCGGCCCCGCCTTCAGGCGCCCGATGGCCACCAACTCGCCCTGACAGGTTACCTTGGCCAGGGGCTCCGCGTCCGCGGGGGTGGGTCCCTTCCCTTCGCCCGGCGGCTGGGCCGCCAGGTTAATCAGACGGCCGGAGACCGAGCGCCACCGACCGGTGGTGACGGCCATGGCCTCGTCGGGCCCGACGCGCATCTCGGGCCAGCCCCGGAGGAGTTCGGCCGCCGGATGCAGGAATCCGCTCAGCTCTCCCCGCTCGCGGGCGGCAGACAGCTCTTCCAGGGTCACGGCCTCATCGGCGCGGTAACCGCCGGTCTCCAGGCGCACCAGGAAGCCCATGTGGCCCCCGGCGCCCAAGCGCTCGCCGATGTCGGCGCACAGGGTACGTACGTAGGTCCCCTTCGAGCAAACGACCTCGAGGATGGCCCGGGCGGTCTCGCCGGTCCTGGCGTAGTCCAAGAGGGTCAGGTCGTGGATGGTCACCCGGCGCGGCGGGCGATCGACCTCGACCCCCCGCCGGGCCAATTTGTGCAAGGTCTGGCCGCCGCTCTTGAGGCTCGAGTACATCGGCGGGACTTGCTCGATCGAGCCGGTGAACTCAGGCAAGACGGCCGCCAGCTGTTCCCGGCTGCCGGTCACCGGCCTCCGGCGAAGCTCCTGCCCGGTGGCGTCCTGGGTGTCGGTGGTCACTCCCAGGATGAGCCGGCAGCGGTAGACCTTCCGCCCTTCCTGGAGATACTCGACGAGCCGGACGGCCGGCCCGACGCACGTCGGAAGGACCCCCGCGGCCGCAGGATCGAGGGTCCCGCTGTGCCCGACGCGGCGTACGCCGGTCAGGCGCCTGACCACGGCGACCACGTCGTGGGAGGTCATCCCCGGCGGCTTGAGGACGATGAACCCGCCGTTCACTCCCCGGCCGCCTCCAGCGCGACCTGGAGCACTTTGGCCTTGACCGCCCCGAGGCCGCCCGCCGCCACACAGCCCGCGGCCTTGGTGTGGCCCCCACCGCCGAAGCGCGCGGCCAGAGCGGCGACATCGACCCGCCCCCGAGAACGAAAGCCGACCCGCACCTGATCCGGGCCGAGGACACGGAAGAAAAGGGCCACTTCGACGCCATCGATCTGGCGCGGGTAGTTGACGATGCCATCGCTCTCGCTCTCCGGGGCGCCGGCCGAGACGAAATCGCCCGGCGTCAGGCTGACCCAGGCCACCTTGCCCCGGGGGCTGACCTCGAGGGTGTTCAGGGCCCGTGCCAGAAGGCGCAGGCTCGACTCGCTCCGCGTCTCGTAGAGCCGGCTGGCCACCAGCCAGGGGCTGGCCCCGGCGCGCACGAGGGCCGCGGCGATCTCCAGGCACTCGGGCGTCGTGCTCTCATAGTGGAACGACCCCGTATCGGTGACGATGGCCGTGTAGAGACAGATGGCCACGGCCGGCGTCAGCTTCGCCCCAAGGGCCAGGACGAGGTGGTAGGCCAGTTCCCCGGCGGCCGAGGCCTCCGGCGCGACCCAGGTGTGGGTGCCAAAGCCGTCGTTGGACCCGTGATGGTCGATGTTGAGGACCACCGGGCACGCCTGGACCGCCGGCAGCACGGCGCCCGTGCGGTCGAGGGCGGCGCAGTCCGGAAGGATGGCCGTGTCGAACGGCCCGGTGACCTCCGCCGGCCCACGCAGCCGGTCACTCCCCGGAAGAAAGGCATAGGCCGGGGGCAACGTGTCGCCGCCGGCCACCACGACCTCCTTGCCCAGTGACTCCAGGGCCAGGGCAAGGCCGAAGGTCGTTCCCAGGCTGTCCCCGTCGGGGTTTTCGTGGAGGACGGCGAGGAAACGGCGCCCCCGCCGCAGGGCCTCGAGGATGTCCGCCGGGACCTGGCGGGTCACTTGGGCTTACCCCCCGGAGGCGCGGGCGGTCTGCCCGCCCCCTCTTCCCGCTTGACCTGATTCAACAGTTCCATGATCCGGACCCCGTGGACGATCGAATCGTCCAGCCGGAAGAGGATTTCCGGCGCGTAACGCAGCCTGATCCGCCTGGCGACCTCGGAGCGGATGAACCCGGCCGCGCTCTTGAGGCCCTCGAGACTGGCCTCGCGGTCCTCCTCCGGGCCCAAGACGCTAACGTAGACCCTGGCCTGACGCATGTCCTGGGTCAGGTCGACCCGGGTGACGCTGACAAAACCCACCCGCGGGTCCTTGGTCTCGCTCCGTAGGATGTCGCTGATCTCTTCCTGGAAAGCCGCGTTCAAGCGCTCGATCCTGGTCTGTGACATCTGACTCACCCGCGCTTCCCGATTACCTGGGGCCGGGAAAGACGCCCGCCCGGCCGCGCCGCGGCGCTCCTCCAGCGACACTCCGCTAGAGAAGCTCCACACGGTAGTCGAGCATCTCGGCCTCTTCGTCGCACTCGATGAAGCGGACGACCTCCTCCAGGACCTCCCGGGCGAAGTCGCCGTCGCCGGCGACCACGGCCAGGCCGATACCGGCCAGGCGCCGGTTGTCCTGGTGGTCGACCTCGGCCACCGACACGTTGTAACGGTTCTTGACCCGTTCGATGAGGCTCTTGACCACCCGCCGCTTGTCCTTCAGGGACTCACTGCCCCGCACGGCGAGGGACACGTAGCACGAGCCGACGACCATCTCACGGTGCGACCTCCCGCTTCACCTCTTCGGAGACGAAGGCCTCGAAGACGTCGCCTTCCTTGATGTCGTTGAAGTTCTCCAGCCCGATGCCGCACTCATAGCCCTCGGCCACCTCGCGGACGTCGTCCTTGAAGCGCTTCAGGGAATCGAGCTTGCCCTCCCAGATCACCCGGCCCTCGCGGATGACCCGCACGCCGGCCGTGCGCGTGATCTTGCCTTCGGTGACGGAGCAGCCGGCGACCACGCCCACCTTGGGCACCTTGAAGAGCTGCCGGACCTCGGCTCGGCCGATGACGACTTCCTTGAATTCCGGCGCGAGCAGGCCGACGATGGCCGCCTTGACGTCGTCGACGGCCTCGTAAATGATCCGGTAGGTCCGGATGTCGACCTTCTCACGCTCGGCCATCCGCCGGGCGTTGGGGTCGGGCCGGACGTTGAAGCCAATGATGATCGCCCCGGAAGCGGAGGCCAGCATGACATCGCTCTCGATGATAGCGCCGACGCCGCCGTGGATCACCTTGACCTTGACCTCGCCCTGCTGGATGACGGAAAGGGCCTTTTCGAGGGCCTCCACCGACCCCTGGACGTCGGCCTTGACGATCAGGTTGAGCTCCTTCATCTGCCCTTCCTTGATCTGCCGGTAGACGTCGTCCAGGGTCAGGCGGCGGGCCGCGTCTTGTTCTTCCTTGCGCTTTTTTTCCTGGCGCCGGGCGGCGATTTCCTTGACCTTGCGCTCGTCGCCGACGACGACGAAGGTGTCACCGGCCGCGGGCACGTCCTCAAAGCCGAGGACCTCCACGGGTTGTGACGGGGTGGCCTTCTTGGCCCGTTTGCCCTTGTCGTCGACCATCGCCCGGACCTTACCCCAGGTGGCGCCGCAGGTGAAGACGTCGCCGACGCGGAGGGTGCCCGACTGGACCAGCAGCGTGGCCACGGGACCGCGCCCTTTGTCCAGCTCGGCCTCGATGATCGTGCCGCGGGCGGCACGATCCGGGTTGGCCTTCACGTCCTCGAGGTCGGAGACCAGGAGGATCATCTCCAGCAAGGTGTCGAGGCCCTGCCTGGTGCGGGCGGAAACGGGGACCATGACCGTCTTGCCGCCCCAGTCTTCGGCCAAGAGCCCTTGCTCGGACAGCTGGCGCTTGACCCGCTCCGTCTCGGCCTCGGGCTTGTCAATCTTGTTGATGGCTACGATGATCGGCACTTCAGCGGCCTTCGCGTGGTTGATGGCCTCGATGGTCTGCGGCATGACGCCGTCGTCGGCCGCCACGACCAGGATGGCCACATCGGTCACCTGCGCCCCGCGGGCGCGCATCGAGGTGAAGGCCTCGTGGCCCGGAGTGTCGATGAAGGTGATCCGCCGGTCCCCCTGCTCCACCGTGTAGGCCCCGATGTGCTGGGTGATCCCGCCGGCCTCGGTGGCCGTCACGTTGGTCTTTCGAATAGCGTCGAGGAGCGAGGTCTTGCCGTGGTCGACATGACCCATGACCGTCACGATCGGCGGGCGCCCCTTGAGGAGGGTCGGGTCATCCTCCTTCTCTTTCTCGAGGACCGCCGCCTCCACCTCGACTTCGGCTTTGACCTCTTCAACCGTGTAGCCGAGCTCCGTGGCGACGATCTTGGCCGTCTCGGGGTCGATCTCCTGGTTGAGGCTGACCATCAGGCCCATGCCCATCAGGACCTTAATCACATCGCTGCCTTTCAGAGCGAGCTTCCCGGCGAGCTCCGCCACGGTAAGCCGACCTTCGAGGCGCACCGGCTTGGCCAGTCTGGCCACCGCCTTCTTGGCCTCGGCCGCCGCTCTTGAGGCGGGTGGGGCCTGACCCGGGCGACCATAAGCCCTCGCCGCCGGACCTCTGGCGGCCGGGCCGCGGCCGGTCGGGCGTCCCGGCGGGACCTGCCGTCCCTGCGGGAACTGCGGCTGTCCCGGCTGGTACTGAGGCCGCCCCGGCGGGTACTGAGGCCGTCCCGGCGGGTACTGAGGCCGCCCCTGCGGTCCGCTAGGACCGCGCCAGCCCGGGGGCTGCGCCGGCTGGATGCGGCGTTCAGTTCCATGCGGCGTTGCCCCCCGTCCGGGCTGTCCGGGAGCCGGTTGCCCGGTGGCGGGCCGTCCGGGAGCGGCCGGCATGACTCGCTGCTCCGGCCGGCCGGTACCGGTCTGATATGGCCGGCCCTGGCCGACCTGCGGTCTGCCCGGCGCTCCTTGCGGCCGCGGCGCGCCTGGTTGCGGCGCCGGCGCGGGACGGGCGGGCCCGGCCCCGTGACGGGGCTGGACCTGCGCACCCGCCTGACCCGGCCGCGGAACGGCCGGCCGGAACCCTTGGCCGGGCTGGGCCGTCTGGGGACCCCTGGCGGGTTGGGCCGCCGGGCCTCGGGGGCGTGGGCCGGGCCCGCCGGGGATGGGCGCCGCGGGCCCCCTCGCAGCCTGCGGCGCGGGCGGCACCGCCGGCTTGGCGGCCTGACCGGCGGTGGACCCGGCTGCCGGCGTGGTGACCGGCTTGACCGTGGGTACGACCGCGGCAGGCTTCGCCGCCGGCGCGGGTGGGACGGAGGTGCCAGCCTTCGGGGCGGGCTGAACGGCCGGCGCCACGGCGCCGGTGGCCGGGGCGGCCTCACCGGCCGGAACGGCGGCCGTCCTCCCCTCCTCGATCTCCGCTTCCGGAGGCGGCGTCTTGGACGGCTGGAACGATTCCGACTTGGGCAGCGGTCGCCCGATGCCCTTGCCCAGGGTCAGTCCGCCGGACCGGCTGGTCGGCGCTGCCGGCCTGATCCCCGGGGCGGCGGGCGCCGAGAGCGGGGTCCCGGTCTGGGCTTTGGCCAAGCCGGGCTTCGCGGCGGCGGCTTTCGCCGGGGCCGGCCGCACCGGGGACGGCGCGGCTTTGGCCGGCGCGGACTTCTTCGCTCCCGCCTTGAGGGCGGCCCTGGCCTTATCGGCCTCGGCCTCTTCGATGACGCTCATGTGGTTCTGGACCTTAACGCCAAGGTCGAGCAACGTGTCGAGGACCTTCTTGCTCGGCAGTTCGAGTTCCTTGGCCAGTTCGTAAACTCTGATCTTGTTCACCCCATCACCCCCGAATGCCCGCCGGGCCCCGGTCGGAACCAGGCGTCGCGGCCTTACGGCCCGCGCTCTCCGTCAATGCGTTTCTCAGCGAGGCGAGGACTTCCGGGGAAAGGCTCTGCTCGAGGGCTTTCTCCAAGCTCTTCGCCTTCGCGGCCGAGTCGAAGCAGGCCGAGTCAGGGCAGACATAGGCCCCTCGCCCGGCTTTCTTTCCGGTCAGGTCTATCTCCACGGTTCCCTCCGGGGTCCGGACGACCCGGATGAGTTCCTTTTTCGGCTTCATCTCTCGGCAACCCAGGCAAAGCCGCAACGGCACGCGGCGCCTCTTCACCGACCATCACCTCGAAGTCGTTCGTGCGGCCGGCTATGGCCGGTGTCGCCCACCCGTGCGGCGCTTTTTCTTCTTCTTCTCGCCTTCTCCGCCCTCTTGGCCCCACTCGTCCTGGCGCTCCGTCCAAACCGGCGTGATCGGCTGCGGCGTCCACCCCTCGCCGGTCCCGGTGGTGGGCTGGGGAACCGGCCCCGCCTCCGGCGCGGCTTCTTCGGCCGGGATGGCGGGTTCGCCTGCCACCGCGGGCGGCGGAGCTTCGCCGGGTGCGGCCGGCTCTTCCGGCGCAGGCGTCTCGTACGGGACCTCAGGGGCCACGGGTGCTTCTTCGCCCTCCGGCGCGGACTCTTCCGGAACCGGCACGGCCCCGTCGCCCTCGACCCCGGCGGCCTCCGGGACGGCTTCCTCGACCGGCCCGGCTTCGGCGCCCTCGGCCACCTCCGGCACGCCTTCCTCGTCGGGGCCGGTGACCTCGAAGGCCCCCTCCTCGATGAGCTTGGCCATCTGGGTCTCGCTCTTGATGTCGATCTTCCAGCCCGTCAGCTTCGCCCCGAGCCGCGCGTTCTGGCCTTCCTTGCCGATGGCCAGGGACAGCTGGTAGTCGGGGACGACCGCGCGGGCCACCCGGTTCTGGTCGTCGATGTAGACCGTCACGACTTTGGCCGGTGAAAGCGCCTCGGCGACGAACTGGGCCGAGTCCGGGTCCCAGTTGACGACGTCGATCTTCTCGCCCCGGAGTTCGTTGACGACCGCCTGTACCCGCATCCCCTTGGGGCCCACGCAGGCGCCGACGGCGTCGATCCGCTCGTCGTTGGACCAGACGGCCATCTTCGTCCGCGAGCCGGCCTCCCGGGCGATGGACTTGATCTCGACGATGCCGTCGTGGATCTCCGGCACCTCCAGCTCGAAGAGGCGCTTGACCAACCCGGGATGGGTCCGCGAAAGGACGATCTGGGGGCCCTTGGTCGTCCGCTTGACCTCGACGATGTAGGCCTTGACCCGCTCGCCCTGGCGGAACCGCTCGTTCATGACTTGCTCGGTTGGCGGCAGGACGGCTTCCACCTTCCCCAGGTCGACCAGGATGTTACGGCCCTCCTGGCGGTGGATGAGCCCGGTGACGATGTCCCCCTCGCGACTGGAGTATTCCTCGTAGATGATGCCGCGCTCGGCCTCCCGGATGCGCTGGACGACCACCTGCTTGGCGGTCTGCGCGGCGATGCGACCGAACTCCATCGGCGTGACCTCGAACTCGACCGTGTCGCCGAGTTCGTACCTCTGGTCGACCCCGCGGGCCTCCTCCAGGGAGATCTCCACCCGCGGGTCGGTCAACTCTTCGACGACGACTTTGCCGGCCAACACTCGGATGTCGCCGGTGTCGCGGTCGATGACCACCCGGACGTTCTGGGTCGAGCCGAAGTTGCGCCGGTAGGCTGAGATGAGGGCGGCCTCGATGGCCTCCAAGAGGATGTTCTTGGAGATCCCCTTCTCTCGCTCGAGGTCATCCAGAGCGTCAATGAACTCCCGGTTCATCTGCGGCCTCCACCCCTTTTCTCTCCGTTCGGCAAGACAAGCTCCGGTGCCAGGCGGGCCCGGGAGATGGACGTCAGGGGGACTTCCACGACCTGCCCGTCCTCCCTGGCCACGCGGACCAGAGGGCTCGCCGGGGCGCCCACGGCCGGGCGGCTCAACCCGAGCAGCCGGCCCCGAGTGCGGCGGCTGCCTTCAACCGGTCCGGTCGTTCGAACCTCCACCGGCTGGCCGGCAAAGCGTTCGAAATCGGCTTCGCGCTTCAGCCGCCGGTCGAGACCCGGCGAGGCCACCTCGAGCGTGTATGGGTGGCCGATGGGATCCGTTTCGTCGAGCGTCCGGCCGACCGCTTCGTGGACCCGCTCGCAGTCGTCCAGGGTCACTCCGCCGGGCCGGTCGATGTACAGGCGCAGGAACCAGCGGCTATTCTCTCGGACGTACTCGACATCCACCAGTTCGACTCCAACCTGTCCACAAGCCGGCGAAGCCAGCCCCTCGACCTGTTGCAGCAAGATTTCTCGCATCCTCATCCTTCTCCATGTCTGTGGCCGGCCGCGCCGGCCGGACCAACGTATACCAGGCTATTCGACATAAAAGAGTGGGTACGATACCCACTCTCTCACAGTGACAGCGCCTGGACACACGGTTACCAGCACGATTATAGCACACCGGGCTGACTGATGCAAGGTGTCGCGGGCCGCGCAGCGCGGGCGGCCGGCCCGATGTCAGAACAACGAGAGTTGGTTGGTCTCCGACAACCCCCGCAAACAGCCATGCTCGCGAAGGATGTCGACCTGGGCGCGCGAGAGGTGGGCGCGGTTCATGAGGTCCTCCACCGAGGTGAACGCGGCCTCCGTCCGAGCCTGGATGACCCCGGCGGCGGCCGACCGGCCGAAACCGCTCAGGGCCCCGAACGGCGCCAGCAAGCCGTCGGGCGTGATCTGGAACCTGGCGGCGTCGGACCGCTCCAGGTCGACCGGAAGAAAGCGCAGGCCACGAAGGTACATCTCGTGGGCCACCTCGAGGTCGGTCAGGGTGCTCTTCTCCTTGGCCGTGGCCTCGTTCCCCCTGTCCATGATTTCCTTCATCTGCCGTCGCAATTCGTCCGGTTCACGGACGACCATTGATGACCTGAAGTCATCGCCGCGGACGGTGAAGTAGACGGCGTAGAAAGCCGCCGGGTGATGCACCTTGAAAAAGGCCACCCGGAAGGACATCATCACGTAGGCCGTGGCGTGGGCCTTCGGGAACATGTAGCGGATGGTCTGACAGGACTGGACGTACCAATCGGGGACGCCCTTCTCCTGCATCGCCTGAATTTGGGCGGGCTTGAGCCCGCGGCCCTTGCGGACGTCCTCCATGATCTTGAAGGCCAGGCCCGGCTCGAGCTTCTTGAAGATGAGGTAGACCATGATGTCGTCGCGGCAGCAGATGACGTCGCGGAGGGTCGCCGTCCCCTCTTTGACGAGGTCCTGGGCGTTGTTGAGCCAGACGTCGGTGCCGTGCGACAGGCCGGAGATGCGGACCAGTTCGGCGAAGGTCGTCGGCCGCGTGTCCTCGAGCATCTGCCGGACGAAACGCGTGCCGAACTCGGGGATGCCGATGGTCCCAATGTTCCCGTCGAGCTGCTCCTCGGTCAGCCCGAGGGTCCCCAAGCTGGAGAAGATGCGCAGGGTCTCCGGGTCATCGAAGGGGATGGCCCGGACGTCGACGCCGGTGAGGTCCTGCAGCATCCGCAGGGCGGTCGGGTCGTCGTGGCCCAGGAGGTCGAGCTTGACCAGGCACTCGATGGAGTGGTAGTCGAAGTGGGTGGTCGTCTGACCGGCCTTGGCGTCGTTGGCCGGGTACTGGATCGGGCAGAAGTCTTCAATCTCCCGGCCTTTGGGGACGAGGACGAGGCCGCCCGGATGCCGCCCGGTGGTCCGGCGGACTCCGCTGCAGCCCGCCGCCAAGCGGGCTACCTCCGGCCGCCGCAACTGCAGTCCCTTGTCGCGCATGTACCCGCGGACGTAGCCAAAAGCCGTCCGCTCGGCCACGGTGGCGATGGTCCCGGCGCGGTAGACGGCGCTGTCGCTGAGGAGCGCCTCGGCGTACTCGTGGATGCGCGCCTGGTACTCCCCGGAGAAGTTGAGGTCGATGTCGGGCACCTTGTCCCCCTCGAAGCCCAGAAAAGTCTCGAAGGGGATGTCATGCCCGTCCTTCCTGAGCGGGGTCCCGCACAGGGGGCAGTCCCTGGCCGGCAGGTCGAAACCGGATTGCCCGGCCGCGCTGGAGACAAACTCGCTGTAGCGGCAGTCCCCGTTCGGGCAGAGGTAGTGGGCCGGCAACGGGTTGACCTCGGTGATCCCGCACATCGTGGCCACCAGCGATGAACCCACGGAGCCCCGCGACCCGACGAGGTAGCCGTCCTGCATGGACTTCTCGACCAGGCGGGCGGCGAGGTAGTAGATCCCGGCGTAGCCGTTGACGATGATCGACCGGAGCTCTCGCTCCAGCCGGTTGGCGACGATCTCCGGCAAGGGGTCACCGTAGAGGGCCTTGGCCCGGTTGTAGGCCGTCTCCTGGATGATCTCGGAGGCACCCTCGATGTTCGGCGGGAAGACCCCGGTCGGCACCGGCTGAACGTCCTCGACCGTGGCCGCCAGAGCCGACGGGTTGTCCACGACGACCTCGCGGGCGATCTCCTGGCCGAGGTCGCTCATCTCGGCGAGCATCTCCTCGGTCGTCCGGAAGTGGAAGGGGCCCTGCCGGTCGGCGTCCTCGTAGCCGTTGGAATGCATCAAGATGGCCCGGTAGGCCGCCTGGTGCGGGTCGAGGAAGTGGACGTCGCCGGTGGCCACGACCGGCCGGCCGAGCCCACGGCCGAGGTCATAGATGGCCCGGTTGATGGCCACCAGTCCGGCCTCGGACGGCACGGCCCCCGCGGCCACCAGGAAGGCGTTGTTGCCCGGTGGCTGGATCTCCAGGTAGTCGTAGAACCGGGCCCGTTCAGCCACCTCGTCGTCGCTTTCCCCACGAAGGATGGCCTGGAAGACCTCCCCGGCCTCGCAGGCCGAGCCGACGATGAGGCCCTCGCGGTTGGCCGCCAGCAGGCTCTTTGGGATGCGCGGGTTGCGCCGCAGCTCCCGGGTGTGGGCGTGAGAGACCAGCTTGTACAGGCGCTTGAGGCCGCCCTGGTCACGGACCAGGATGACCGCGTGGTGGTCGGGCAGGAGGGCCGTGGGGACACGCCGGCTCAACTCATTCAGGCCGGCCGTGGTCTTCACGATGTCCTCCGGCAGGCGGGCCAGGAGATGCCGGAAGACCTGACCGGTGGCCCGGGCGTCGTCGACCGCCCGGTGATGCCGGTCGAGGGCTACCCCGAAGTCGTCCGCCAGTTGGTCCAAGCGGTGGTGGGCGCGGTCCGGGCGGAGCGCCCGGGCCAGGGCCAGCGTGTCAAGGACCGGCGGAGCCCAGGCGGCGAAGCCGGCCCGCTTCGCGGCAGCCCGTAGGAAACCGAGGTCGAAGCCGGCGTTGTGGGCCACCAGGCAGGCCCCGCCGGCGAAGTCGAGGAAGGCGGCGACGGCCTCCTCCGGGGAGGGCGCGCCGGCCAGCAGGTCGTCGGTGATCCCGGTCAGCTCGCCGATCTTGGGCGGAATGGGTCCGGCGGCGCGGGCGAAGGTGTGGAACTCGCCTGGGCCCTTGTCGTTCAGGCGGACGGCCCCGATCTCGATGATCTGGTCGGCCAGCGGCCACAGGCCGGTGGTCTCGATGTCGACGACGACGAGGTCCTCCTGGTCAATGGGCACTTCCCGCGGGCGCCGGCACGGCGGCGTCAGGTCGTCGATCAGATAGGCCTCGAGGCCCAGGATGACTTTGACGCCGTACCTCCGCCCGGCCGCGAAGGCCTCCGGAAAGGCCTGGACCACCCCGTGGTCGGTGACCGCGACCGCCGGGTGACCCCAGGCGGAAGCCCTCCGGATGGCCTCACCGACGTCGACCACCGAATCCATGGCGCTCATCTTGGTGTGCAGGTGAAGCTCGACCCGCTTGTTCTCGGCCGCATCGACCCGTTCCGGGCGGCGGCCGCGGACGATGTCTTCGGCCAGCACGGTCAGTTCCTGACTGACCCGGTCCACCTGGGCCTGCCCGCGGACGAGCACCCAGGCCCCATCGGCCAGGTTGGCCAGCCAGTCGACGTCGTTCCCGCCCGAGGACCCGCCGTTCTTGCCATTGCCCTTGCCGGCGAAGACCTTGACGGTGATAGAGTCGGTGTAGTCGGTCAGGTCGAAGGTGATCAGCTTGCGCCCGGTGTTCAGCTCCCTGACCTGCGCCCGGGCAACCTCGCCGGCGATGACCACCTCGCGCTCTTCGGTGACTAGTCCCCTCATCGGCCGGGGCTGCTTGTCGACCTTCCGCCCCAGGAGGACCCGTTCCCTCAAGGCCTCGGGCTGCTCGATGAAGCTGGCCACGTAGACCTCGGGGGCGAGGTCCTCGCCGCCCTCGGCTAATTCCGGCTCTTTCCCGGCCTCGAGGGCCACGGTCACCGCCGCCCCGGTCCTGACCAGGATCAGCCGTTCGAGCTCACGGGCGGCCCCCCGCCGGGCAAGGAACTCGGTGCCGGTCGCGCCGGCGACCGTCACCGTCACGCGGTGCCCCTCGAGCCGCCAGGAACCTGGTCCGACGAGGGCCCGAACCGACGGCACGACCTCCTGGAGTTGGGCCAGGACGTTCCCCCATTCGGCTTCGATGGCCGCGGCCAGGCTCGGATAGGCCGGCGCCGCGGCGGTCGCCCGACACACCAGGCTGACCCGCTCGAGCCCCGGCACCATGCTGGCCAGAAGGCGTTCAGCGGTCGCCGTCTCCTCCTCGCTCAGGGCGCGGGGCACGGCCAGCTCGACCTCCCAGGCCCTGGCGGCCAGGGAGACCTTGACCTTCTTCACTTCCGCCGCGGCCAGGACCGGCCGGAGGTTATCCGGCAGATCGCCGCCGGCGATGAGTCGCCGGAAAACCTCGGCCGCGCCGCCGGCGCCGCCCTTCGAAGCTGGAGCCATGAGACCCAAGGTGTCTCCTCCCGCCGGACGCGGTGGGAGCCGCCCGAGCGGCGGCTCCTCTGGTCGTCTGAGATGCCTTACTCGCTGTGGTCCACAGAGTGTACCCCGGGGATCGTGAACAGCTCGTCCACCAAGCGCTGAGGCGACAGCTTCGGCCCCAACCGGACCTGGAGCTCCACCTCGATCTGCTTGTTGTCGATCTCGTGCATGGTGATGTTCCGGATGTCGACCCCGTTGGCCCCGAGCAGCGAACCGATGCGCCCGATCATCCCCGGCTCGTCGCTCATCCGCAGGGCCAGCAGATGGAGGTCCTTGCCGGCCAGGTAGGTCCGCTCGGCCCGGCCCAGGACGACCAGGGCCACGAGGACCAAGAGGGTGGCCACCGAGGCCCCGGCGAAAAAGCCCGCGCCGCAGGCCAGGCCGACCCCGGAGACGACCCACAGGCTGGCGGCCGTGGTCAGACCCCTGACGGTGGCTCCCTCTCGGAGGATGGTCCCGGCCCCGAGGAAGCCGATGCCGCTGACCACCTGGGCGGCGATGCGCCCAGGGTCGACGGTGGTCGACCGGAAGGCCTCATACATCCCGATCGAGACGACCATCATCAGGCTCGACCCGACACACACCAGGATGTGCGTCCTCAGGCCCGCCGGCCGCCTGGTGCTCTGACGCTCCAACCCGATCAGGCCGCCGAAGACGAGGGCGGCACCGAGCCGGGCCAGCATGTCCCAAAAGGGCACGGCCTCACTCCCCATCTCAGTGGCCGGACGTCAGGGCACCCCCGGGTCCAGGGACTCCATGGCTCACGAACTACGCTGGGCGTACCGGACGATCTCCCAGTACATCTTGAGGCGGTCCCGCAGGCCCTTCCAGAACCCACGCTTCTCTTCCTTCGTGACGTGCGTCAGCTGGTCGAGGACGACCTGCCGGACACGCATCCCGGCCTTCTGGGCCTTGCGGGTCAGGGCCACTTCGATGCCGAAGCGGACCACTTCCATTTCGTCGAGGTCGGCCAGGAGCGGCTTCTTCACGGCCCGCTGGCCGGAGAGGAACGGGGTGACGATCTGGGCCAGATCGGTCGCCAGGCGGCCGCCGCCGAAAAGGCCGATGCTCATGTCGGCCTCGCCCGCCAGGACGGGGGCGATGAGCTGCCGCAGGTGTCCCCGGTTCAGGCCGATCAGGTCGGCGTCGAGGAAGACGACGACATCGGCGTCGGTGGCGTCGATGCCGGCCTTCATGGCCGCCCCCTTGCCACGGTTCTCGGTGAGCTCGATGACCGTGACCCCACGGCGACGCCGGGCCTCCCGGACGGTGGAGTCGGTCGAACCGTCGCTGACGACGATGATCTCCTCGACCTCGGGCACCTCACGGACGGCGTCAAGGACTGATCCGACGGTCTTCTCCTCATTGTAGGCCGGGATGATGACCGCCAGCTTCTGACGTTTAGACTGCTTGCTCTGGCTCACGTGTCCCTCCACCGCCGGTCCCTGTCGCCGGGCTCCCCGGCCGACCCGGCCAGACAGGAGTATTCTCGCCCTGCCCGGCCGTCTCCTGCCGGGCTCAATAGGCCCGCGCGAAGTAGGCCTGATACTTCGCCTTCCGGCCGCAGACGAGGCAGCTCCCGGGGTCTTCCGGCTGGTCGAGCGGCAGGCACCGGATGGTCGCCCCGGTCTCTTCTTTCACCTTCGCTTCGCAGGCGGCGTCGTCGCACCAGCCGG
>JAJZPE010000218.1 GCA_021811325.1 Bacillota bacterium
AATGATAAACCAATTTTATTTGAATTGTCAAGGCCGATTTATAGGTTCCGCTAGCTTCCAGGGAATGCAGGGGGAATGGTCGTCATAGGGTCGTCGCTCAGTGATCCGGGGAGGCTACGGTCCCTGGATTCGGCGACCCAAGCGTGCCGCCGGAGGCGTGCCCCCAACGACCGCGACGGTGGACGGTGCTCCCACCGGCTCTTTGGATGTTGCCGCCCTACCAGCTTGATTGATAGTATTTCGTATGGGGCAAAGAGTCCACCTTCGGCGCGGAGGTGACTTTGAGTTGCGTGAACACGGCAGCCGCCTGATCCTGAGGACCAACCAATTCGAGCCGACCATCATCCAGCGAGCTGAAGGGTGTTGGCTTCAGACCACCGATTCCGACCGCTACTTGGACATGGAATCCGGCATTTGGTGCTGCTCTCTAGGGCACAACCACCCAATGGTTAGCGCGGCGGCTGTGGCCCAGATGGGCAGGATAGTCCACCTCGGGCCAGCCTTTCTGGCCCAAGCCACCATTGAAGCAGCGGAGGCGCTCTCCCGACTGACGGGTGGTCGGTTGAACCGGGTGGTCTTTCTGAGCAGCGGGAGCGAAGCCATGGAGATGGCGATCAACTTGGTACGACAAGCCACCGGCAGGCAGATGCTGATTGGCTTCGACCAGGGGTATCTGGGGGCCTTTGGCTCTGCGGCCGAAGCTAGTGGGCCAACCTCTACGGCCAAGTGCATGAAGGTGCCCACTACGGACTGCCTGAGGTGCCCGGTGGGGGCTACCCCTACTACTTGCGGGGAACCGTGCATCGACCCGGCTCGTCACCTCATCAACCAGTCCGCCCATGAGGTCGCGGCCCTGGTCATCGAACCGATCCTGGCGAGCGCTGGCGTCATCATCCCCCCCGCCGGTTACATGCGGAAACTGGGGGCTTTAGCTGAAGAAGCGGGCGTCCTTCTTGTCGTCGACGAAGTGACCACCGGGTTGGGCCGCACCGGCAGATGGTTTGCCCATCAGCATTACTATCTTCAACCGGATGTCATTGTCCTGTCGAAAGCTCTGGGCAACGGGTTTCCTATCGCCGCCGTCCTCTGCTCCGCGGACCTGGAGGCTCAGGTTGTCGAGAAGGGTTTCAGGTACACGCAGTCGCACCAGTCAGATCCGTTCGGCTGCGCAATCGCCAACGAGGTGTTGAGGGTGATCGCTGGAGAAGGCCTGATAGAGATCTCCGAGAAAGTCGGCGAGCAATTCAAGAAAGCGATATCAACGCTTTCGGCGGACTTCCCCCAGGTCCGGGAAGTCCGCGGGCGTGGACTGATGATCGGCTTGGAATTTGCGGACCACGATGGCCGGGCGGCTGAGGACCTGGCCCGGAAAGCACAGGTCAAGCTCCGGGAGAGGCGGGTGGTTGTCGGTCTTTCCCGGCTGCACCCCGTGCTCAGGCTCCTTCCCCCGCTGATAATAGGCGAGGGCGAACGAATCCTCTTCTTGCAGGCGTTGGAACTCGCTCTCAGAGACCTGAGGTCCTAGAAGGGGGCGGGGGCCAGGCTTCCCATGGCGTGTGTGCGCTTGGAGCTCTGGCGTCGCTCAGACTGGGTTCAAGACTCGCCTATGCTGAGGCCGCAACGCGGCCTTTTCTGCATATCCGGGGGGACCTCTTCAAAGCCTAAGACGGTGATAACATGAAGCTCGTTGTGGTCATCCTTACCTTGTTCGGGCTGGCGACCGCCCTATGGCCCGGATGGCTCGGGCCGGCCTTGCTGGTTTCGGCCGGCTCGCTCTTTATTTTGGGCGCCGGTTTCTCGGCGACGGCCAAATCCTCCGCGTTCGTCGCCGTCGCCCTGGCCGTCATCGGGCTGGCCGGCGAGGTCCTTCTCGTGGCCATCGCCAGGCGCCGTTATGGCGGCGACTGGCGCGACCTCTTGCGAGCTCTGGCCGGGGGGCTCGGCACGCTCTTCGTCTCCGGGCTCCTGGTCGGGCCGCTGTTGGGCGTCGGCCTGTGGCGGTCGCTGGGCGGGGCTGTGGGCATCGCCAGACTGTCCCGGGGCGGACAGGTCCTCCTTTACCTCATCGGCGGGCGGGTGGTCAAATTCCTCTTCGCCACGGCGGCGGCAGTGGCCTTGCTCAAAGGCGTCTTGACCGGATAGAGGGGGCGGTGCCATGCTCCACGACGACGGCGGGGTGTCCTACTCGGACCTGGACCGGGCCGGGGCCGCGGTGATGCGGGCGGCCTGGCTCGGTCTGGGCCTGAACGTCGTCCTGACCGCGGCCAAGGTCGCCGCCGGCCTCCTCGCGCCGAGCCAGGCGATGCTGGCCGACGGGCTCCACTCCGCCGGCGACGCGGCCTCGGCCCTCGCCGTGACCATCGGCATCCGCATCGGCCGGCGTCCGCCAGATGCCGACCATCCCCACGGGCACGCCAAGGCCGAAGGGGTCGCCGCCCTCATCGTCGGGGTCATCCTGGCCGTCGCCGGGCTCGAGATCGGCGTCGACTCGGTGGTCTCGATCTGGGCCCGTGAGCCCGGGTCGCCCGGGCGCCTGGCGTTGTATGTCGCCGGCGTGGCCGTCATCCTCAAGGAAACCATGTACCGCTACCAGTCGTGGATCGCCGCCCGCGAGGGCAACGCCGCCCTGGTGGCGGCCGCGGCCGAGCACCGGACCTGCGCCCTGAAGACCTTGATCACCTTCCTCAGCGTCGCCGGGGCCAGGCTTGGCCTTCGCTGGCTGGACCCGGCCGCGGGGTTCGTCATCGGGGTCTTCGTCGTGGTGATGGCCGTCCGCATCTCCCGGCGGGCCGTCGACGGACTGATGGACCGGGTGACGGCGGTAGGCGCCGGCGGGGAGGAGGTCGGCGGCCAAGCCGCACTGGCGGAAACTTCCAGGGCCACTGCGCCCCAGCCACCACTGTAATCAAACCCCAGCGTGACCTGGCAATTGCGGCTGTCCGGAGTCCCCTCGGCGGGCATTGTCCCTGGTCGGGGTGGAAACACTAGCCGATAGAAAGCCCGAGGAGGAATCCCTCTTGAAGACATACACGCAACTCGTCCGGCACGCCGGCAACGCCTCGTTGTTCAAGGCCATCGAGTTGTCTCTGGTCTCGACGGGGCGCGGTGTGCCGCTCCACCTGCATGCGGAGGGGCTCCGCGGGACGGGCAAGACGACCATTCTCCGTAGCGCCAGGGCCATCCTGCCGACGATCGCCCGGATCAAAGGGTGTCCATATAACTGCGACCCGGCCCGGCCGCACTGTCCGGAACACCGCGGGCTCACACCCGAGCAGGTCACGGCCATCGGCGCTGAGACCGTGCCCATGCCCTTCTGCGAGATCTCGCATTCGGCCAAGGTGGGCACGGTGGCCGGTTCCATCGACCTCGCCCGGATCACCGACCGCCAGAACCCATCGGCAGCCATGCTGCCCGGGAGCATTCCCCGGGC
>JAJZPE010000219.1 GCA_021811325.1 Bacillota bacterium
TAGTCGGTCGAAAAATAGGTCAACCGGGCCCCGCAAACCGCGGCCGCCTCGGCAACATGTCCCGTTCCCGCGACATTGACCGGCCGGCTGATTCCGGGCGAAAGCTCACACTGATCGACGTTGGTGCAGGCGGCCGCCAGGAGGATCTCCCCGGGCTGGGTCCGACCCACCAGGTCCATAACCTGCTCCCGCGACCTGATGTCGAGCCGGGCGCAACCAGGTACGTCCTGGGAATGCGAGGTCCGGATGACCCGCGCCCCTCGGCTGCCGTAGGCCCGGCTCAAGTGCTCCCCGACCAGGCCCGAGGCCCCGATGACCAGGACCGGTCGGTCCCGGTCGGCCGGCGCTTGACCCTGGCTTGCCGGCGCTTCGTGCTGGCTCACCGGTGCTTGATCTCCCAGCTATATGGGATGTGGTTGGTGAAGGGGTCCATCCGCACGATCTCCGCCGGATCGTGGGGCACGGTGGCCAGGTTGGCCACAAAAGCCGGCCCCGTCCCGACCCCCTTGAACCCGTTCCAGACGCCGGGCGGGATGGTCACCCGCGCGTAATTGGCGTCCCCGATAAACAGTTCCATCAACTCGCCCCTCGTCGGCGAATCCGGGCGGTCGTCATAGAGGACTAGCTTGATCGTGCCCGTGACCACGGCGTAGTTCAGGGTCATCTCCTTGTGCAGGTGCCAACCCTTGACCACCCCCGGGTGGACCATCGAGAAGTAGATCTCCCCGAACTTCTCGAAATCGGGGTCGTCTCCCCTGAGCATGGGCATGACTTTTCCCCGCTCGTCCGGTATCTGCCGCAGCGACACAACCTTGACCCCGGCAATCATGACCTTCCCTCCGCCAAGACCTGGCGGTACCAGTCGATGGTTTCCCGCAGGCCGGCTTCGACGCCGTAGCGAGGCCGCCAATTCAAGACCGACCGGGCTTTGGCCGATGAAAGTGATTGGGCCCTGATCTCCCCGGTCGCGGTCCCGAGGACCACCGGTCGCAGGTCCTCCCGGCCCAAGAGTCTCAGGATCGTGCGGGTAATGTCCCGGACGGTGAAGGGCTGATCGGTGCTGAAGTTGAACGCCTCGCCGGTATTGCCCGGGTCGTCCAGGGCCTCGGCCAGAGAGAGGTAGGCCTCGACCACATCCTGGACAAAGATGTAGTCCCGCAGGTATGTCCCGTCACTCCGGATGACCGGCGGTTCGCCCCGCAGGGCTGAGGCGATGGTCCCGGGTATCAACCGGTTGAAGTTGAGGTCACCACCCCCGAAGATATTGCCGCACCGGGCAATGGCCACGGGGAGCTCGTAGGTGGCGGCATACGCCTGGGCGATGAGGTCCGTCGCGCTCTTTGAAACATCATAGGGGTGGCGGCCCCGTAAGGGCATGTCTTCAGTGTATGGAAGCACCGCCTGGTCGCCGTAAGCCTTGTCGCTCGAGGCCACCACCACCCGCCGGACCCGGTCGGCGTGCATCCGGGCCGCTTCCAGCAGGTTCCACGAGCCGCGGATGTTGGCTTCGAACGTTGGCAGGGGAGAGCGATTGGCCGTGCCGACGATGGTCTGGGCCCCGAGGTGGAAGACCGAGTCGATGTCGTACTCGTTCAGGGTCCGCTCGATCGTCCAGTAGTCTTCCAGCTCGCCACGGACCACCGTGACCAGGCGGTCGAGGCCGCTCCGGAAAAAGTGGGAGTTGGGCACGTGGTCACGGACCAAGCAGACCAGGTCCGCCTTCTCCTGGAGCAGCCGGGAGGTCAGCCAGGAACCCACCAGGCCGGTGGCTCCGGTCACAAGGACCCGCTTGCCCCGCCAAAAAGGGTCGCTCGTCATCAGTCCCACACCTTCCACGGGGCGTGGCCGGTCGCCCACTGTTCGTTCAGGTGGCGCACATCCCGGAGCGTGTCCATGCACTGCCAGTAGGAAGCGTGGTTGTAGGCCATCAGCTGGCCGTCCCGGACCAGGTTCTCAAGGGGTTCGCGCTCGAGGATCGTCGCCGCGCCGGCGATGTAGTCCAGGACCCCCGGCTCGAAGACGAAGAACCCCCCGTTGATCCATCCTTCTCCGTTGACCGGCTTTTCCTCAAACGCCTTGACCACCCCGTCGGAGGTGACCATCGCGCCAAAGCGACCTATGGGCCGCACGGCGGTCACCGTGGCCAGTTTCCCGTGTGACCGATGGAACTTCAGCAGAGCGGCAAGGTCGATGTCGGCCACACCGTCCCCGTAGGTGAGCATGAAGGTCTCTCCACCGATGTGGCTGGCCAAGTGCTTGACCCTGCCGCCCGTCTGGGTGGAGGCCCCGGTGCCGACGAGGGTGATCCGCCAGTCTTCGCGGACCCTGTCGTGGACGTCCACCTTCCCCGACCCAAGGTCGATGCTGAAGTCCGAGTTCAGGAAATGGTAGTTCAGAAAGTAGTTCTTGATCTGCTCCCCTTTGTACCCCAGAGCGATCACGAAGTCCCGAAAACCATAGTGCGAGTAAATCTTCATGATGTGCCAGAGGATGGGCAGGCCACCGATCTCCACCATGGGCTTGGGCTTTACCGTTGTCTCTTCGGCCAGGCGCGTCCCCAAGCCGCCGGCCAGGATGACGACTTTCATGCGCTCACCGTTCCCTTGCGCGAGACCTGGAAGTCCTCTCGTCCTTCGTTCGCCATCGTTCGAGCGGGTTCCTGTCGGGGTGACGAAGGAGGTCACCCCGAGCCGGCGACGGAACCGTCCAGGCGGAGCACGGCCTCACGGGTCAGTCCGCGCACGGCCGGCAGGCCGCAGGCCGCAGCTTCGCGAGTGTAGAGCCCGGCCCGGCCGCCCGGACAGGGCACGAAAGCGGTGGCCGCAGTGTACAGTGAACCGCGGAAGCGGCCGGGGATGGCCGTGGTCTCAAAGATCAGGTCGGGCGCCGACTCCTCGTCCAGCCCGAGTCCCTCGAGAATCGCCGATACCTCGGCCCACGCTTGGTCGATCAACGCGGGCAAGGGGGGCTCAATCCTGACGAGGAGGGTCACCGGGTCGGTGGCCCGGAAGGTCTTGAGGTACGCCCCGACCACCTCGCGCCAGGCTGAGCCGGACCAATCGGGGATGCACAACAACCTGATCGGCCGGGGGTCCTGCAGGGCCAGTGGGGCGGCGCCGGGATGGAAGACCTCCTCATAGCGCCACGGGACGTGGTCCCAAGCCGGGTCGAACGGCCGGGCCAGGGCCGTCTGCCGGTAAGGCAGGCCCTGACTCAATGGCCCCTGGTGGCCCCACTTGTGGCAGAAGTGCCGCCAGTTCTCCTCCATCAAGGCCGCATAGTCGACCCCGAGGGCTTTGAAGGTCGCGCTGCCGTGGTGGTGGATGAAGACGTCCCTGGCGACGGCCAGGTTGTACCCGGCCCGGAGCAGCCGCAGGCAGAAGTCATCGTCTTCGAAGTTGCCGATGCCAA
>JAJZPE010000003.1 GCA_021811325.1 Bacillota bacterium
TCCTCGGGGTCGACGCCTCCCCCGAAGCCCTGTCCCTCGCCGTCGGGAACGCCGCCCTCAACGGCCTCGGCGACCGCGTCCGGTTCACCGCCGAGAACGTCTTTGACTTCCTGCGCCGGGCCGACGGCGAGGGACTCACCTGGGACACCATCCTCCTCGACCCCCCGGCCTTCGCCAAGAACCGGGCCGCCGTCCCCGGCGCCTTGCGCGGCTATAAAGAAATCAACCTGAGGGCGATGAAGCTCATCCCACCGGGCGGGTACCTCATCACCTCGTCGTGTTCGCAGCACGTCTCGGAAGAGCTCTTCCGTGAGGTCCTGGCGGCGGCCGCGGCCGATACGCGGCGTCGCGTCCGCGTGGTCGAGGTCAGGTCACAGGGCCGCGACCACCCGTTCCTGCCGGCCGCCCCGGAGAGCCGATACTTGAAGTTTTTCGTACTTCAGGTGGGTTAGCCGGGTACATTTGATAGGGGACCGGCAAAAACCGAGGATTAGACTCGGAATTTGAGCCTTGCCAGCCCTGGCTTTGGTGGTATAATGTAGGTAAAGGTCAGGGATGGTCAAACCATGACTAGCTTGAGCGACGAGATCGAGGAATTCATCAAGCGGATGCTCGAGGAGACCAGTGGCCGGCTGGAGATCAGGCGGCAGCGCCTAGCCGCCAGGTTCAGCTGTGCGCCTTCGCAGATCAACTACGTCCTGGAGACCCGGTTTACGACCGACCGCGGCTACGCCGTGGAGAGCCGGCGCGGCGGCAGCGGCTTCATTCGCATCATCAAATTCAGTCTCGGTGGCCCGGGGCGGGCGCTGGAGTTCCTCAGCGACCGCATCGGGGATTCGGTCGCTCAGCGGGAGGCCCAGGCCCTTATCGAGCGCCTGGCCGAGGACGGGTGTCTGAGCCCGCGCGAGGCGGCCCTGATGAGGGCGGCCGTGGACCGCGAGGCCCTTCTGGTGGACCTGCCCTACCGCGACCGGATCCGCGCCTCATTGCTCAAGCGGATGCTGGTGGCCGTGCTCAGTTGCCCGCCGGCCCGCGGAGAGCAGGAGTGACAGGGGACAGATAGTCGAGGCCGCGGGCCGGCCGAAGGAGAGGGGAACATTGCTCTGTCAGGAATGCCGTAAACGTCCCGCCGTCGTCCGCGTGACGATGGTGGTCAACGGCCAGAAGATGGAGATGCACATGTGCGAGGAGTGCGCCCGCAAGAAGAGCGAGATCGAGTTCCTGGCCGATCCGAGCCTGCCCTTGCAGCAACTCCTCGGCGGCCTGCTGAGCCAGGCCGAGCACGGCCAGGCCGCTCAGGCCGGGACGGCCCTTGAGGAGAAGCGTTGCCCGAGTTGCGGGTCGACCTACGAGCAGTTCACCCAGCTCGGTCGCCTGGGTTGCAGCGAATGCTACCACACTTTTGGTGAGGAACTCCGGCCGATGGTCAGGCGGATCCACGGATCCGTCATCCATCAGGGGAAGGTCCCCGCGCGCACGGGGGGCGACCTGAAGCTCAAGAAAGAGATCACCGACCTGAGGAACGCCCTTCAAAAGGCCGTCGCCAAGGAGGACTTCGAGCACGCGGCCCGGCTCCGCGACGAAATCAAGGAACTCGAGAAGCACATCGCCGAAGGTGCTGAGGGCGGTGACCGTCCCGCCGGCCAGGGGAGGGAAGGGCAGTGAGACCGGAGGAAGCGACGGAACGGCCGAGCGCCCTCTGGGTGACCGGGTCCGGGCCGCATGCCGACATCGTCATCTCCAGCCGCATTCGCCTGGCCCGCAACTTGGCTGGCATCCCCTTCCCGCACGTCCTCAGCGAAGAAGGGGCCGAGGACATCGTCCGGCGAGTGCAGGGGGCGCACCAGGCGTTGCAGGCCGAGGGCCGGCTGAAGGGCTACACCTTCGTACGGGTCGACCGTCTGCCCCCGCTCGACCGCCAGGTCCTCGTGGAGAAGCACCTCATCAGCCCGCAGCACGCCCAGGAGGCCAAACCGACCGCCCTTCTCATCGACCCCGAGCAGACCGTCAGTGTGATGGTCAATGAAGAGGACCACCTGCGGATCCAGTGCCTCCTGCCCGGCCTGCAACTCGAGAAGGCTTGGGAGACGGCGAACGCCGTGGACGATGCCCTCGAGGAGAAGCTCGACTTCGCCTTCGGGGAGCGGCTCGGCTACTTGACGGCCTGCCCGACCAACGTCGGAACGGGCCTTCGGGCGTCGGTCATGCTCCACCTGCCGGCCCTCATCCTGACCAATCAGGCGGCCCGCGTCGGGCACGCCGTCATCAAGCTCGGGCTGGCCGTACGCGGGCTCTACGGCGAGGGGACCGAGGCTTTGGGAAACATGTTCCAGGTATCAAACCAGGTCACCCTGGGGCAGACCGAGGAAGAGATAATCCATGACCTGCGCAGCGTGACCGAGCAGCTGGTCGGGCACGAGACGAACGCCCGGAAGCTCCTCATGAGTGAGAACCGCAGTCAAATCGAAGACCGTGTCAACCGGGCCTACGGGATCCTGGCCAACGCCAGGATCATGACCTCGCAGGAAGCCATGCAACTCCTGTCCGACCTGCGCCTGGGGGTCGACCTTGACCTCCTGCGCCTGCCCCGAAAGAAGACGCTCAACGAATTGATGGTGGTCACCCGCCCGGCCTATCTGCAACGGCTGGCCGGGGGCGAACTGGAGCCCCTGCAGCGGGACATCAGGCGGGCGACGATGATCCGCGGCAGCCTGCGCCTGGTCGATCCCCCGCCGGCCGGGGACGCGGGCGGTGACCAGAAGGCCCGATAGGAGGAACGCCTATGTTCAACATCTTCCACCGATTCACCCCCCGGGCGCAGAACGTCATCACCTATGCCCAGGAGGAAGCGCAGCGTCACGGGTCCAGCTTTGTCGGCACCCAACACCTTCTCCTCGGCCTGCTCCGCGACGGCGAGGGCGTTGCCGCCAGGGCCCTCATGGCCATGGGGCTCGACCTCGACAAGGTCCGGGGAGAAGTCGAGAAGGTCGTCGGCAAGGCCGAAGGCGCCGGTGAGGGCGGGGCTTTCTCGCCCCGCGCCAAGCGGATCGTCATCGAGCTTACCGCCGAAGAAGCCAGGGCCCTCGGTCACACCTACATCGGTACCGAGCACATCCTGCTGGCCCTGATCCGCGAGGGCGAGGGCGTCGCCGCCCAGGTCCTCGAGAGCCTCGGCGTCGACCTGGAGAAGGTCCGCGCCCAGGTGGTCGCCTTGCTCGGCGGGGTCACCCCACAGGCCTCGGCCCCCGGCCCGACCGGCGGTCCGGCCAAGCCGCGCTCGAAGACCCCGACCCTGGATAACTTCGGCCGCGACCTCACGGCCATGGCCCGCGAAGGCAAGCTCGACCCGGTCGTCGGCCGGGAGAAGGAGACCGAGCGGGTCGTCCAGATCCTCAGCCGGCGGACGAAGAACAACCCGGTTCTCATCGGCGAACCCGGCGTCGGCAAGACGGCCATCGCCGAGGGTCTGGCCCAGCGGATCATCGCCGGGAAGGTCCCGGAGCTGCTGGCCAACCGCCGGGTGGTCACCCTCGACCTCGGCTCGCTGGTCGCCGGCTCCAAATACCGCGGGGAGTTCGAGGAGCGCCTGAAGAAGGTGATGGACGAGATCCGTCACTCGGGCGACGTCATCCTGTTCATCGACGAGATGCACAACATCATCGGGGCGGGCGCGGCCGAAGGGGCCATCGACGCCTCGAGCATCCTCAAGCCGGCTCTGGCCCGCGGCGAGCTGCAGGCCATCGGGGCGACGACCATCGACGAGTACCGTAAGCACGTCGAGAAGGACTCGGCCCTGGAGCGCCGGTTCCAGCCAGTGATGGTCGAGGAGCCGTCGGTCGACGAGGCCATCGCCATCCTCTATGGCCTGCGCGACCGGTACGAGGCCCATCACCGGGTGAGCATCACCGAGGAGGCCATCCGGGCCGCCGTCCGCCTGTCCGACCGCTACGTGACCGACCGCTTCCTGCCGGACAAGGCCATCGACCTCGTTGACGAGGCCGCCTCGCGGGTCCGCCTGCGCAGCTACATAGCGCCGCCCGACCTCAAGGAGAAGGAGCAGCGCCTGGAGACCCTCCGCAAGGAGAAAGATGAGGCCGTCCAGTCCCAGGAGTTCGAGAAGGCGGCCCGCTTCCGGGACCAGGAGCAGAAGCTGCGCGAGCAGCTCGGTCAGGAGAAGCAGAACTGGCAGCAGAAGAAGGTCGCCGACCGGATCGCCGTGACTGCCGAGGACATTGCCCAGATCGTCTCGAGCTGGACCGGCATCCCCGTATCCCAGCTGGCGGTGGAGGAGACGCAGCGCCTCCTGAACCTCGAGGAGGTCATCCATTCCCGCATCGTCGACCAGGAAGAGGCGGTCAGGGCCGTCGCCCGTTCGATCCGGCGGGCCCGGGCCGGGCTCAAGGACCCGAAGCGGCCCATCGGCTCGTTCATCTTCCTCGGCCCCACCGGGGTCGGCAAGAGCGAACTGGCCAAGGCCCTCGGTGAGGCCCTCTTCGGCGACGACGACGCGGTCATCCGCCTCGACATGTCCGAGTATATGGAGCGGCACAACGCCTCGCGCCTCGTCGGCGCGCCCCCGGGATACGTCGGTTACGACGAGGGCGGACAGCTCACCGAGGCCGTACGACGCAAGCCCTATTCGGTCATCCTCTTCGACGAGATCGAGAAAGCGCACCCCGAGGTGTTCAACATCCTCCTCCAGGTCCTCGAGGACGGCCGGCTGACCGACGCCCAGGGCCGCACGGTCGACTTCCGGAACACGGTCATCACCATGACCGCCAACGTCGGCGCCCACCTCATCCACAAGGAGGGCGCGCTCGGGTTCCGCGTCGTCCAAGACGAGGAAGGCTCCTACCGGCAGATGAAGGACAAAGTCATGGACGAGGTCAAGCGGACCTTCCGACCGGAGTTCCTCAACCGCATCGACGAGATCATCGTCTTCAGGCCGCTGACGGCCGAGAATCTGAAGGAAATCGTCAACCATATGTTGAAGGATGTGGCCAAGCGCCTCAGAGACAGCGGCTACACGCTCGACGTCTCCGAGGCGGCCAAGGAGAAGATCGCCGCCGAGGGCTTCGACCCGCAATGGGGCGCGAGGCCGCTCCGCCGGGCCATCCAGCGCTTGGTGGAGGACCCGCTGTCCGAGGAGCTCCTGAACAACCGCTTCCAGCCGGGCGCCGCCATCCGGGCCGAGCTGCGCGACGGGGAGGTCGTCTTCGTCGAAGGCGCGGCCCAGCCTCCCGAGTCAGGGGAGGGGACGGCCGGGACGGCCGGCGCGGAACCGGTCACCGGGAGGAAAGCCTGATTGCGTAAGGTCAAGACCCGCTTCGTCTGCCAGAGCTGCGGCTATGAGTCGCCTCGGTGGATGGGGCGGTGCCCTGGATGCAATGAATGGAACACCCTTGTCGAGGAGGTCGAGCCCAGGCCGCTAGGCCACTCGACCTCCCTTTCAAGGTCCGGCGCCACCGGGAGACCGGTGGCGATCGCGGCTGTGGAGGCCGCCGCTGAGCCCCGTCTGCCCAGCGGCTTTGCCGAGGTCGACCGGGTCCTCGGGGGCGGGGTCGTCCCCGGTTCCCTGGTCCTCGTCGGCGGTGACCCGGGCATCGGCAAGTCGACGATACTCCTCCAGCTCTCGCGGCACATCGCGGAGACCGCCGGACCGGTCCTCTACGTCAGCGGCGAGGAGTCCGTCCGCCAGGTGCGCCTGCGGGCGGACCGCCTGGGCGCCCTCAGTGAGCGCCTCTTTGTCATGTCCGAGACGGAACTGGAGCAGGTCGCCGCGGCCCTCACGGAGCTGTCCCCGAAACTGTGCGTGATCGATTCCATCCAGACGGTCTACCGCTCCGACATCCAATCGGCCCCGGGCAGCGTCAGCCAGGTCCGCGAGAGCGCGGCCGAGCTGATGCGCCTGGCGAAGACGCTGGGCGTGCCGGTCTTCATCGTCGGCCACGTCACCAAGAGCGGTGACCTGGCCGGACCGCGGGTCCTCGAGCACATCGTGGACACCGTCCTCTACCTCGAGGGCGAGCGGCACCAGAGCTACCGCATCCTCAGGGCGGCCAAGAACCGCTTCGGTTCGACCAACGAGATCGCCGTCTTCCTCATGGAGGAGAATGGGCTGGCCGAGGTGGACAACCCCTCCGAGGCCTTCCTGGCCGAGCGGCCGGCGGGAGCCGCGGGATCGGTCGTCTTCGCCAGCCTCGAAGGGACGCGGCCGCTCCTCGTCGAGGTCCAGGCCCTGGTGGCGGCGACGACCTTCCCCGCCCCGCGCCGGATGGCCGCCGGGGTCGACTACAACCGGCTCGTCCTGCTCCTTGCGGTGCTGGAGAAGCGGGCCGGGCTCAATCTGTCGGCCCACGACGCCTATGTCAAGGTCTCCGGGGGCGCCCGCATCGATGAGCCCGCCGGCGACCTCGCCGTTGTCACCGCCGTTGCTTCGAGCCTGAGGAACGCCCCGGTGCCGGAGCGAATGGTCCTCCTTGGTGAGGTCGGCCTGACCGGTGAGGTGCGGGCGGTGTCGCGCCTCGACGAGCGCCTCGGCGAGGCGGCCAAGCTTGGTTTCACCGACTTCCTGGTGCCGGCGGGCAACCTGCGGCGCTCCCGCGCTTCGCGTGGACGCCCGTCGGACCTAAACATCCAGGCGGTGTCCACGGTCGAAGAAGCCGTCGCCATCGCCCTCGGGCTGGAAGGCCACGTAGCGGCCGGCCAGGTCGCCGCCGGTCATGCCCCGGGCGGACGCGGCGAGCCCTGGGGCCGGGAAGCCGGGCGCCGCTAGGCCTGGCCGGATACCGGGCGCGAAGAGGCCGGGCGCCGGACGGGAGGTCAGTCATGCCCGAAAACGGTCCCTCAGCGACGAACGCGGAGTCGACACGCCCGCCGGCCAGGCTCCTGGCGAGCCTGAAGAAGGTGGCCCCGGGCGCGGCCTTCCGGGAAGGCCTGGAGAACATCCTCAGGGCCCGCACCGGCGCCCTCATCGTGGTCGGCGAGACCATGGCCGAACGCGGCCTCATCGATGGGGGCTTCCGCTTGGGCGTGGAGCTGACGCCGTCGCACGTCTACGAGCTGTCCAAGATGGACGGGGCGATCATCCTCAACGGTGACGCCTCGCGCATCCTGTTCGCCAACGTCCAGCTCCTGCCGGACCCGACGATCCCCTCGGGGGAGACCGGCATCAGGCACCGGACCGCCGAGCGCACCGCCAGGCAGACCGGCGACCTGGTGGTGGCCATCTCCCAGCGGCGCAACCTGATCACCATCTACCAGGGCACGTTGAAGTACGTGCTGAAGGATGTCTCGGTCCTCCTGGCCAAGGCCAATCAGGCCGTCCAGACCATGGAGAAGTACCGCGGCATCCTTGAGTCGGCCCTGGCCAACCTGTCGGCGCTGGAGCTCGAGGACCTGGTCACCATGAGCGACGTGGTCACCGTCATCCAGCGGGCTGAGATGCTGCTCCGAATCGAGGCCGAGGTCGAGGGGTACATCACCGAGCTCGGCACGGAAGGCCGGCTGGTCGGCATGCAAACCGAAGAACTGGCCGGGGACGTGGCCGCCGAGTGTTACCTGGCCCTCCGCGATTACTGCCAGCCGTCCGAGCCGGAGGTGGCCGAGCGGCTGCGTGATGAGATCAGCCGGCTCACCCCCGAGGAACTGCTCGACGCGGCGACCATCGGCCGGCTCCTGGGCTATGCGCCGGCGGCGGGGTTCCTCGACCAGCCGGTGACGCCTCGCGGCTACCGCGTCCTCTCGCAGATTCCGCGGCTCCCCGCACCGGTGGTCGATAACCTCGTGGCTTCGTTCATGAGCCTGCCGCGGATCGTCTCGGCCTCCATCGAGGACCTCGACGCCGTCGAGGGCATCGGCGAGGTCCGCGCCAAAGCCATCAGGGACGGCCTGCGCCGCCTACGGGACAAGGTGATCATCGACCGCCAGATGTGAACACCCGCGGCGCCCTGGCCTCTGAGGCCAGGGTCTCGAAGGTAGGGGTCTTGAAGGCCGACGAAAAGCCCGCTTGCTCCACAGCAAGCGGGCTTGATGTCTCTCGCCCTTGGTCCCGCGGCTCGCCGTCCCTCAGGACAGGTTGAACAGGCCGAGGGCGGTGATCTTCTTGTGTTCGTTGATGAGGGTGTCGTACATATTGATGTCCAGCAGGTTGCACAGAGCGGCCACGTAGAACAGGTTCATCCCGATCTCGGCCTCGATGACTTCCTTGCAGTGCTCGCAAAGCTCGCCGTCGAGGTGTGTGTCCATGTAGTCCTTCAGTTCGCGGAGGGAGATGTCGGTCGGGACCCGCTGCTTCTCGGCGTTCACCCGCAGGCATCCGCAACTGGTGACGGACTTGACGATGGCCCGGTTGACCCTGGCGTTCGATTCCTGGAACTTGGTCAGCACGTCGAGCACGCTACGGTGACGGACCAGAAACTCTCCCACGGCTTGCTGGAACTCGTCACAGAGCAGATCCTTCACGACGAGTACCCCTCCCACGCAGGTGTCTTTGCTTCCAGACGAGCCCGTTACTATTATAAAGGCGGCCGAAAAACCTTGTCAATGAAGGCTTGGCCCAGCCAGAGAGGGAAAAGACAAGGCCACGTTTCAGCGTGGCCGGGCTGTGGACGTGAGGGGATTCGAACCCCTGACCTCTCGGATGCGAACCGAACGCTCTCCCAACTGAGCTACACGCCCTGGTTGTCGATGATGCCGACGAATCGATGGAATTGTCGCGGCCGCAACGGTCTTTGCCCGTCGTTGCGGCACATTTGATTGTATCTCACCCGGCGATAATCGTCAAGTTGGTGTGCTTTGACAGTTGAACGGCCGGGTTTTATAATGATGTTGCCGGAACAGTCCTGTCGTCCGGCCGACGATCGTCTCGGGGAGGTGGGGCGCAATGAACGGCAGCCGGGCCGAGGAGTCCGTCATCGCCGAGACCCGCAGAGGCGCCCCCGACCGAACGCGGCGACCGTCGTCCGCCTCCGCCTGACCCGCGCCGAAGAGCGCCGGGTCGGGCCAGGGCCGGATCGTAACAGGCCGCGGGCCATGCGCCGCGGCTTTTCCGTTTCCGGACGGGGTCGCCTCCGCACGATCATGAAAACGGGGGGATCATATGTCCGGAGAATGGCTTGAAGGCATGATCATCGCCGCCGGGGGCGGGCTTTACCGCGTGAAAGTCGGGGAGTCTATCCTGACCTGCTCGCCACGAGGCCGCCTGCGGCACGAGGCGGCGGAAGTCGGCCCGCCTTCATGGCCGGCCGGCTCGGCCGTCTTCCTGGGGCCGTCGGGCTCAGAAAGGAACGTCGCGCCACAGGCGGTCTTTATAAAATGAGTATTGACAAGCACCCAACAGGGTGATAAAATACGATTTTCTTGACTAAGACGGGAAAGTGTGGTATCCTGTTCTTATAGTTCCCTTTAAGGGCCCATTGTGCCTGGGCAAGAGAGGTGGTTACCGTGTTCAACGTGGGCGACAAGGTCGTCTACCCGATGCACGGCGCCGGCATCATCGAGGCCATCGAAGAGAAAGAGGTCCTCGGAGAGCGGCAGAAGTACTACATCATGCGCTTGCCGATAGGCGAAATGAAAGTGATGATCCCGACAGAGAACGTCGGGGAGATTGGTCTTCGAGAGATCATCAAGGAAGACGACGTCCAGAAGGTCTTCGAGATCCTCAGAGCCCAGAAGTCCAAGATGTCGACCAACTGGAACCGGCGGTATCGGGCCAACATGGAAAAGATCAAGAGCGGGGACGTCTACGAAGTCGCCGAGGTGGTCAGGAACCTGACCCTGCGGGACAAGGAGAAGGGGCTGTCGACCGGAGAGCGGAAGATGCTCGAGAACGCCCGCCAGATTCTCGTCAGCGAGTTGGTGCTGGCGAAAGGGATCGACGAGGAGTCGGCCCTAGCAATCCTCGAGGAGCTGTTCGAGTAAGATGGACGCCGGGGGGTTCCGGCGTCCTTGCTTTGTGTTCCCGCCCCATTCATGTTTCCTGCCCCATTCGAGTGTCGCGATGGACAAGCGTTCGACAGTTGCCTTGAAAACCCCGCTTCGGCTGCTTATAATGTCTTTAGGATCAAATGAGCCAGGAAAGGAGGTGAAATGGTGAAACGTTTCATCCGCATCCTGTTGACTCTGGCGGGTCTGATCGGTGGCTTCATTCTTAGTTATTATGTGTTGGCGTTGGACCCGTTCACCAGGTTGACCGGAGTCGGAATCGACGACCCCGTCGGCAAGACTATCATCCTGACCGGCACGATCATCCTGGGGCTGGTCGGCTTCATCAGCGCCCCCCGGATGACCCGGACGGTCTCGGACGGTGCCCGGTGGGCGGAGATGAGGCTGCAGAAGGTGCCCCTGCCCGAGATCCTCTCCGGGACCATCGGGCTGATCCTCGGGCTCATCGTGGCCATCCTGCTCGGTCAGGCCTTCTCGCGCGTCCCTCTGGTGGGCTCGGTGATCTCGACCGTCGGCAGCCTCGTCCTTGGATATCTGGGGCTGGCTGTCTTCTCGCGCAAGCGGGAGGACTTCGCCGGGCTCTTCGGCTTTCGCACTCGTGACCGTTCGGTCAAGGAGCACGCGGTCCAGCCCAAGGTCCTCGACACCAACGTGATCATCGACGGACGGATCGCCGACATCTGCAAGAGCGGGTTCATTGAAGGGCCCATCGTCATCCCCGGGTTCGTCCTCGAAGAACTGCGTCACATCGCCGATTCCTCCGACATCCTCAAGCGGAACCGCGGGCGCCGGGGTCTGGACGTCCTCAACCGCATCCAGAAGGAGCTCAACATCCACGTCCAGGTGTACGAACGCGACCCGTGGGGCGACCTCGAGGTCGACTCGAAGCTCATTCAGCTGGCCAAGACACTGGACGGGCGGGTCGTCACCAACGACTTCAACCTGAACAAGGTGGCCGAACTCCAGGGCGTGCCCGTCTTGAACATCAACGAACTGGCCAACGCGGTCAAGCCGGTGGTCCTGCCGGGCGAGGAGATGTCCGTCCACGTCATCAAGGACGGCAAGGAGTCGGGCCAGGGCGTCGGTTACCTGGATGACGGGACGATGATCGTCATCGACGGAGGCAGGCGGCACATCGGTGAGACCATCGGGGTGATGGTCACGAGCGTCCTTCAGACGGCCGCCGGCCGCATGATCTTCGCCAGACCCAAGGCCGAGAGGGCGATGTCTTGAACCCCGCCGGCCGAGCGTTCGCCGTCGTGGTCGCCGCCGGCAAGGGCAGCCGGATGGGGGCCTCGGTGAGCAAGGTCTACCTGCCTCTTCACGGACGCCCACTGTTGGCCCATACCCTCGATGTCTTCGAGCATTGCCGGGCCGTCGACCAGGTCTGCCTGGTCGTCGCCGACGGGGACCGGTCACGCTGTCAAGAGGTCCTCGGGGGCGGGGCGTTCACCAAGGTCACCCGGCTGGTCTCCGGCGGGAGGACCCGTCAGGAATCGGTCTATAATGGTGTGACCATCTTGAGCGACATTCTCCGGGCGAGCGACGACGTGGTCGCCATCCACGACGGCGCCCGCCCGTTGCTTTCCCCGGCCCTTCTCCGCAAGGCCCTGGACGCGGCCAGCAAGTTCGGGGCGGCGGTGCCGGTCATCCCGGCGAAGGACACGGTGAAGTGGGTGGGGGCCGACGGCTTCGTCAAGGGCACCCCCGACCGGGCCCACCTCGGGCTGGTCCAGACGCCGCAGGTCTTTCGGGCCGGACTGCTCCTTGGCGTCCTCGAGTGGGCCAGGCGCCGCGGCATCAGCGCCACCGACGAGGCCGCCCTCTTCGAGCAGCGACTGGTCGAAGTCAAGGCGATTCCCGGGGACGAGGAAAACCTCAAAGTGACCACGCCTCACGACCTCTTCCTGGCCGAGGCCATCCTCGCCGGGCGCGGGAAAGCCGGGTCCGGGACGGCTGGGGCGGGGAAGGACGGGAGCGCCGTGCGCGTCGGTATCGGCTACGACATCCACCGGCTAGAGGCCGGGAGGCGGCTGGTCCTCGGCGGGGTCGAGCTGGCCCACCCGGACGGGCTCGGGTTGGCCGGTCACTCGGACGCCGACGCGGCCGTGCACGCGGTGATGGACGCCCTCCTGGGGGCAGCCGGGCTGAGCGACATCGGGTCCCTCTTCCCACCGGACGATCCTCGCTACGCCGGCGCGTCCAGCCTCAGCCTGCTCGAGATGGTGGTCGCCAGGCTGGCCGAGCGGGGCCTGGCCACGGCCAACGTGGACGTGACCATCGTCGCCGAGGCGCCCAGGATCATGCCCCACGTCGAGGCGATGAAACAAAACATCGCCGCGGCCTGTCAGCTCGATCCGGAGGCCGTCGGGGTCAAGGCGACGACCAACGAAGGGCTCGGTCCGGTCGGCGAGGGCCGCGGCATTGCGGCCTACGCGGTGGCCGTGGTCAGGCCGCAGACGCCGGACCGCCGGGGCCGCGCCAGGCGCCGATGACGGCACGAAAGGTCGGACCGGGCGACCGCGCCCGAGCAGCCTTGTACATCCAGGTAACGACAGGCAACGGAAGGTGAACCGGGGAGGGTTTCCAGTCCTCCCCGGTTTTTCGTTTCCGGGCAAGGCCCTTTAGCCGCGGGTTTAGGGCGGGCCCGGCCACTTGTGAACAATCCTGCCAAGGCTGCATAAATATGGACTGAGACTGCAAAGAATCAAGTTGCCGCATGTGGCCAAGGCTATGGCCCAGTTATGGCGCGATTCCAGGCGGTGCAGCAAATCACGGAAAGGAGGATGGTGATGAAGAAGCTGATTTGCAGCCTCCTTTTCCTCGGCCTGTTGACCGCTTTATGCACCGGGCTCGCCCGGGCCGCCGCTGCCCCGGCGGTGACCGTCAGCGCCGCCCAGATCGATGGCCGTGAGCTGGTCGAGGTCTTCATCCGAGGCCGGGTCGTCATGCGGATAGGCTCCCCCGGCGGCGGCCTGAGCCCCATGGCCAGAGCGAACACGGTTGCCGAACGGCTGACCTCCCTCATCTCCAGTGGCGCGCGACCCGGCCAGGTGAACTTCAAACAGGTCGACGGGCTCTGGGCGGTCACCGCCAGGGACCAGGTCGTGGTCACTGTGGATGAGCGGGCTGCCCAGGTCCGCGGCAGCGAGCCGAAGGACCTGGCCTTCACTTGGGCCGGCAACATCCGCGTCGCTTTGGGCGGCGAGCCCCTGGCGGCCCTCGATTACTGGTTGCCGGGCGGGACGGCGGAAGTCGCCCGGACCGAGTACGGCGTGGCCTCCTGGTACGGCCCGGGCTTTCACGGCCGTCAGACGGCCAACGGCGAGACCTTTGAGCAGCAGGCCCTCACCGCGGCCCACCGGACCCTGCCTTTCGGCACTCAGGTCCTGGTGACCAACCTGGCCAACGGCCGCAGCGTCCTGGTCAAGATAAACGACCGCGGGCCATGGGTCGGAGGCCGGGTCATCGACCTTTCCAAAGGGGCGGCGCTGGCCCTGGACCTTATCGACAGCGGCCTCGGGCGGGTCCGCCTGGACATCGTCCGGTAGCGTTGCGGCGCCCACCCGGCGGTGGTATAATACTTCAAAAGGATTCATGTCCAAAAGCGATGACCGGGAGATAGTAAGCTTCCATCCCCAGACAGAGAAGGCCGGGCAGCTGAGAACGGCCGCCGGACGGAGGAAGCCGAATGCGCCCGCGAGCCGCTGGTCGAAGCCGCCCCATGGGCGGTGCTAGACTGGGCCGGCCGGCCGCCGTTAAGTGGCCGGGGCATGAACGCCCGCCGCCTCCGCCGGCCGGGCGGAGTGCCCGCCGAGGGGCGCCGCCGGGCGCCCGAACCAGAGTGGAAACACGGACCTCCCGTCTCTGCCCGCATCGTCGCGGCGTGGGAGGTCTTTTTTCGTCGGCGCGTGGGAATGCGCGGCCGACTGGCGAAAGATAGGGACAGCACGCCACAGGAGGTGAGGCCGGTGGGAATCCGGGTCTACAACACCCTGACCCGGCGGAAAGAGGACTTCAGGCCGATCGAGCCGGGTCGCGTGGGGATCTACGTCTGCGGCCCGACGGTCTGGGACTACATGCACATCGGCAACGCCCGGCCAATAGTCTTCTTCGACGTGGTCCGGCGGTACCTGAAGTACCGGGGGCTGGACGTCAAGTACGTCCAGAACTTCACCGACGTCGACGACAAGATCATCAACCGGGCCCGGGGCCTCGGCGTCGACCCGATGGCGATGGCTGAGGGCTACATCAAAGCCTACTTCGAGGACGCCGGCGCGCTTGGGGTGGCTCCGGCCGACGTCCACCCGCGGGCCAGCCGGCACATCGAAGAGATCATCGCCTTCATCGAGGACCTCATCGCCAAGGGCTACGCCTACGAGGTCGGCGGGGACGTCTATTTCTCGGCCGCCCGGGACAAGGCCTACGGGCAGCTTTCCGGGCAGTCCCTGGAGGACCTCAAGGCCGGGGCCCGGGTCGAGGTCGACGAGCGCAAGCGGGCCCCCGAGGACTTCGTCCTCTGGAAGAAGCAGAAGCCGGGCGAACCGGCGTGGCCCAGCCCCTGGGGGCCGGGGCGGCCGGGGTGGCACATCGAATGCTCGGCGATGGTCAGGAAGCACCTCGGGCCGACCGCCGACATCCACGGGGGCGGGTCCGACCTCGTCTTTCCGCACCACGAGAACGAGGCCGCGCAGAGCCGGGCGGCCACCGGGGCGCCCTTGGCCAACTACTGGGTGCACAACGCCTTCCTGAACATCGAGGGCGAGAAGATGTCCAAATCCCTGGGGAACTTCATCGTCCCGCGCGAGATCATGCGTTCATACCGGCCGGAGGCCCTGCGCTTCTTCCTCCTCTCGGCCCACTACCGCAGTCCGCTGAATTTCACCGAGGAGCAGCTCAAGGCGGCCGACGCGGCCCTCGAGCGCCTCGACAACGCCCTCGCCAACCTGAAGCAGTGGCTGGTGGTCAGCCAGCGCGAGGCCATGGACGACGAAGAGCGGAAACTCCTCGGGCGCCTGACGGCCCACCGCGAGCGGTTCATCACGGCCATGGATGACGACTTCAACACGGCCGACGCCATCAGTGCCCTCTTCGAACTGACCCGTGACGTCCACGCGACCCTCGGGCCGCAGGCCTCCAAAGAGCTTGTCAAGGCGGTCATCGACCTCTATCACGAGCTCGGGGACGTCCTCGGCCTGCTCCGCCGGGACGAGCAGGCATCCCTGGACGACGCCGTCGAGCGGCTCATCGCCCAGCGCCAGGAGGCCCGCCGGCGCCGCGACTGGGCCGAGTCCGACCGCCTCCGTGACGAGCTGGCCGCCAAGGGCATCATCCTGGAGGACACCCCGCAGGGCGTCCGGCGGAAGAGGAAGTGAGGTCTTGGCCGAGCCTTTCGATCCCTCGTTGCTCCCTCCGCTGGTCCTGGCCTACGTCGGCGACGCGATCTTCGAGCTCGAAGTCCGGGCCCGGCTGGTCGAGGCCGGGGTAGCCGACCCCGAGGCCCTCCATCAACGGGCCGTGGCCCACGTCCGGGCCGTCGCCCAGGCCCAGTCATGGCGCGGGATCAGGGACCACCTGGCCCCCGAGGAGGCCGCCGTCGCCCGGCGCGGGCGGAACGCCAAGACTGGGCGCCACCCGCGGGGCACGACCAGCGAGGAATACCACGACAGCACGGCCCTCGAAGCCCTCCTGGGCTATCTCTACCTGAGTGGGCGGATTGAGCGTCTGAAGGAGATCATGGCTCTCGCGCGAAGTAAGGCCGAAGAAGGCCCGAGTTAAGCGCGGGGAGGAAGGCCGATGAAGGTCAGACTGATGAGTCATACCCCGGACCCCGAGCGCGCCGTGGCCCTGGCGGCCAGGCTCTGCTACTCCCCGGTCGGCGTCGACGAACTGGAGGAGCAGATGAGCCGCGAGGAGATGGCCCGGCTGATCCGGAACGTCGTCCGGATGGGGCACCACTCGACCCTTGAACACGCCGCCTTCGAGTTCGCCGTCGAGGGCGTCTCCCGCACCCTGACCCATCAGCTCGTCAGGCACCGCCTGGCCTCATACTCGCAGCAGTCGCAACGCTACGTCACCCAGAGCGGCTTCAATCACGTGGTCCCGCCGACGGTCCGCCGGGAGCCCGCGGCCAAGGCTGTCTTCGACGAGGCCATGGCCCGGGCGGGGGCGGCCTACGACGAGTTGACGCGGCTCGGCGTGCCGAAGGAAGACGCCCGTTACGTCCTGCCCAACGCCACCGGCACGAAGATCGTTATCAGCATGAACGCCCGCGCCCTGCTCCATTTCTTCGAGCTCCGCTGCTGCACCAGGGCCCAGTGGGAGATTCGGACGCTGGCCTACCGGATGCTCAAGGAGGTCAAGGAAGCAGCCCCGATCCTCTTCGAGAAGGCCGGACCGCCCTGCACGTCACTGGGGTTTTGCCGCGAGGGCCGGATGTCCTGCGGCCGCATCAAGCGGCTCAAACGCGAACGCCTGGACTTCGTCGTCGCGCCGGTGACCGGTCGGGGCGGCGGGTCCAAGGGCAAGGAATAGGCCAGGTCAATCAGGGAGAAGCTAGAAAGGGTGGGGCGGTTTGGACGCCGGAGGCAGTGAACCGATCGAGGGCCGGAACCCGGTCCTGGAAGCCCTTCGCGCCGGTCGAGCCATCGACCGGCTTCTCGTCGCCGAGGGTACGAGCCCGGGTTTTGTCGACAAGCTGGCAGCCCTCGCCCGCGAGCGCGGGGTGAGGGTCGAGTTCGTCGGCCGGGCCCACCTCGAGGGCCTCGCCAGGTCCCGCGCCCATCAGGGCGTCGTGGCCTTCGCCCCGGCCCGCGAGTACGCCGGCGTCGAGGACGTCCTCGCCCGCGCCGGCGGGGGCGGTGCGGCCCTCGTTGTGGCTCTCGACGGGGTCGAGGACCCGCAGAACCTCGGGGCCATCATCCGCTCCTGCGACGCCGCCGGAGCCCATGGGGTGGTCCTGACCGAGCGACGCTCCGCCCCCCTTGGGCCGGGGGCCGTCAAGGCCTCCGCCGGAGCCGTCGAGCACGTCCCCGTGGCCCGGGTGGTCAACCTGGTCCGGACCCTGGAGACGTTGAAAGAGGCCGGTCTATGGGTCTACGGCGCCGACGGCCAGGGCGACCGGGTCTACCACGAGGTCGACCTGACCGGGCCGGCCGTCATCGTCATCGGTGGTGAGGGCCACGGGCTCTCCCGCCTGGTCAAGGAACGCTGCGACTTCCTCATCAGGATACCGATGTTCGGTAAGGTGAACTCCCTCAACGCGTCGGCCGCGGCGGCGGTCATCCTCTTCGAGGCCCGCCGCCAGCGCGGCGCGGCGGGGCGACCGGCCCCGTGACCGTGGGAAGGAGTGGTCCGTATCGCCGGTCCCGGCCCAAGTCATCCCTACCGGACGATAATCATCGTCCTTTTTGTTTTCCCCGTCGTCCTTGGCCCGCTGGCCTTCGCGGCCGGCCCCGGCCTGGACCGGGTGACTGAAGCGGTCTTCCTCAAGGGGCGCGTGGCTCCGGGGACGGTGGTCATGGACCGGCCCTTGGGCGGCCTGAGCCGTGACGAGGCCACGGACGTCCTCCTCGGAATCGCCCGCGAGTACCGGCACCAGCGGATCGAGCTCCGCTATGGGGCCAGGGTCTTCCACCTGAGACCGCCCGACCTGGGCGTGACCCTCGACGCCCTGGCCACCCTCGAGCGGGTCTGGGCCGTCGGGCGGACGGGCGGTCTATCGACGCGCCTGGCGTCTTGGGCTCACGGCCGCCGCGGGACGGTCATCATCGAGCCGGCCCTGGCCGTCCAGGCGTCGGTCCTCCACCGTGGGCTCATCGAGGTGGCCCACGAGGTCGACCTGCAGCCCGTCAACGCCGCCCTCGACCAGGACACGGGGCTCATCCGGCCGGGCAGGCCGGGCCGCCGCCTCGTGCTGGAGACGACCGAGCGGATGGTCCGCGAACTGGTGGCGGCCGGCGCCGCGTTGGAGCCGATCCGCGCGGAGCTGCCGGTGGAAGGCCTCCCGCCGCGAGTGACCATCAATGACCTCGCCGACATCGACCGCCAGGTCATCGGCCAGTTCACCACATACTTCGACCAGGGCGTCGCCGGGCGCTCGCACAACATCGCCCGGGCGGCGGCCGTCATCGACGGGGAGGTTCTGCACCCCGGGGAGACCTTCTCCTTCAACGAGACGGTCGGGCCGACCACCGCCGAGCGCGGCTACGAGGAGGCTCTCGAGCTCTTCAAGGGGGTCTTCATCACCGGCGTCGGCGGCGGGGCCTGCCAGGTCTCGTCGACCCTCTACAACTCGGTCCTCCTGGCCGGCCTGCAGGTCGTCGAGCGTTACAACCACTCCCGTGTCCTGCCCTACGTGGCCGCCGGCCGCGACGCGACGGTCAATTACGGTGGGGCCGACTTCCGCTTCCGCAACAACACGTCTTACCCGCTGCAGGTCCGGGCGACCGTGCGCGACGGGGCCATCACCACGCGCTTCATCGGCCGCCGCGACCCCGGACCCGACATCATCATCCAGACCTACGACCGCGAAGAGATCAAGCCGGAGGTCGAGGCGACGGTCGACGAGACGCTCACGCCCGGGCAGCGCTTCGTCGAACAAGAAGGCGTGACCGGGCTCAAAGTCACGGTGGCCCGCGTTTGGGTCGGCGACGGAGTCGAGGTCCGCCGGGAGATTGTTTCCCGCGACGTCTATCCGGCCTTCCCGGAGGTGGCCAAGGTCGGGCCGTCGCCTGCGGCTCCTGAACCGGCACCGGGCGACGAACCCGGGGCCGGCAGTCCCGAGGGCGGACCCGACGCGCCGGGCGGAGCCGGTCCGACCGGGCCGGTCAAACCCGGTCTCCAACCCACACGGCCGGAAAGCGCAGGAAAAAAGACCACCGAAGGACAGGAAAACGGACGCTAGAGCGGGAAAACGCGGGAAAAACCACGTTGGCTTGACTTGTCGGGAATCGCTGGGTTATAATGAACCTGTACTTTAAGGTCAGTCCAGCTTAAGCCCGCAATCGGGCCCCATAACTGCATCTTCGGCACCCCATACCCACATTCAAAAGCGCTGCCTTTTTGAATTTTTTCGTTCTTTATGGGGCTCTTGCCGAATGGGGTCGAGAGCGTGCCTTGCGGATGGTCGTTGCCCAGCGTTCTGGCCGCCGGAGGGATGGCGCGTGAGTGTCGAAGACCGGGAGAGGTTCCATTACGACACCATGGTCGACGAGGAAATCGTTGAATACGCCAGGGAAGGCAACGACGGCGCCCTGGAATTCCTCATCAACAAATACAAGAACTTCGTGCGGGCCAAGGCTCGCTCGTACTTCCTCATTGGCGCCGACCGCGAGGACATCATCCAGGAAGGGATGATCGGCCTGTATAAGGCGATCAGGGACTTCCGCAGCGACAAGCTGTCCTCGTTCCGGGCCTTTGCCGAGCTTTGCATCACCCGCCAGATCATTACGGCCATCAAGACGGCCACCCGGCAGAAGCACATCCCGCTCAACTCCTACGTCTCCTTGAACAAACCGATCTATGACGAGGATTCCGACCGCACCCTCCTCGACGTCCTCTCCGGCTCGAAGATCACCGACCCCGAGGAGCTCATCATCAGCCGTGAGGAGTTCGGAGATATCGAGGAGAAGATGGGCGAGATCCTGAGCGACCTCGAGTGGAAGGTCCTCATGTCCTACCTCGACGGCAAGTCGTACCAGGAGATCGCCGTCGACCTCAAGCGGCACGTAAAGTCGATCGACAACGCGCTCCAGCGGGTCAAGCGTAAGCTTGAGCGTTATCTGGACAAGCGTAACGAGGCCGCCGAGGCCGACAAGGTGCGCGACGACGCGCACTGAAAAGCAGATGCGGCGGGCGACGCGGGGGCTTGGCCGCGGGTTGCAAACGAGCCGCGCCTGTGTTATCATGTTTTCTGCGCGGTCCACCAGGCTGGCGTAGCTCAATGGCAGAGCAGCTGATTTGTAATCAGCAGGTTGCGGGTTCGAATCCCATCGCCAGCTCCAAGTCAATCATGGAGAGGTTCCCGAGCTGGCCAAAGGGGACAGACTGTAAATCTGTTGGCGGACGCCTTCGGTGGTTCGAATCCACCCCTCTCCACAAAGACGTCTTATCGCGGGGTAGAGCAGCCAGGTAGCTCGTCGGGCTCATAACCCGGAGGTCGAAGGTTCAAATCCTTCCCCCGCAACCATTTGCGCCGGCGCGAAGCCGCGCCGGTCCGGCGCTCATGTAGCTCAGTCGGTAGAGCGCGTCCTTGGTAAGGACGAGGTCATCGGTTCAATCCCGATCATGAGCTCAGGCAAGCCCCCGTTTCAGGGGGCTTTTCCTTTCCCGCGCCGTCCGCGGCCGCCGCGCCTGAGGCGCGGTCCCGGGCCGCACGGCGCTTCAAGAGCGAGAGGATTTGGCCGGGACCCGCCGAAAACGGGCCTTCGCCTGGCTCTCCGGATATCGCCGAAGCCCGCCCCATCCCTGCTCCGCGGGGCCGGCCAAGATTGACAGTGGTTTGAAACTATGATAGATTGTAATAGCGATTGTCCCTGTGGCCGGTCCGGAGCGGAGGTGTGAAGACGTGCGTGAGATCATCACCTTGGCCTGCAGCGAGTGCAAGCGTCGCAACTACACGACGATGAAGAACAAGAAGAATGACCCGAACCGCATCGAGGTCAAGAAGTACTGCAAGTGGTGTCAAAAGCAGACCGTGCACAAGGAAACTAGATAAAGCTCCGACGGCGTGGTATTATAGAGGGGCAGAAAACCCCGGGCGGCCGGGGCGGAAATAGGTCTGATAGGCGCGTAGCTCCAATTGGTAGAGCGGCGGTCTCCAAAACCGCATGTTGGGGGTTCGAGTCCCTCCGCGCCTGCAATTGTCTCTTTTTTGTTTACGGAGTCATTTCGGGTACAATAGGCGGAGGGTGTGAACCAGGTTGGCGAACGTCAAGGGATGGCTCCCGGCGATCGGACGGTTTTTCCGGGAGGTACGGGCCGAACTGAAGAAAGTGATCTGGCCGACCCGCCGGGAGACGACTCTCTACACCGCAGTGGTGGTCGTCTCGGTGGCGTTCGTGGCCCTTTTGATGTGGGTGGTCGACTCCATCTTCAGCAAGGCTCTGGCCCTCTTACTAAAGGTTTGATGAGGGGGTGAGGGCCACGCCGCCGGTCGGCGGGCCCTTTCTGATATGCCCGAAAAGAACTGGTTTGTGGTCCACACATACTCCGGTTACGAGAACAAGGTCAAGACGAACCTCGAGAAGAGGGTCGAGTCCATGGTCATGCAGGACAAGATCTTCCGCGTCCTCGTGCCCATGGAAGAGGAAGTCGAGATCAAGGAAGGCAAGAAGAAGATCACCAAGAAGAAGGTCTTCCCCGGCTACGTCCTGGTCGAGATGATCATGGACGACGACTCGTGGTACGTGGTCAGGAACACGCCCGGGGTGACCGGCTTCGTCGGTTCAGGGGCCAAGCCCATCCCCCTGCAAGAGCCCGAGGTGCGGGCGATCCTGCGGCAGATGGGCATCGACGAGCCGCGGCCGAAGATAACCTTCGAGCGCGGCCAGAGCATCAAAGTAGCGGCCGGGCCCTTCGAGGGCTTCGTCGGCCAGATCGACGAGATCAACTACGAAAAAGGCAAGCTGAAGGTGTTCGTCTCGCTCTTCGGGCGGGAGACCCCTATCGAGCTAGACTTTGGGCAAGTAGAGAAGCTCTAAGCGGGCGGGTTCAGACGCTCTAGTGAGGTGTCCATTAGACCATGGCCAAGAAGGTAGCAGCGGTCGTCAAGCTTCAAATCCCGGCGGGCAAGGCAACGCCGGCGCCCCCGGTCGGTTCGGCCCTCGGCCCCCACGGCATCAACATCCAGGCTTTCACCAAGGAGTTTAACGAGAAGACGGCGCCGCAGGCCGGGCTGATCATCCCGGTCGAGATCACCATCTTCGAGGACCGCTCCTTCACCTTCATCACCAAGACCCCGCCGGCCGCGGTGCTCCTGAAGAAGGCCGCCGGGCTCGAGACCGCCTCGGGCGAGCCGAACAAGAAGAAGGTCGGCAAGGTCAGCCGGTCCGAGGTCAAGAAGATCGCCGAGCTGAAGATGCAAGACTTGAACGCCGCCAGCGTCGAGGCGGCCATGCGGATGGTCGAGGGGACCGCCCGCAGCATGGGCATCGAAATCGTCGACTGACGGGCGGGCGACCGCTCGTTTCAGCCATATCAGTGGGAGGGCCCGTCGCGGGCCCGCCTGAACCACAGGAGGTCCATATCCATGGGTCAGCACGGCAAGCGTTACACCGATGCGCTGAAGATCGTCGACCGTGATCGCCTTTACGAACCGGCCGAAGCGATGAAGCTGGTCAAAGAGACGGCCAAGGCCAAGTTCGACGAGACCGTCCAGGTCGCCGTCAAGCTCGGGGTCGACCCGAAGCAGGCCGACCAGACCGTCCGCGGGGCCGTCGTCCTGCCCCACGGGACCGGCAAGAGCGTCCGCGTCTTGGTCTTCGCCAAGGGCGACAAAGCCAAGGAAGCGCAGGAGGCCGGGGGCGACTTCGTCGGCGCCGAGGACATGGTCCAGAAGATCGAACAGGGCTGGCTCGACTTCGATGTCGCCGTGGCCACTCCGGACATGATGGGTACCGTTGGAAAGCTGGGCCGTATCCTCGGTCCGCGGGGCCTCATGCCGAACCCGAAGACCGGCACGGTCACCTTTGACATCAAGAACGCCATCCGCGAGATCAAGGCCGGCAAGATCGAGTACCGCCTCGACAAGACGGCCATCATCCATGTCCCCATCGGCAAGGCCTCGTTCAGCCAGGAAGCTTTGGCGGAGAACTTCGAGAGCCTGATGGACGCCATCGTCAAGGCCAAGCCGGCCGCGGCGAAGGGCCAGTATGTCAAGTCCATCGCCGTCTCATCGGCGATGGGGCCCGGCATCCGGATCAACCCGCTGTCGGCTTCGGGCATCACTCTGTAAAACGGTGTGGGTGGGCCATGGGGTCGGTCCGAACCGTGGCCGCGAGGCCGCGACGGCCGGTCACCGGCCCACCCTCGGCTGCTTTCCTTGACGGCGGGCAGCCGCAAATGGTAGAATCAGGTCCGTAAAACAGCATCGCCAGGTTGCCTGTGCTGTAGACAGCCGGTGCCCCTCGTATGGGGCGTAAGCGCGCGAGAGCGCCGCCCGCCGAGGCCGGGGTGGTTGAAAAGGCTTTCTCCGAAAGCTTCAGCCCCCGCTGTCCGACAGCGGGGGTTTCAGTTTTGCTGCGGGTGCAGGCTACCGGTGTCGGGGGGAGGTGAAGACAAGGAAACATGAAGACCAAAGAGCAGAAAGTGCAGGCCACCGTGGAGGTGGCGGCCAAGCTGAAGCGGGCCAAGACGGCCGTCCTTGCCGACTACCGGGGCCTCAACGTCGCCCAGGACACGAAGCTTCGTCAGAAGCTGCGCCAGGGTGGCGTCGAGTACCGGGTCATCAAGAACACCGTCACCAGCCGGGCGGCCCGGGAGGCGGGCATCGAGGGTCTCGACGCCTATCTCGCCGGCCCCCTGGCCGTCGCCTTCGATTACGAAGAGGCAACCCGTGCGGCCAAGATCCTCTCAGACTTCGCCCGGGAGAACAAGGAACTGGAGATCAAGGCGGGCGTCTTCGAGGGCCAGGTGATCACCGCCGACAAGGTCAAGGCGCTGGCCAACCTGCCGTCGCGTGAGGTCCTGCTGGCCCAGCTGGCCGGGCAGTTCCGCGCCCCGTTGGCCGGCCTGGCCTCCGTACTGGCCGGTCCGTTGCGTCAGTTTGCCTACGCCGTAGAGGCGTTGCGGCAGAAGAAAGAGGCCGAGACGACGGCCTGACCATCCGAAACTACCGCGTTCAACGCGGATTCATCTCAAGGGGGTACGTCTGAAGTGGCTGAAGGTAAGGTCAAGGAAATCATCGAGGCCGTCAAGGGCCTGTCTGTCATCGAGCTGTCCGAGCTGGTCAAGGCGTTTGAGGAGGAGTTCGGCGTATCCGCCGCCGCTCCGGTGGCCATCGCCGCCGCCCCGGCGGCCGGTGGCGCCGCTGCCGCCCCCGCGGTCGAGCAGACCGAGTTCGACGTCGTCCTGAAGAACGCCGGTGGCCAGAAGATCCAGGTCATCAAGGTCGTCCGCGAGCTCACCGGGCTCGGCCTGAAGGAAGCCAAGGACCTGGTCGACAGCGCCCCGAAGGCGGTCAAGGAGAAGGTCTCCAAGGAAGACGCCGAACAGATGAAGAAGAAGCTCGTCGAGGTCGGCGCGGAAGTCGAGATCAAGTAACACCCGGCGACCGACGTCAGGCTGGAAGACGGCCGGCCCCCCGTGGGCCGGCTGCGTTTTCCGGGACATGGGGGCGGGGCGTCCACCCGGACGCCCCGTCGGTTTTGCCCATGGCGTGGCCGGGAGCGGCCTAGACCCGATTTTGACCTAGAATATCTTGGATTTCCTTGACACCCACTGGCCACCATGATATTATATTAAATTGCTACGTCTATACCCCAAAACCCGCGTGCCGCATAGATTGGCCCTTTCCAGGCCAAGCTAAGGGGTATGGGGTACATAGTTCCAAAAGGAGCATCGACCGTACCCAAGAGTCCAAAATAAGGCTTATAGGGATTGTACTTATAAGCTTCATTTTGGGTTTTTACTTTTTTGACGGCCGATTGCTCCGGTTTCCGGGCGGTTCAATTCTTCCCAAGGGGTGACGAGTGACTTCATGGTCCATCTGACAGGCGAGAAGCGCGTCAGGGTGAGTTTCGCCCGGATTGACGAAGTGCTGCAGATGCCCAACCTGATCGAGATCCAGCAGAACTCGTACCAGTGGTTTCTCCACGAGGGTCTGCGGGAGATGTTCAGGGACATCTCGCCGATTCAGGACTTCACCGGGAACCTCGTCCTCGAGTTCATCGATCACAGCCTTGGTGAACCCAAGTACTCCGTCGAAGAGTGCAAGGAGCGGGACGTGACCTACGCCGCCCCCCTCCGGGTCCGGGTGCGCCTGATCAACAAGGAGACCGGCGAGGTCAAGGAGCAGGAAGTCTTCATGGGAGACTTCCCGCTGATGACCGAGAACGGCACCTTCGTCATCAACGGCGCCGAGCGGGTCATCGTCAGCCAGCTGGTCCGCTCTCCGGGCGTGTACTTCGGGGAGGCCCTCGATCCCAGCGGCAAGCGTCTTTTTTCGGCCACCGTCATCCCCAACCGCGGAGCCTGGCTCGAGTACGAGACCGACGGCAACGACGTGGTCTATGTCCGCGTCGACCGCACCCGCAAGCTGCCCGTCACCGAGCTCCTGCGGGCCATCGGTTACGGTACGCGGCAGGCCCTCATCGACCTCTTCGGCGAATCGGCGCCGCTCCTCGCCACCCTCGACAAAGACGGCACCGAGTCCGAGGAAGAGGGCCTCGTCGAGATTTACAAGCGCCTCCGGCCGGGCGAGCCGCCGACCGTCGAGAGCGCGCGGTCCCTCTTGGAGTCGCTCTTCTTCGACCCCAAACGCTACGACCTGGCCAACGTCGGCCGTTACAAGATCAATAAGAAGCTGGCCATCAAGCGGCGCATCACCGGGACCATGCCGGTCGAGCGAGTCGTCGGCCCGAACGGGGAGACCATCTGCGAGGCCGGCAAGATCATCGACCGCCGGGTGGCCGAGCGCATCGAGGCCGCCGGCATCACCCGGCTCGAAGTGCGGACGCAGGACGGCGCCGCCGTCCGGGTGATGGGCAACGCCAGCCAGCCTCTGGAACGGAAGACCATCACCAAGGAAGACATCGTCGCCAGCGTCAACTACATGTTCACGCTCATGCGCGGGCTCGGCAACGTCGACGACATCGACCACCTCGGCAACCGCCGCCTGCGGTCCGTCGGCGAGCTGCTCCAGAACCAGTTCCGGATCGGCCTCGCCCGCATGGAGCGGGTCGTCCGCGAGCGGATGACGATCCAGGACGTCGACATCATCACCCCGCAGGCCCTCATCAACATCCGCCCGGTGGTCGCCGCGGTCAAGGAGTTCTTCGGGTCCAGCCAGCTCTCGCAGTTCATGGACCAGACCAACCCCCTGGCTGAGCTGACCCACAAGCGGCGCCTCTCAGCCCTCGGCCCGGGTGGCCTCTCCCGCGAGCGCGCCGGGTTCGAGGTCCGCGACGTGCACCACTCCCACTACGGCCGGATGTGCCCCATTGAGACCCCTGAAGGCCCGAACATCGGCCTCATCGGGTCCTTGTCGACCTACGCCCGGATCAACGAGTTCGGGTTCATTGAAACGCCCTACCGCAAGGTGGATAAAGAGCGCGGGTCAGTCACCGACGACATCGCCTATCTCACCGCCGACGAGGAGGACGAGACGGTCATCGCCCAGGCCAACGCGCCCTTGCAGCCGGACGGCCGGTTCAGCGAGAACCGGGTCACCGTCCGTTACAAGCACGAGATCCTGGTCGTCCCGCCGGACCAGGTCGATTACATGGACGTCTCCCCGAAGCAGGTCGTGTCCATCGCCACCGCCCTCATCCCGTTCCTCGAGAACGACGACGCCAACCGGGCCCTGATGGGCTCGAACATGCAGCGCCAGGCAGTCCCATTGCTGGTCGCCGAGGCGCCGCTGGTCGGCACGGGCATGGAGGGCAAGGCCGCCGAGGACTCCGGCGTCGTCGTCCTGGCCAAGCGGGCCGGCCGCGTGGCCGAGTCGACTGCCCAAAGGGTCGTCGTCGAGACCCCGTCCGGGGACCAGGACGTCTACAAGATGACCAAGTTCTCCCGGTCGAACCAGGGGACGTGCATCAACCAGCAGCCCATCGTGGCCACCGGGCAGAAGGTCAAGGCCGGCGACGTCCTCGCCGACGGGCCCTGCACCGACCACGGCGAGCTGGCCCTGGGCCGCAACGTGCTGGTCTGCTTCATGCCCTGGGAGGGTTACAACTACGAGGACGCCATCCTCATCAGCGAGAAGCTGGTCAAAGAGGATGTCTTCACGTCCATCCACATCGAGGAGTACGAGCACGAGGCCCGCGACACGAAGCTGGGCCCCGAGGAGATCACTCGAGACATCCCCAACGTCGGCGAGGACGTCCTGAAGGACCTCGACGAGCGCGGCATCATCCGCATCGGGGCCGAGGTCCGGACGGGCGACATCCTGGTCGGCAAGGTCACCCCCAAGGGCGAGACCGAGCTGACCGCAGAAGAGCGGCTCCTGCGGGCCATCTTCGGCGAGAAGGCCCGCGAGGTCCGGGACACCTCCCTCCGCGTGCCGCACGGTGAGAGCGGCATCGTCGTCGATGTCAAAGTCTTTTCCCGCGAGAACGGCGACGAGCTGTCGCCTGGGGTCAACCAGCTCGTCCGGGTGTACATCGCCCAGAAGCGGAAGATCTCCGAGGGCGACAAGATGGCCGGTCGCCATGGCAACAAGGGCGTCATCGCCCGGATCCTGCCCGATGAAGACATGCCCTTCCTGCCCGACGGGACACCGGTCGAGATCGTCCTGAACCCCCTCGGCGTGCCCTCCCGGATGAACATCGGCCAGGTCCTCGAGACCCACCTCGGATGGGCCGCGCGGACCCTCGGTCTCTTCGTATCCACCCCGGTCTTCGACGGAGCCACCGAGCCCGACGTGGTCGACATGCTCAAGAAGGCTGGGCTGCCACGGGACGGCAAGAGCGTCCTCTACGACGGCCGGACCGGCGAACCCTTCGACAACCAGGTCACGGTGGGCTATGTCTACATGCTCAAGCTGGCCCATCTGGTCGACGATAAGATCCACGCCCGGAGCACCGGGCCGTACTCCCTCGTCACCCAGCAGCCGCTGGGGGGCAAGGCGCAGTTCGGCGGGCAGCGCTTCGGCGAGATGGAAGTGTGGGCCCTCGAGGCCTATGGCGCCGCTTACACCCTTCAGGAGCTCCTGACGGTCAAGTCCGATGACGTGGTCGGCCGGGTCAAGACCTACGAGGCCATCGTCAAGGGCGAGAACATCCCCGAGCCGGGCGTGCCCGAATCGTTCAAGGTCCTGATCAAGGAACTGCAGAGCCTCGGTCTGGACGTCAAGGTCCTGGCCGAGAACGCCGAGGAGATCGAGATCAGGGAGACCGACGACGACATCGCCGAGACCGCCCGCGACCTCGAACTGAACATCGAGGGCCAGGAGGACGCGCCGCGTCCGTCGATAAGGCCGCCTTTCGGCGGCGTGCCGCCGGTGACCCTGGAGGGTCCGGCCGAGCCCGCCGAGGACGAGGCTGAACTGGGCTTCGAACCGGTCGGCGGGACCCCCGAGGGTCCGGTCGAGGAGGCCGGTCCCGGCCAAGAGCCCGTCTTCCCGGGCGGCGTGCCGGCCGGCGGGCGAGTCCCCGCAGCCCAGGTCGAGGAGGTCGCCCACAAGAGCGGCCGCACCGCCCGAGCCCGGGCCGAGTTCTCGGCTCCGCTGGCCCCCGAACGCAAACCTGACGAGGAATCCGCGGCTACCCTCGAGAGGGCGCCGGTCATGCGGGTGCCCGAGGAGGCGGAGGAATCGGCCGAGACCACCGGGGTTTCGAAGCCGGCCGCGGCCGGGAAGACGGTCAGGGTTCCGGGCAAGGCGGAGGGCAAGGCCAGGGCGGAGAAGCCCGCCAAGGCCGCCGAGCCCGAGAAGCCGGCCATCAAAGTGGCCCCGGCCAAGGTGGCGGCGAAAGTCAGGCCGCTGGCCAAGGAGGCTCCCGCGGGCGAGGCCGCGGCCAAGCCGGCCAGGGTGGCCCAGAAGCCCGCCGAGACGGCCTCCCCGGCCGCCAAGGCTCAGAAGCCCGCGGCTCAGAAGCCCGCGGCTCAGAAGACGTCCGCCCAGAAGCCCGCGGCCAAGAAGGCACCGGCCGGCAAGGCCACGAAGAGCGCCGCCAAGGCCAAGGAGCTGAAAGCGAAATCGTCCGTCAAGGCGAAGGTCAAGCCCAAGACGGTAAACAAGATGGTCAAGGTCCCGGCGCAGAAGGCCAAGGCGACGAAGCCGGCCGCCAAGGGTGCCGCGATCACCAAGGCCAAGTCGGCCCCGAAGCCGGCCAAGACGGTCGCCAAGACCGCGGCCAGGGGCAAGTCGTCGCCAACCACACGGGCCAAGCGCTAGGGCTCGTCGCGACGGCGAACGACCGAGACAGGGCTGGGCGACAAGCTGAAAGGGGATAAAGCCTTGTTGGACGTCAACAACTTCGATTCTATGCGTATCGGGCTAGCTTCCCCGGACCAGATTCGCACGTGGTCGCGGGGCGAGGTGAAGAAGCCCGAGACGATCAACTACCGAACCCTCAAGCCTGAACGCGACGGCCTCTTTTGCGAACGCATCTTCGGGCCCACCCGCGACTGGGAGTGCCATTGCGGTAAGTACAAGCGGGTCCGTTACAAGGGAATAATCTGCGACCGTTGCGGCGTCGAGGTCACCCGGGCCAAGGTCCGTCGCGAGCGCATGGGCCACATCGAGCTGGCCGCACCGGTCTCGCACATCTGGTACTTCAAGGGCATCCCGAGCCGCATGGGCCTGCTCCTCGACATGTCTCCGCGCTCCCTGGAGAAGGTCCTCTACTTCGTCGCCTACATCGTCACCGACCCGGGCAACACCCCCCTCGTCCAGAAGCAGATCCTGACCGAGAGCGAATATCGGGAGTACCGCGAGAAGTACGGGGCGGCCTTCAAGGCTGGCATGGGCGCCGAGGCCGTCAAGCGCCTGCTCGAGGAGATGGACCTGGACCAGCTGGCCAAGGAACTCCGGACCGAGCTGCGCCAGGTCTCCGGGCAGCGCAAAATCCGGGCCATCCGCCGCCTGGAGGTCGTCGAGGCCTTCCGCAAGTCGGGCAACCACCCCGATTGGATGATCCTCGACGTCGTCCCGGTCATCCCGCCCGAGCTCCGACCGATGGTCCAGCTCGACGGCGGCCGCTTCGCCACATCCGACCTGAACGACCTCTACCGGCGGGTGATCAACCGCAACAACCGCCTGAAGAGGCTGCTCGATTTGGGCGCGCCGGACATCATCGTCCGCAATGAGAAGCGCATGCTTCAGGAGGCCGTCGACGCCCTCATCGATAACGGGCGGCGCGGCCGTCCGGTCACCGGGCCCGGCAATCGGCCCCTCAAGTCCCTGTCCGACATGCTCAAGGGGAAGCAAGGTCGGTTCCGCCAGAACCTTCTCGGCAAGCGCGTCGACTACTCCGGCCGGTCGGTCATCGTCGTCGGCCCCGAGCTGAAGATGCACCAGTGCGGCCTGCCCAAGGAGATGGCCCTTGAGCTCTTCAAGCCCTTCGTGATGAAGAAGCTCGTCAACGACGGCTACGCCCACAACATCAAGAGCGCCAAGCGCTCGGTCGAAAGGGTCAAGCCCGAGGTCTGGGACGTCCTCGAGGAAGTCATCAAGGAGCACCCGGTCCTCCTCAACCGCGCCCCGACCCTGCACCGCTTGGGCATCCAGGCCTTCGAACCGATGCTCGTCGAGGGCCGGGCGATTCAGATCCACCCGCTCGTCTGCACGGCTTACAACGCCGACTTCGACGGCGACCAGATGGCCGTCCATGTCCCGTTGTCCGCCGAGGCCCAGGCCGAGGCGCGAATCTTGATGATGTCCTCAGGGAACATCCTCAACCCCAAGGACGGCTCGCCGGTCGTCACTCCGACCCAGGACATGGTCCTCGGGACCTACTACCTGACCCTCGAGAAGCCGGGGGCAAAGGGCGAGGGCAAGATCTTCGGCTCCTCCGATGAGGCCATCCAGGCCTACGATTTCGACCAGATCGACCTGCACGCCATGATCAAGGTCAAGTACAACGGCGAGCGCATAGAGACCACCGTCGGCCGGCTCATTCTCAACGAGCGGCTGCCGGAGCCCCTTCGCTACATCAACCGGGTCGTCGACCGGCCGATGCTCGGCACGATCGTCGCCAAGTGCTACCGATTCCTGGGCAACGCGGAGACGGCAAAGATGCTCGACGGCATCAAGGAACTCGGCTTCAAGTACGCCACCCGGGCCGGCATGACCATCTCCGTCTCCGACATCGAGATCCCCAAGGAGAAAGAGGGCATCCTGGCCGAGGCCGAGGCCCAGGTCGAGGAGATCGAGGACCAGTACAAGCAAGGTCTCATCACCTACGCCGAGCGGTACCAGAAGGTCATCGCCGTCTGGGAAGAGGCCAAGAACAGGGTCACCGAAGCGCTGGTCAAGGGGCTCGACCGGTTTAACCCGGTCTACATGATGTCCATCTCCGGCGCCCGCGGCAACATCGGCCAGATCTCGCAGCTCGCCGGGATGCGCGGGCTGATGGCCGACCCGTCCGGTCGAATCATCGAGCTGCCCATCCGGGCCAACTTCCGCGAAGGCCTGACGGTGTTGGAGTATTTCACCTCGACCCACGGCGCCCGCAAGGGCCTCGCCGACACGGCCCTCCGGACGGCCGACTCCGGTTACCTGACCCGCCGCCTGGTCGACGTGTCGCAGGACGTCATCGTCCGTGAGGATGACTGCGGCACCACCGTCGGCGTCCCGGTCAAGGAGATCCGGGAAGGCAGCGAGGTCATCGAGTCCCTCTACGACCGCATCCTCGGCCGCAACGCCGTCAGCCGCGTGGTCGACCCGCGGGACGGCGAGGTCATTGTCGAAGAGAACGAAGAGATCACCGAGGAGGATGCCGAGCGCATCATCGAGGCCGGCATCGAAGAGGTCCTCATCCGTTCCGTCCTCACCTGCAAGTCCCGGTTCGGCATCTGCCGCAAGTGCTACGGCCGCAACCTGGCGACCGGTCTCCTGGTGGACGTCGGCGAGTCGGTCGGAATCATCGCCGCCCAGTCCATCGGCGAACCCGGGACCCAGCTGACGATGCGCACGTTCCACACCGGCGGTGTCGCCGGCGACGACATCACCCAGGGTCTGCCCCGAGTGGAAGAGCTCTTCGAGGCCCGCAAGCCCAAGGGCCAGGCCCTCATCTCCGAGCTCGACGGCGTCATCAAGCTGGGGGAGAACAAAGGCCGCCGGGAGATCGTCATCACCAGCGACGAGGGCGAGTCGATGAGCTACCCGGTACCCTTCGGAGCCCGCCTGGCGGTCAAGGACGGCGCCACCGTCCGGGCCGGCGACGAACTCTCCGAAGGCTCAATCAACCCGCACGACATGTTGAAGGTCAAGGGTCTGCGTGGCGTTCAGCTGTACCTGCTCCACGAGGTCCAGCGGGTCTACCGTCTGCAGGGCGTGGACATCAACGACAAACACATCGAGATCATCATCCGCCAGATGCTCCGCAAGGTGAAGGTGGAGGACCCGGGGGACACCGACCTGCTGCCCGGCGGGCTCATCGACGTCTTCGACTTCGAGGACGAGAACGAGCGGGTCATCAACGGGGGCGGCCAGCCGTCCGTGGCCAAGCCGATCCTCCTCGGGATCACCAAAGCCTCGCTGGCCACCGACTCCTTCCTCTCGGCGGCTTCCTTCCAGGAGACCACCCGTGTTCTCACCGAGGCGGCGACCAAGGGTAAGCGCGACCCGCTGCTCGGGCTGAAGGAGAACGTCATCATCGGCAAGCTGGTCCCGGCCGGCACCGGGATGTCCCGTTACCGTAATATCAGGGTCCTCCACCTCGACGAGTTCGGGAACCCGCTGCCCGATGTCTTGCCGGAGCAGGTCTCGCCGGAGATGGCCCTGGCGCCCGACCCGGCCGAGGCCCCGGCGGAAGGTCGGGCGGAGGCCGAAGGGGCCGCGGCCACTGAACCCGGCGCCGGCGAACCGGTGCCTGGCGATGATGGCCAGGGCGGCCAGGACGCGGTTTAAAGCCCCGGCCTCCCGGCAAAATATGGCCTGAGGACGAAACCCGGCGGGGTTCGCCGGCCCGGCGACGACTGGGCTCGACGCTCCCCGCTGGGATGAAATGTGAAATTGACAGCTGTTTTTGATGGTGTTACAATATAAAAGTGTCTGTGTGTTAGAAACGGCATCCCGCGCGTGGCGCAAGGAGGGTTCCTGAATGCCCCTTGAGCAACTGCGCAAAGCCCGGACGAAGACCATCGGGACCAAGCAAACGCTGAAAGCCATTGACAAGGGCAAGGCGAAGACGGTCTTCGTGGCCCTCGACGCGGACGAGAAGGTGGTCCGCGAGGTCCTTCGGGGGTGCCAGGAAAAGTCCATCCCGGTCGTTCGCGCAGAGTCCATGGCCGTCCTCGGCAAGGCTTGTGGCATCGAGGTCGGCGCGGCTTCGGCGGCGATTGTTGAGGATTAGGACACACCAGGATGCGTGATTTAGGGAAGGGCCAATGAGCCATTTCCGAGGGGAGGTGGACGAGGATGCCAACCATCAGTCAACTCGTTCGCAAAGGAAGAACAGCCGTCAGGTATAAGTCCAAGGCCCCGGCGCTGAAGAGCAACCCTCAGCGGCGCGGCGTCTGCACCCAGGTCCGGACGACGGCTCCGAAGAAGCCGAACTCGGCGCTTCGGAAGATCGCCCGCGTCCGCCTGACGAACGGCATCGAAGTCACGGCCTATATCCCGGGCGTCGGGCACAACCTGCAAGAGCACTCGGTGGTCATGGTCCGCGGCGGGAGAGTCAAGGACCTGCCCGGCGTCAGGTATCATATCATTCGCGGAACCCTTGATGCGGCGGGGGTTCAGAACCGGATGCAGGGCCGCTCGAAATACGGCGCCAAGCGGCCCAAGAAGTAGTCCCCGCGAGGAGGTCCTCCCGTCATGCCCAGAAGAGGGTCGATCGAGCGCCGGGAGATTCTACCCGACCCGATCTATCACAGCCAAAACGTTTCCCGGTTCATCAACAAGATAATGTACAGCGGTGAAAAGGCCGTCGCCCAGTCAGTCTTCTACCAGGCGATGGACATCATCAAAGAGAAGAGCGGCAAGGAACCGATCGAAGTCTTCGACCAGGCGATCAAGAACGCCATGCCGGTCCTCGAGGTCAAGGCCCGCCGCGTGGGCGGCGCCACCTACCAGGTCCCGGTCGAAGTCCGGTCCGACCGCCGGTTGGCCCTGGCCATGCGCTGGCTGATCCAGTACTCGCGGGCCCGGGGCGAGCGCGGGATGGAGAACAAGCTGGCGGCCGAACTCATGGACGCCGCGGCCAACACCGGTTCGACCGTCAAGAAGAAAGAAGACACGCACAAGATGGCCGAGGCCAACAAGGCTTTTGCCCATTATCGTTGGTAACAACGAGGGGTCGTTCACCAGGGATCGCCGAGCGCGGTCGAGGCGAGAACCCCTCGTCAGAGAGGGGGGGATGGGATGCCCAGGGAACACCCGCTTGAGAAGACCAGAAACATCGGCATCATGGCCCACATCGACGCCGGCAAGACGACGACCACCGAACGGATTCTGTTCTACACCGGCAGGGTCCACCGGATGGGCGAAGTCCACGACGGCGCCGCCACCATGGACTGGATGGTCCAGGAACAAGAGCGCGGCATCACCATCACTTCCGCCGCGACGACCTGCTACTGGCGGGACCATCGAATCAACATTATAGACACACCAGGGCACGTTGACTTTACCGTCGAGGTCGAGCGCTCCCTGCGGGTGCTTGACGGGGCGGTGGCCATCTTCTGCGCCAAGGGCGGGGTCGAGCCGCAGTCCGAGACGGTTTGGCGGCAGGCCGACCGCTACAAGGTCCCGCGCATCGCCTACGTCAACAAGATGGACATCGTCGGGGCCGACTTCTTCCGGGTCCTCTCGATGATGAAGAGCCGCCTCAAGGCCAACCCGGTCCCGGTGCAGTTGCCCATCGGCAGCGAGGACACCTTCCGCGGGATCATCGACCTGGTCGCCGACAGGGCCATCTACTGGGTCGACGAACTCGGCACCCAGACCACCGAGGGAGCGGTCCCCGCCGAGCTCAAGGAGACCAAGCGGATGTACCGCGAGGCCTTGCTGGAAGCGGCGGCCGATTACGACGACACCCTAATGACCAAGTACCTCGAGGGCAAGCCGCTGTCGCCGGACGAGATCCAGGCGGCCCTCCGCAAAGGGACCCTCGCCGGGAGCATCGTCCCGGTCCTGTGCGGCACGTCGTACCACAACAAGGGCGTCCAGCCCCTGATGAACGGAATCGTCGATTTCCTGCCCTCGCCTCTGGACGTCCCGCCGGTCATCGGTCAGCACCCGCGCAAAGAGACCGAGGAGGTCCGCCAGGCCAGCGACGAGCAGCCGTTCAGCGCCCTGGCCTTCAAGATCGCCACCGACCCCTACGTCGGGAAGCTGTGCTTCATCCGGGTCTACTCGGGGGTCCTGAAGAGCGGCACCTATGTCTACAACGCCTCCCGCGACCGCAAGGAGCGGGTCGGCCGGATTGTCCGGATGCACGCCAACCATCGCGAAGACGTCCAGGAGATCCGGACGGGGGACATCGCCGCGGCCGTCGGCCTCAAGGACGTGACCACCGGCGACACCCTGTGCGATGAGAACCACCCGGTCGTCCTCGAACGGATGCAGTTTCCCGAGCCGGTCATCGACGTCGCCATCGAACCCAAGACGAAGGCCGACGAGGACAAGATGACCATCTCCCTGATGAAGCTGTCCGAGGAGGACCCGACCTTCCGCTTCCGGACCGACCAGGACACCGGGCAGACGATTATCTCCGGGATGGGCGAGTTGCACCTGGAGATCATCGTCGACCGCCTCCTCCGCGAGTTCAAGGTCGAGGCCAACGTCGGGCGGCCGCAGGTCTCCTACAAAGAGACCATCCGCCAGAAGGCGAAGGCCGAAGGCCGTTTCGTCCGCCAGACCGGCGGCCGCGGGCAGTTCGGTCACGTCGAGATCGAGATCGAACCGCTCCCAGTGGAGCAGGTCTTCGAATTCGCGAACAAGACGGTCGGTGGGGTCGTCCCGAGGGAGTTCATTCCGGCCGTCGAGGCGGGCATCAAGGAAGCCATGCAATCAGGCGTCCTGGCCGGCTACCCGACCATCGGGGTCAAGGCCACCCTCCTGGACGGCACCTACCACGAGGTCGACTCGTCGGAAGTGGCCTTCAAGATCGCCGGTTCGCTGGCCTTCAAGAACGCGGCCGAAAGGGCCAAACCGGCCATCCTGGAACCGGTGATGAAGGTCGAGGCGGTCGTCCCCGAGGAGTACATGGGCGAGGTCATCAACGACCTCAACGCCCGCCGCGGGCGCATCGACATGATGGAGACCAGGTCCGGCGCCCAGGTCATCCGGGCCTTCGTGCCGCTCGCCCAGATGTTCGGTTACGCCACCGACCTCCGTTCCAAGACCCAGGGCCGGGGCGTGTACACGATGGAGTTCCACCGGTACGAGGAAGCCCCGAAGCCAATCTCGGAGACGGTCATCGCCCAGGCGACGGGCCGCGGTTGAGCCGGACTCCAGGGTCCGACAGGGCCCTTGTAATACAGGTCTTCTCTTCCAAGATTCTTCTCGCCAGGAGAGTAAGGGAGGAAATCAAATGGCCAAGAAAAAGTTTGAGCGCACGAAGCCACACGTGAACATCGGGACGATCGGGCACGTGGACCACGGCAAGACGACCCTCACCGCGGCCATCACCAAGGTGTTGGCCAACGCCGGGTTGTCCGAATTCGTGCCGTTCGATCAGATTGACAAGGCCCCTGAGGAAAGGGAACGCGGCATCACCATCAACACCGCCCACGTCGAGTACGAGACGACCAAACGGCACTATGCCCACGTCGACTGCCCGGGCCACGCCGACTACATCAAGAACATGATCACCGGCGCCGCCCAGATGGACGGGGCGATCCTGGTCGTCTCGGCGGCCGACGGCCCGATGCCGCAGACCCGCGAGCACATCCTGCTGGCCCGCCAGGTCGGCGTGCCGGCGATCGTCGTCTTCCTGAACAAGGCCGACGCGGTCGACGACCCGGAACTACTGGAACTGGTCGAGGTCGAGGTCCGGGAGCTGCTGTCGAAGTACGAGTTCCCCGGCGACACCATCCCGGTCGTGGCCGGCTCGGCCCTGAAGGCCCTCGAGTGCGGTTGCGGCAAGCGCGACTGCCAGTGGTGTGGCAAGATCTGGGAGCTCATGGACGCGGTCGACAACTACGTCCCGACCCCGAAGCGCGACAAGGATAAGCCGTTCCTGATGTCGGTCGAGGACGTCTTCTCGATCACCGGGCGCGGCACCGTGGCCACCGGCCGCGTCGAGCGTGGCGTGGTCAAGGTCGGGGACGAGATCGAGATCGTCGGGCTGATGGATAAGCCCCGGAAGACCGTGGCGACCGGCGTGGAGATGTTCCGGAAGCTGCTCGACCTGGCCGAGGCCGGGGACAACATCGGGGTGCTCCTCCGAGGCATCGATAAGGACGAGGTGGAGCGCGGGCAGGTCCTGGCGAAGCCGGGATCGATCCACCCGCGGACGAAGTTCAAGAGCCAAGTCTACGTCCTGACCAAGGATGAAGGCGGCCGGCACACTCCGTTCTTCAACGGATATCGCCCGCAGTTCTTCTTCCGGACGACGGACGTGACCGGGGTAGTGAAGCTGCCTGACGGCGTCGAGATGGTCATGCCGGGGGACAACATCCGGATGGACATCGAGCTCATCACGCCAATCGCCGTGGAGGAAGGGCTCCGCTTCGCCATCCGCGAAGGCGGCCGGACCGTCGCCTCGGGCGTCGTCACCGCCGTCACCGAGTGACCCGTTCCTAGTCTTGTAGGGTCAGGCGGGCGTCCCGGGTGTTGACCCGGGAGCACCGGGCGCCTGGGCGCCCGCCGGGCCTTGATCTCAGAACCCCTTAACAGGAGGGGGAGCCACATGCCCGAACAGAAAATCCGCATTCGACTGCGGGCTTTTGATCACAAGATCCTCGACCAGTCGGCCGAGAAGATCGTCCAGACGGCTCGGCGCACCGGCGCCGACGTGTCCGGACCGATCCCGCTGCCGACCGAGAAGAGCATCTACACCGTCCTGACCGCCCCCAACGGCGAGAAGGACATCCGCGAACAGTTCGAGATGCGCACCCACAAGCGCCTCATCGACATCCTCGAGCCCACCCCGAAGACCGTCGACGCCCTTATGAGGCTCGACCTGCCGGCCGGCGTGGACATCGAGATCAAGCTGTAGGTCTAAGGTGGTGCGGCTATGATTACCAAGGGGATCATCGGCCGGAAGGTCGGCATGACCCAGGTCTTCGACGAGGTGGGCCGGGTCATCCCGGTGACCGTCATCGAAGCCGGGCCATGCATCGTGGTCCGGAAGAAGACCCAGGACCGGGACGGCTACAACGCCATCCAGGTGGGCTTCGGTCAGGTCAAGGAAAAGAAGCTGACCAAGCCGCTCAAGGGTTACTTCGAGAAGCACAAGGTTCAGCCGCGGCGGCACCTCAAGGAGCTGCGCGTGTCGGACATCGATAAGTACCAGGTCGGCCAGGAACTCAAGGCCGACATCTTCGCCGGCGGTGAGGTCGTCGACGTCACCGGAACCTCAAGAGGCCTGGGCTTCGCCGGCCCCATTCGGCGGCACGGCTTCGGGCGCGGGCCGATGACCCACGGCTCGAAGTATCACCGCCGGGTCGGCTCGCTCCAGTCGAGGGCGGCAGCCCGCGTCTTTAAGGGCCGCCGCATGGCCGGCCGGCTGGGCGGGGACAGGGTGACCACGAAGAACGTCCGGGTCGTCAAGGTCGACCCCGAGAAGAACCTCATCCTCATCGGCGGTTCGGTCCCCGGCGCTACCGGCGCCCTGGTGACGATCAAGGAACGCGTCTGAGCGCTGAGCGCTCGTGCGCCGGTCAGAAAAGGGGGAGCTCGTCGTGCCCAAGGTCAAACTCTATGACATGAACGGCAAGGAAAAGGGCGAAGTCGAACTGTCCGACGCCGTCTTCGGGGCCGAGGTCAACGAGGCCCTGATGCACGACGTTGTTGTCATGTACCAGGCCAACCAGCGGCAGGGGACCTCGGCCACCAAGACCCGCGGCCTCGTCTCCGGCGGCGGCAAGAAGCCGTGGCGCCAGAAGGGCACCGGCCGAGCCCGCGCCGGCAGCACCCGGTCTCCGCTGTGGCGCAAGGGCGGGACCACCTTCGGGCCCGCGCCCCGCGAATACCGCTACACCATGCCGCGGCAGGCCCGCCGGGCGGCCCTCCGCTCGGCCCTCTCGGCCAAGGTCAAGGCCGGCGAGATCGTCCTCGTCGACCGCCTGGCCCTGGACGAAGCGAAGACCAAAGAGATGGTCCGCGTCCTCGGGAACCTGCAGGCCGCCGATGGGGCCCTCGTCGTGACCGCTGCGGCCGACGAGACCCTGTCGCGCTCGTCGCGGAACATCCCCGGCGTGCACGCCGTCGGCGCCGCCGGACTCAATGTCTACTCCGTCCTGACCCATGACAAACTGGTCATGACCAAGGACGCGGCGGCCAAAGTCGAGGAGGCGCTGACCAATGGCTGATGCCAGGGACATCATCATGGCCCCGATCGTCACTGAGAAGACCAACACGGCCATGGCCGGCGGCAAGTACTCCTTCTGGGTGGCCATGGACGCCAACCGGGCCGAGATCAAGCGGGCCGTCGAAGAGATCTTCAAGGTCAAGGTCAAGGATGTCAACACCCTGCGGCAGCTGGGCAAGGTCAAGCGGATGGGGGTCCACTCCGGACGTACCTCTGCCCGCAAGAAGGCCGTGGTAACCCTCGAAGAGGGTCAGCGGATCCAGTTCTTCGAGGCCATGTAAGGAGTGAATCCCCATGCCCATCAAGACCTTCAAACCGACCTCGGCCGGGCGTCGCTCGATGACCGTCTCGGACTTCTCCGAGGTCACCAAGAAGCAGCCTGAGAAGGCGCTCCTGCGGCATCTCAAGAAGTCCGCCGGGAAGAACATGTACGGCCGGAAGACCGTCCGCCACCGCGGCGGCGGGACCAGCCCGAAGCTCCGCGTCATCGACTTCGCGCGGCGCAAGGACGGCGTCCCGGCCAAGGTCGCGGCGATCGAGTACGACCCCAACCGGAACACCCGGATCGCCCTGCTCCAGTACGCCGACGGCGAGAAGCGCTACATCATCGCCCCGGTCGGCCTGACGGTCGGGACCACGGTCATGTCTGGACCGGAGGCCGACATCAAGGTGGGGAACGCGCTTCCCCTCAGGAACATCCCCGTCGGCACGTTCATCCATAACATCGAGCTGCATCCCGGCCGGGGCGGCCAGCTGGTCCGCTCGGCCGGCGCCCAGGCCCAGTTGATGGCCAAGGAGAACGAGATGGCCAACATCAGGATGCCGTCGGGCGAGATGCGTTTCGTCCCCGTCGACTGCCGGGCCACCGTCGGTCAGGCCGGGAACGTCGAGTTCGAGAACATCACCATCGGCAAGGCCGGCCGGTCGCGCTGGCTGGGCAAGCGCCCGGCCGTCCGCGGCGTCGTCATGAACCCGGTCGACCACGCCCACGGCGGTGGCGAAGGCAAGTCGCCCATCGGGCGCCAGCCGACCACCCCCTGGGGCAAGCCGGCCATGGGCGTCAAGACCCGTTCACGGAAAAAGTACTCCGACAAGTACATCCTGAAGCGCCGCGGCAGCAAGTAAGAGCGCTTCGCCGGCCCGGCTCGGGTCCGGGTCCGAATGAAGGAGGCTTCATAGATGGGACGTTCGACGAAGAAAGGGCCGTACGTGGACCAGAGTCTGATGAAGAAGATCCTGGCCATGAACGAGAAGAACGAGAAGAAGCTCGTCAAGACCTGGGCTCGGGACTGCACGGTGATGCCCGATATGGTCGGACATAACATCGCTGTTTACGACGGCCGCAAGCATGTCCCCGTGTACATCACCGAGGAGATGGTCGGGCACAAGCTCGGCGAGTTCGCCCCGACGCGGACGTTCCGCGGCCACAGTGCCCACACCGAAAGGTCGACGGCCCTCAAGTAGGCCGAGAAGCCCAGAGGATTAAGGGGGTCATCGACATGGAAGCAGCACGTGCCGTAGCCAAATACATCCGCATCGCCCCACGTAAGGTGAGGGTGGTCGCGGACTTGATCCGGGGCAAGTCGGTCGACGAGGCCCTGGCCATCCTGAGGTACACGCCGAAGATCGCGTCGGAACTCCTCGAGAAGGTGGTCCAGTCGGCGGCCGCCAACGCCACCCACAACTACGAGATGGACCGGGACAGCCTGTACATCTCCGCGGCCTACGTGGACGTGGGCCCGACCCTGAAGCGCTTCCAGCCGCGCCAGCGCGGTCAGGCTTTCTCGATCAAGAAACGGACCAGCCACATCACCGTGGTGGTCAGCCAGCGCGCCGGCGGCGAGAAAGAGGAGCAGCCGCGCGGACGGAGGTTCTTCCGCCGGCCGGGCGTCCGCCCGGGCAAGCCGGCCGAAGGGGCCGCCGCGCCGGCCGCTGAGGGCGAAGAGGCCGCGAAGCCGAAGGCCAAGGAGACGGCCAAGGCCAAGCCGGCGCAGAAGCCCGCGGCCCGGGCGCCGAAGAAGGCTCCGGTGAAGAAGGCGGCGGCGCCGGCCAAAAAGACGGTGGCGAAGCCGAAGACCGAGAAGAAGACCGGTCGCCAGGGGAAGGGTGAGTAACGATGGGTCAGAAAGTCCACCCCAAAGGGCTGCGGATCGGAATCGTCAAGGACTGGGACTCCAAGTGGTACGCGGGTAAGAAGACTTACACCGACCTGCTCCACGAGGATTTTCGGATCCGCCAGATGGTCCAGAAGAGACTGGCCAACGCCTCGATTTCGCGCGTCGAGATCGAGCGGGCGGCCAATCGGATCAAGATCACCATCCACACCGGCAAGCCCGGCATGGTCATCGGCAAGGGCGGGGCGGGCGTCGAAGCCCTCCGCAAGAGCCTGGAGGCCCAGACCGGCAAACCGGTGGCGGTCAACATCATCGAGATAAAGACGCCGGAGCTCGACGCCAAGCTCGTCGCCGAGAGCGTGGCCTCCCAGCTGGTACGGCGGATCGGTTTCCGCCGGGCGATGAAGCAGGCTATCCAGCGGACCATGCGGCTCGGGGCCAAGGGCGTCAGGATCCGCGTCAGCGGCCGCCTGGGCGGGGCTGAGATGGGCCGCACTGAGCAGGCCCGCGAAGGCACCGTGCCCCTCCACACCCTGCGTGCCGACATCGACTACGGCCTGGCCGAGGCCCGGACGACCTACGGCCAGATCGGGGTCAAGGTCTGGATTTACAAGGGCGAGGTCCTTCCGCAGAGCGTCAGGCCGGCCATCGTCGAAGGGAGGGCCTGAGCCAGATGTTGATGCCGAAGAGGGTCAAGTTCCGCAAGCAACAGCGCGGCCGGATGAGTGGCCTAGCCTACCGGGGCTCGGAGATCACCTACGGCGAGTATGGCCTGCAGGCCATGGAGGCGGCGTGGGTCACCGACCGACAGATCGAGGCGGCCCGCGTGGCCTTGACCCGTTATATCAAGCGCGGCGGCAAAGTTTGGATCAAGATCTTTCCCGACAAGCCCGTCACCAAGAAGCCCGCTGAGACCCGTATGGGCAGCGGCAAGGGCGCCCCGGAGTTCTGGGTCGCGGTGATCAAGCCGGGCCGGGTCATGTTCGAACTGGCCGGCGTCACCGAAGAGTTGGCCCGCGAAGCGATGCGGCTGGCCGCCCACAAGCTGCCGATCAAGACCAAGTTCGTGAAACGGACAGAAGCAGGTGGTGAAGAGGCTCATGAAGGCTGAGGAAGTCCGCGAACTGGAAGACGACGAGCTCGAAAAGAGGCTGGACAGTTTGAAGGGTGAGCTCTTCAACCTGAGGTTCCAACTGGCTACCGGGCAACTCGACAACCCCATGCGGATCAGGGAAGTCCGGAAGACCATCGCGCGGGTCAAGACCATCCAGCGGGAGCGCGAGCTGAAAGCGAAGGGCAAGGCCTGACAGCCGGGCAAGGCTGAGGGCACTGCCGGGTTAACCGTGGAAGGAGGCCGTCAGGGTTGGCCGAAGGTAACGAGGCCCGTGGGGCCAGGAAGACCAGAGTTGGCACCGTGGTCAGCGACAAGATGGATAAGACGGTGGTCGTCGCCGTCGAGCGCCTGACCCAACATCCGCTATACAAGCGCCGCCTCGAGCGGACCACGAAGTTCAAGGCTCACGATGAGAAGAACGAGGCTCACGTGGGCGACCGGGTCAAGATCATGGAAACCCGGCCTCTGTCCCGCGACAAGCGGTGGCGGATCGTGGAGATCGTCGAGAAGGCGAAGTAGGAGGAGATCGACATGATCCAGCCGCGGAGCCGGCTGACGGTGGCCGACAACACGGGGGCTAAGGAGATCGCCTGCATCCTCGTGTTGGGTGGCTCGAGGCGGAGATACGCTCACGTCGGCGACATCATCGTGGCCTCGGTCAAGGAAGCCGCCCCGGGCGGCGTGGTCAAGAAGGGCGAGGTCGTCAAGGCCGTCATCGTCCGCTCCAGGAGCGGCGTGCGCCGAGAGGACGGCTCATACATCAAGTTCGACGAGAACGCTGCGGTCATCATCAAGGACGATAAGGAGCCCCGGGGCACGCGTATCTTTGGGCCCGTGGCCCGCGAGCTTCGCGAGAGGGAGTTCATGAAGATCATCTCGCTGGCTCCGGAAGTCCTCTAAAGGAGGGACGGAGAAATGGCCCTGAACAAGGTCCACGTCCGCAAGGGCGACACCGTCTTGATCATCTCCGGGAAGGACAAGGGCAAGCGGGGCAAGGTCGTCAACGTCCTGCCGGATAAGAACAAGGTTGTCGTCGAATCGGTCAACGTTGCCAAGAAGCACCAGAAGCCGACGGGTAAAGTGATGCAGGGTGGCATCGTCGACAAAGAGATGCCCCTCGCCGCTTCCGACGTCATGCTGGTCTGCCCGAAGTGCAACGAGCCCACCAGACTCGGCAGCAAGGTCCTGGAGACGGGGCAATCGGTCAGGTTGTGCAAGCATTGCGGAGAGACCATCGATCGGTAAGCCGGCCCGCCTCGGCGGGTTGAGGTGACAAGCGAGCGCCTCCGGTGAGGAGCTGAGTTTCCCGGACGGCCGCCTTTCGGGGGAAACGCGGCGCTGCGGGGAGCGAAACCCCTAAAGTGACGGGGGGCGCGGGGAGGAATCAATTTGGAGAGGCTCAGAGACCGTTACCGCAAGGAGATCGCCCCGGCGCTCAAGGAGCGCTTCGGCTACGGTAACGTGATGGAAGTCCCCCGGCTCGAGAAGATCGTCGTGAACATGGGTGTCGGCGACGCGGTCCAAAACGCCAAGGCTATGGACGCCGCGGTCTCGGAGTTGGGCATAATCACCGGCCAGCGGCCGGTGGTGACCAAGGCGAAGAAGTCCATCGCCAACTTCAAGATCCGCAAGGGAATGCCCATTGGCTGCGCCGTCACCCTGCGGGGAGAGAAAATGTACGACTTCCTGGACCGCCTGGCCAACATCGCCCTGCCGCGGGTCCGCGACTTCCGCGGGGTCTCCTCGAAGGGCTTCGACGGCCGCGGGAACTACACCCTCGGCATCAAGGAACAGCTCATCTTCCCGGAAGTCGATTACGATAAGGTCGAGAAAGTCCGGGGCATGGACATCACCATCGTCACCACGGCCAAGACCGACGAGGAAGCTAAAGGTCTGCTGGCCATGGCGGGAATGCCCTTCAGGGACTAAGGAGGCTGGGTCATGGCGAAGAAGTCGCAGTATAACAAGTGGATGCGGCTCAAGGCAAACCCTAAGTTCAAAACGCGGGTCTACAACCGCTGCCGCATCTGCGGCCGGACCCATGGCTATATCGGCAAGTTCGGACTTTGCCGGATGTGCTTCCGCGAACTGGCCCACCGCGGCGAGGTCCCCGGGGTCACGAAGTCCAGCTGGTAACTCGCTGGGGCGCGACCTGGCAAGCTAAGGAGGTATGACCGATGGCAATGACAGATCCCATTGCCGATATGCTCACCCGGATCAGGAACGCCAACCTGGTCAACCATGAGAAGATCGATATCCCCGCCTCCAGGGTGAAGAGGGACATCGCTCAACTCCTGAAGGACGAGGGTTATATCCGCGACTTCGAGTTCATCAACGACGGTCGCCAAGGGACCCTGCGTCTCTACCTCAAGTACGGCGCGAACAAGGAAAAGGTCATCACCGGTCTGAAGCGGATCTCCCGCCCGGGCCTGCGGGTTTACGTGAAGCGCGACGAGGTCCCCAAGGTCCTCGGCGGGCTTGGCGTCGCCGTCCTCTCAACGCCCTTGGGCGTCGTCAGCGACAAGGTCGCCCGGGCCAAGGGTGTGGGCGGCGAAGTCATCTGCTACGTGTGGTAAGGGGGCTTTTGACCAATGTCGAGAGTCGGTAAGATGCCGGTCAAGATCCCGGCTGGGGTCGAGGTGGCCATCGACGGGAGCCTGGTCACGGTCAAGGGCCCCAAGGGCGAACTGAAGCGGACTTTTCACCGCGACATGAGAATCAGCCGAGAGGGCGACGCCGTCGTCGTCTCCCGGCCTTCCGACGAGCGTGAGCACCGCGCCTTGCACGGCCTGACCCGGACCCTCATCTTCAACATGGTCGAGGGGGTCACCAAGGGCTACGAGAGGGCGCTCCAAATCGAAGGCACCGGCTACCGCGCCGTCAAGAGCGGCCACAAGCTGACCTTGACCCTGGGATTCTCCCATCCGGTCGAGGTCGAGCCGCCGCCCGGAATCCAGTTCGAGGTGCCCAACCCCGCCGTCATCATCGTCCGCGGCAGCGACAAGGAAATGGTCGGGGAGACGGCGGCCAAGATCCGGGCCATCCGTGAGCCCGAGCCATACAAGGGCAAGGGCGTCCGGTATCAGGGTGAACGCGTCAGGCACAAGGCCGGCAAGGCCGGGAAGAAGTAGGGGTGACCGACGGTGTTGAAGAAGAAGGACCGCAAAATTTCCAGACTAAAGAGGCACCGCCGGGTGCGGAAGAACGTCGCCGGCACCCTGGAGCGGCCGCGCCTCAGCGTCTATCGTTCTCTGAGCCACATCTACGCCCAATTGATCGACGATGAGGACGGGCGGACCATCTTGGCCGCCTCGAGCCTCGACCCCGAGGTCCGGGCCAAGCTCAAGACGGGCGGCAACAAGGACGCGGCCAAGGCGGTCGGTGAACTGGTTGCCAAACGGGCCCTGGACAAGGGGATCAAGAAGATCGTCTTCGACCGGGGCGGGTTCATCTATCACGGCCGGGTGGCCGCCCTGGCGGCCGGCGCCCGTGAGGCCGGTCTGGAATTCTAGGTGGGGGGTAAAGGAATGGCCTTCAGGAATCAATCCCCGCGTGGGAATCGCCCGGGTGGTCAGGGTGGACCGGGTGCTCAGGGCGGCCAGGGTGGACCGAGAGACCGTCGCGGCGGTCGTGACCGCCGTGACCGGAGGGACCGCCAAGAGCCCGAGAGCGAGTTTAAAGAAAAGGTCGTCCACGTAGCCCGCGTGGCCAAGGTCGTCAAGGGTGGCCGGCGCTTCTCTTTCAGCGCGCTGGTCGTCATCGGCGACGAGAATGGCCGAGTCGGCTGCGGTCTCGGGAAGGCCGCCGAGGTGCCCGAGGCCATCCGCAAGGGCATCGAGGACGCCAAGAAGAACCTGATCGTCTGCCCGCGCGTGGGGACCACCATCCCCCACGAGGCGCTGGGCGAGTTCGGGGCCGGCAGGGTCCTGTTGAAGCCCGCCTCGGAAGGCACGGGCGTCATCGCCGGCGGCCCGGTTCGCGCCGTCATGGAGCTGGCTGGGGTCCGCGACATCCTGACCAAGTCGCTGGGTTCAGCCAACCCGAACAACGTGGTCTACGCGACCATGAACGCCATCGGGCAACTGAAGCAGGCCGCCGATGTGGCTAAACTCCGCGGCCGGACGGTAGAGGAAATGATGCAGGCCTGATTGCGGGGGCCTCGTCGTCTTCAGGGAGGGACCCTTCGTGGGCAACAAACTGCGCATCACGCTGGTCAGAAGCTTAGCCGGACGGCCCCAGGAACAGCGGGTCGTCGTCCGGACGCTCGGCCTGCGCAAGCTGAACGACCAGGTGGTCCAGGACGATACCCCGTCCATTCGCGGGATGGTCCATAGGGTCATCCACTTGGTCAAGGTTGAGGAGGTCGGCCGGGCATGAAATTGCACGAACTCCAGCCCGCCCTGGGGGCGAGGACGAAGCGTCGCCGCGTTGGACGCGGCATCGGTTCGGGCCTCGGCAAGACCTCGGGCAAGGGCCACAAGGGCCAGAAGGCGCGCGCCGGCGGCGGTGTCCGTCCCGGCTTCGAAGGCGGCCAGATGCCCCTGCAGCGCCGGCTGCCCAAGCGCGGCTTCACCAACGGCCCGTTCAAGAAGGAATACGTCGAGATCAACCTCCGGGACCTGGCCGGCTTCGAGCCGAACACCGAGGTCACGGCGGAGTTGCTCAAAGAAAAGCGGATCATCAGGAAGATCGGAGACGGACTGGCCGTCCTCGGGGACGGGGCGATCGACAAGCCGCTCACCGTGAAGGCCCATAAGTTCTCGGCGTCGGCCAGGGCCAAGATCGAGGCGGCCGGCGGAAAAGCAGAGGTGATCTAGGTGCTGGCCACCTTTCGCAACGCGTTCCGCATCGCCGACCTCCGCAAGCGGCTTTTCTTCACCCTGTACATGTTCCTCATCTTCCGCATCGGCGCCCACGTGCCGGTGCCGGGGATAAACCGGGGTTACATCGAGAACCTGCTGAGCCAGGGCGTCCTCTTCGGCCTCTTGGACACGGTCTCCGGCGGCGCCTTCAAGACCTTCTCGGTCTTCGCCATGAGCGTCACGCCGTACATCACCTCGTCGATCATCGTGCAACTCCTGACCATCGTCATCCCCAAGTGGGAGGCGATGCAGAAAGAGGGCGCCGAGGGCCAGAAGAAGCTGCAGCAGTACATGCGTTACGGCACCGTCGTCCTCGGCCTCATCCAGGCCTTCGGGATGTCCTACGGCATCCGCTCGGCGATCATCAACCCGACCTTATGGTCGATCACCCTGATTGCCCTGACCCTTACCGCCGGCACCGCCTTCCTGATGTGGCTCGGTGAGCTGATCACCGAGAACGGCATCGGCAATGGCATCTCGCTGATCATCTTTGCCGGCATCGTCTCGCGCCTGCCGGCCGGGCTTGGCAGCATGACCAAGTACCTGGCGGAATCCCGGATCAACCTTCTCAACGTCATTATCCTGGGCATGCTCGGTCTGGGCGTCATCGCCTTCGTCGTCTGGATCACCGAAGGCCAACGGCGCATCCCGGTCCAGTACGCCAAGCGCGTCGTCGGGCGGAAGATGTACGGCGGTCAGTCGACCCACATCCCCATCCGGGTCAACCAGGCCGGAGTCATCCCCATCATCTTCGCCATCTCCGTCCTGATGACCCCGGCGACCATCGCCCAGTTCATCCAGAGGCCGTTCTTCCAGCGACTGGCCAGCAGCCTCTCGGGGGGGCGGTCGGCCACCTACTACATCGTCTACGGGATCCTGATCATCTTCTTCACCTATTTTTACACCGCCGTCACCTTCAACCCGATCGAAGTCGCCAACAACATGAAAAAGTACGGCGGCTTCGTCCCCGGGCTCCGGCCGGGCAAGCCGACGGCCGAGTACCTGGAGCGGGTCCTCACCCGGATCACCCTGGCCGGGGCGGTCTTCCTGGCCCTCATTGCCGTGGGTATCCCGTACGGCGTCCAGCTGGCGACGAACATCCCGAACATCTGGCTCGGCGGCACGAGCCTCCTCATCGTCGTCAGCGTCGCCCTGGAGACCATGAAGCAACTCGAGGCGCACCTCCTGATGCGCCATTACCAAGGCTTCTTGAAGTAACGAAGGCCGTCGGCGGCCGTCTCCCGACCGCCCGGCGCCGACACCCGGAGAGGTTCGAACCATGCGCCTGATGCTGCTGGGCCCACCCGGCGTGGGCAAGGGGACGCAGGCCAAGCTGCTGGCGAAGGCCTACGGCGTCCCTCACATCTCCACCGGTGATATCCTCCGCCAGGAGGTCCGGGACGGGACCGAATTGGGCCGGCAGGCCAAAGAGTACATGGTCCGCGGCGCCCTGGTCCCCGACGACCTGATCCTGGCGATGTTCGAGAGCCGGCTCGACCGCGAAGACACCCGGCCGGGCTTCATCGTCGACGGTTTCCCGCGGACCATCCCGCAGGCCGAGGCTTTCGACCGGATGCTCGCCCGCCGCGGCCTCAAGCTCGACGCGGTGGTGACCATCGAGGCTCCCCTGGAAGAGCTGGTCCGGCGGTCGGCGGGACGGCGGGTCTGCCGCCAGTGCGGCGCCCCCTACAACGTCTACTACCAGCCGCCCAAGGTCGAAGGGGTCTGCGATGTCTGCGGTGGGCCCCTCCACCAGCGGGACGACGACCGCGAGGAGACCGTCCGCCGGCGCCAGGAAGTCTACCGGGCCGAGACGGCCCCGCTGATCGCCCACTACGAGGCCCAAGGCTTCGTCCGGCGGGTCGACGGGAGCCAGTCCGTGGAGGCCGTCCTGGCTTCGGTCCAGAAGGTCCTCGCCCGATGATCGTCCTCAAATCGCCGCAGGAGCTCGCGGTCATGCGCCAGGCCGGGCGAATCGTCGCCCAGGCCAGGCGGCTGATCATCGAGGCGGTCCGCCCCGGAGTGACCACGGCCGAGCTAGACGCCCTGGCTGAGGACTCCATCCGGCGCTCCGGCGCGACCCCGGCCTTCAAGGGCTACCACGGCTTCCCGGCCAGCATCTGCGCGTCCGTGGACGACCAAGTGGTCCACGGGTTCCCGGGACCACGGCGGCTCCGCGAAGGGGAGATCGTCGCCATCGACCTCGGAGCCGTGTACCGCGGCTACGTCGGGGATGGGGCGGTGACCGTGCCCGTCGGCGAGGTGCCGGGCGAAGTCCTGCGGCTCCTCGAGGCGACCCGGGAGGCCCTGGCCGAGGGGATCACCCGGGCGGTGGCGGGCAACCACCTGTCGGACATCTCCCACGCCGTCCAGGAGTACGTGGAGAGCCGGGGGTTCTCGGTGGTCCGCGACTTCGTCGGCCACGGCATCGGTCAGAAGATGCACGAAGAGCCGCAGATCCCGAACTTCGGGCCGCCGGGTCGCGGGCCACTCCTCAAAGAGGGGATGACCCTGGCCATCGAACCCATGGTCAACCTGGGCGGGTACGAAGTCTTCATCGAGCCGAACGGCTGGACCGTCCGCACCCGCGACGGCAAGCCCTCGGCCCACTTCGAGGAGACCGTGGCCGTCACCGCCGCGGGACCGCAGATCCTGACGGCGGAATGACTCCTTCCTTTATATGGCATGATAGATACTATGTGACCGGCCCCAGGCACCCACGGAGGCCGGCGGCGACGGACGGAGGAGGGGAACGGCTTGGACACCGGCGGGTTGGAATGCGGCCGGATAGTCAGCTCGAAGGCCGGCCGGGACCAGGGTAAGAAGTTCGTCATCCTGCAGGTCCTGGACGACCGGACGGTCCTCGTGGCCGACGGCGATCTGCGGAAAGTGGCCAACCCAAAACGCAAGAACGTCCGTCACCTGGTCATTCACCAGGGCGTGGTCGCTCCGGTGGGCGAGAAGATCAAAGCGGGGCAGGAGCCGACCGACAAAGAGATCCGACAGGCTCTGGAGACCGAGTTCAAAGAACCTGAGGACGGCCCGCCGGCCGGAGCGGCCGGCAAGTCGGAGAGGTCTTGACAATCAGGGAGGGGCACGCCTGGCCTATGGGTAAAGAGGATGTCATCGAGGTCGAAGGGACCGTCGTCGAGACCCTGCCTAACGCCATGTTCCGAGTCGAACTGGAGAATGGCTACAAGGTGCTGGCGCACATCTCGGGCAAGATCAGGATGAACTTCATCCGGATCCTCCCCGGGGACAGGGTCTTGGTGGAGCTGTCTCCATACGACCTCACCCGTGGCCGGATCACCGTTCGATACAGGTAGAGTCAGCGCGGGAACCATGGGCCCGGGGGCGGCCCCGGGCGGCTTGGACCCGTCCTCTAGGAGGGAACAGCGGTGAAGGTAAGGCCTTCGGTCAAAAAGATTTGCGAGAAGTGCAAGATCATCCGGCGCAAGGGTCAGATCCGGGTGATTTGCGAGAATCCCAAGCACAAGCAACGTCAGGGTTAGGGGGTGCAATCATAAATGGCCAGAATCTCCGGTGTGGACCTGCCGCGAGACAAGCGGGTCGAAGTGGCCCTGGGTTACCTCTTCGGGATTGGTCCGGCACGGTCAAAGAAGATTCTCGCGGAGACCGGGATCAACCCCGACACCCGCGTTCGCAACCTGACCGAGGAAGAGGTTTCCCGACTGCGCGAGTACATCGACAAGAACTACAAAGTCGAGGGCGACCTGCGCAGCGAGGTCAACCAGAACATCAAGCGGCTCATCGAGATCGGGTCGTACCGCGGGCTCCGGCACCGCCGCAGCCTGCCCACCAGGGGCCAGCGCACGCAGACCAACGCCCGGACCCGCAAGGGCCCGCGGAAGACGGTGGGCGTGAAGCGCAAGGCGGCGACCACGAAGCCGTAAAGTAGGGGCGAAGGAGGAAGGACCAGTTGGCGCGGAGAGCTGCTAGACCAAAGAAGAAGGACCGCAAGCTGGTTGAGCGCGGCGTGGCCCACATCCGCTCGACCTTCAATAACACCATCGTGACCATCACCGACACCACCGGCAACGTCATCTCCTGGGCCACCTCGGGCGGGATGGGCTTCAAGGGCTCCAAGAAGAGCACGCCGTTCGCGGCCCAGATGGCCGCCGAGGCCTGCGCTCGCGAAGCCATGGAGCACGGCATGCGTGAGGTTGAGGTGTTCGTCAAGGGCCCGGGCGCCGGCCGCGAGGCCGCGATCCGCTCCCTCCAGGCTGCCGGCCTCGAGGTCAGCCTGATCAAGGACGTCACCCCGATCCCGCACAACGGGTGCCGGCCGCCCAAGCGCAGAAGAGTTTAGGGGGGTAAGTTCGAATGGCGCGATACAACGGGCCGGTCTGCCGGCTCTGCCGCCGCGAGGGGGTCAAGCTCTACCTCAAGGGCGAGCGCTGTTACAGCAATAAGTGCATGCTCGAACGGCACGCCTACCCGCCTGGGGAGCACGGCGACGCCCGGCCACGCAAGGCCAGCGAGTACACGGTGCAGCTCCGGGAGAAACAGAAGGCCCGCCGCATCTACGGAGTCATGGAGCGGCAGTTCCGGAAGTACTACGCCCGGGCCGCCAAGGTCAAAGGGGTCACCGGCCAGTACCTCCTGCAACTCCTCGAGCGGCGGTTGGATAACGTCGTCTACCGCCTCGGCCTGGCCGCCTCCCGTCCGGAGGCGCGGACCCTGGTCCGCCACAACCACTTCACGGTCAACGGCAAGCGCGTCAACATCCCGTCCTATCAGGTACGGGAGGGCGACGTCGTGGCCGTGGCCGAGCGCTCCAAGAGCTCCCTCAAGTTCAAGTCCATGGCCGAAGGCCTCAAACAACGCACCGCCCCGGCCTGGCTGGAGCTTGACGCGGAGAACCTCCGCGGGCGTATCTTGCGGATGCCGCTCCGCGAGGAGATCGACGTCCCCGTCCAGGAACGCATGATCATCGAGCTTTACTCCAGGTAAAAGGTCCCCAAAGAGGGAGGGTACCCGATGCTTGAGATTGAGAAGCCGAAGATCGAACGTGTCCAGACGGACGACGAAGGGACCTATGGCCGTTTCGTCGTCGAGCCCCTCGAGCGGGGCTATGGGACCACTCTGGGCAATTCGCTCCGGCGCGTCCTCCTATCGTCGCTCCCGGGCGCGGCCGTCACTTCGGTCAAGATCGAGGGCGTCCTGCACGAGTTCTCGACCATCCCCGGGGTCCTTGAGGACGTCACCGACATCATCCTCGCCCTGAAGCAGCTTCGCCTGCGGATGCACACCGAAGAATCGCGGCTCCTGCGACTCGAGGTGGAAGGCCAGGGTGAGGTCACGGCCAGTCACATTCTGGCCCCGGCGGAGATCGAGATCCTGAATCCCGAACTGCATGTCGCCACCCTCGACGCGGGCGGCCGGCTGGTCGCCGAGCTCACCGTCGAGCGCGGGCGCGGTTATGTCTCCGCCGATCGCAACAAGAAGCCCGACCAGCCCATTGGGGTCATCCCGATGGACTCCATCTTTACGCCTATCCGCAAGGTCAACTATAACGTCGAGGCCACCCGGGTCGGCCAGATCACCAACTACGACAAGCTCATGTTGGACGTCTGGACCGACGGCAGCGTGCGGCCGGACGAAGCGGTCAGCCTCGGCGCCCGCATCCTCTCCGAGCACATGGCCCTCTTCGTGGGCCTGACCGAGGACGCGAGCCGGGCGGAGATCATGGTCGAGAAGGCCGAGGATGACAAGCAGAAAGTCCTCGACATGCTCATCGAGGAACTCGACCTGTCGGTGCGCTCATACAACTGCCTGAAGCGGGCCGGCATCAACACCGTCGGCGAACTGACCAACAAGACCGAGAGTGAAATGATCAAAGTGCGCAACCTGGGCAAGAAGTCCTTGGAGGAGGTCAAGCTGAAGCTGGCCAGCCTCGGATTGTCTCTGGCCCAGGCCGAGGAATAGGAGGGCTCACCATGGCCAAACATGCCAAGCTCGGGCGAATCTCGAGCCACCGCATGGCCATGTTCCGCAGTATCGTCACTTCGCTATTTGAGCACGAGAAGATCGAGACGACCCAAGCCCGAGCGACCGAGGCGAAGTCCTTCGCCGAGAAGATGATCACCCTGGCCAAGCGGGGAGACCTCCACGCCAAGCGCCAGGTGATGGCTTTCGTCAGGGACGAGGACGTCGTCAAGAAGCTGTTCGAGACGATCGCCCCACGCTACACCGACCGTGCGGGCGGCTACACCCGTACCTACAAGCTCGACCAGCGCCGGGGCGACGCCGCCCCGATGGTCCGGATCGAGCTGGTCTAGGTGCGGCCGGCGGACACGGTCGGCCGGGCGGGGGAATGACCCTTGGCTGCCCTCATCTCAACTGAAGGTCTGGGACACCTGTACAACCAGGGGCAGCCGAACGAGGTGGCTGCCCTGGTCGATGTTGACGTGGCCATCGAGGGCGGGGAGTTCATCGCCGTCGTCGGCCCGAACGGGTCCGGCAAGTCGACCCTGGCCAAGCATTTCAACGCCCTGCTCCTGCCGACGTCCGGCCGTGTCCTGGTGGGCGGGATAGACACCCGCGACCAGGCCCGGATGTGGGAAGTCCGACGGATGGCGGGGATGGTCTTTCAGAACCCTGACAACCAGATCGTCGCCACCACCGTCGAGGAGGACGTCGCCTTCGGCCCGGAGAACCTCGGGGTCCCGCCGGCTGATATCGGAACCCGCATCGAACAGGCCCTCCGGTGGGTGGGGATGCTCGAGCACCGGCGGCACGCGCCCCACCTCCTTTCGGGCGGGCAGAAGCAGCGCGTGGCCATCGCCGGGGTGCTGGCGATGAAGCCGCGCTGCCTGATCCTCGACGAGGCCACGGCGATGCTCGACCCGGTCGGCCGGGACGAGGTGATGGCCACGGTCAAGTGGCTCAACCGCGAGGAAGGCTTGACCGTCGTGCACATCACGCACTTCATGGACGAGGCCGCCGAAGCCGACCGCGTCCTGGTCATGGACCGCGGGCAGGTCCGGTTCGCCGGCGCCCCGCGCGAGGTCTTCAGCCGCCCGACCGAACTCCGCCAGATCGGGCTGGACCTACCGGCCATGGCCGAGTTGGCCGACCGCCTGCGCCGGGCCGGACTCGAAGTCCCGGCCGGGGTGACCTCCGTGGAAGAGATGGTGGACCTGCTATGCCGGTGACGGTCGGCGGGGTCTCCCACACCTACCTTGAAAAGACGCCCTTCGAGGCCCGGGCGCTGGTCGATGTCAGCCTGGAGGTGGCCGACGGCGAGTTCGTCGGGATCATCGGGCCGACCGGCTCGGGCAAGTCGACCCTCATCCAGATCATCGACGGACTCATCCGGCCGACCGCCGGGCGGGTCGTCGTCGACGGCCTGGACCTGTCGGTCAAGGCCAACCTCCGCGAGGTCCGCCGCCGCGTGGGGCTTATCTTCCAGTACCCCGAGCACCAGTTGTTCGAGGAGACGGTGACGGCCGACGTCGCCTTCGGGCCCAAGAACCTCGGGTTGCCCGAGGGGGAGGTCGCCGAGCGGGTGAGGGAGGCCCTGCGCCTCGTCGGGCTCGACCCCGACCGAATCGGGCCGCGTTCGCCCTTCGCCCTAAGCGGCGGGCAGATGCGCCGGGCGGCCATCGCCGGCGTCCTGGCCATGCGGCCGCGATTGCTCATCCTGGATGAACCGGCCGCCGGCCTCGACCCGCGCGGGCGCGAGGAGATCCTCGGCTATGTCCGCCGGCTCCACAAGGACCTGCGGCAGACGGTCGTCCTTGTCTCCCACCACATGGAGGACGTGGCCCGGCTGGCCGACCGCGTGGTCGTCATGCACCGGGGGAAGGTGGTCATGGACGGCCCGACGGCCGAGGTCTTCACGGCCGGCGACCGCCTGCGTGAACTTGGCCTACGGGTCCCCGCGGTGACCGAGCTGATGCTGAGGTTGAAAGAGCGCGGCTGGCCGTTGGCCACCGACGCCCTGACCATCGAGGAAGCCGCCCGCCGAATCATCGCGGCGGCCAGAGCCGGGGCCGGGCGGTCCGGGCCCGCCGGCGGAGCCCCCGACGAGCGCCCCGGCGAATCCCCCACGGGGGGTGGTCACCGGTGAGCCGCGGCCTCACGGTCGGTCAGTATCTGCCCGGCGAGTCGGTCATCCACCGCCTCGACCCCCGGACCAAGATCGCCATCGTCAGCGTCTACGTCCTGGCTCTCTTCATCATCAACAACCCGTGGGGGTACGTGGCCGCCGTGGTCTTCGCCGTGGTGGCCCTGGCCCTGTCGGCCGTGCCCCTCCGCTATATGCTGGACGGGATCAAGCCCATCCTCGTCCTGATTCTTCTGACCCTGACCTTGAACGTCTTCATGACCCCCGGGACGCCCATCTGGCGGTTCGGGCGGGTGGTGGCCACCCGGGAAGGCCTTATCACCGGGGGCTTCCTGGCCTTCCGGCTGATCCTCCTGATCGCCGTCACCTCGCTCCTCACCCTGACCACCTCGCCGGTCGCCCTGACCGACGGCCTCGAACGGCTTTTGAAGCCCTTCGCCAGGCTCGGCCTGCCGGCCCATGAACTGGCGATGATGATGACCATCGCCCTCCGCTTCATCCCGACGCTCCTCGAGGAGGCGGAGAAGATCATGAAGGCCCAGATGGCCAGGGGGACCGACTTCGAGAGCGGCAACCTGGTGCGGCGGACCAAGGCCCTGATCCCGCTGCTGGTGCCCCTGTTCATCAGCTCCTTCCGGCGGGCCGACGAACTGGCTATGGCCATGGAGGCCCGCGGTTATCACGGGGGCGCCGGGCGGACCCGTTTCCGCCAGCTCAGGGTGGGCCCCGCCGATTACGTGGCGGGGGCGGTCACCGCCGTCTTCGTCGCCGGCCTGGTGTATCTGAGGTTCAGGTGAGGCGCATGGCCAGTCCCGAGAAGACCATCAAGCTCGTCGTGGCTTACGACGGAACGCGCTACCACGGATTCCAGCGCCAGCGGAACCGCCTTGCGACCGTTCAGAGCGAGCTGGAGCGGGCCATCACCGAGGCCTGCGGGGAGCGGGTGGCCGTCGCCGGGGCCGGCCGGACCGACGCCGGTGTCCACGCCCTCGGCCAGGTGGTGAGCTTCCGGACGGGGTGCGGGGTGCCCCCCGACCGCTGGCCGCAGGCCCTGGCCGCGCGACTGCCTCCGGACATCGTCGTGGTCGCCTCGGAGGAGGCCCCGAAGACCTTCCACGCCAGGTTCTCGGCCAGGAGCAAGACCTACCGTTACATGGTCCTGGCCGGTCCGGCGGACTCCCCCATGCTGGCCCCCTACGTGGCCCGCGTACGGGACCCGCTGGACGTGGAGGCCATCCGGCGCGGCGCCGCCCACCTCGTCGGGCGCCACGACTTCACGTCCTTCTGGGCGGCCGGTAGTCCGCGGTCCAGCCCGGTGCGGACGGTCCAGGCCCTCGAGGTCGAGGCCGTCGAGCCGCGCCTTTTCCTCCCCCCAGGGCACCGATCGGAGCTTGTCGTCGTCACCGTGACGGCCGACGGCTTCCTCTACAAGATGGTCCGGAACTTCGCCGGAACGCTGCTGGAGGTCGGGCTCGGCCGGCTAGAACCGGACGACGTGAAGCGGATCCTGGAATCCCGGAACCGCGCGGAGGCCGCTCCGACGGCCCCGCCGCAGGGTCTATGCCTCGTAGAGGTGCGCTATTCTTGACACTCCGGGAGCCCTAGTATACAATTAATCTGTTTGAAGGAGGGTAAAGATGGATACCACCTACATGGCCAAGCCGAAGGATGTCGAGCGCAAGTGGTTCGTCATCGACGCCGACGGCAAGACCCTCGGCCGGTTGGCCAGCGAGGCGGCGCGTGTTCTGCGGGGCAAGCACAAGCCGATCTACACGCCCCACGTCGACACGGGCGATCACGTCATCATCGTCAACGCGGGCAAGGCCGTTCTCACCGGGAAGAAGCTCAAGACCAAGCTCTATACGAGGTATACCGGCTACCCCGGAGGCCTCCGGACCATGACCTACGAGAAGTTCATGGCCACGAAGCCCGAGAGGGCCGTGGAGAAGGCCGTCAAGGGGATGCTCCCCCATAACCGCCTCGGGCGGGCGATGGCCAAGAAGCTGCGGGTATACGCTGGTCCGAGCCACCCGCACAGCGCGCAAAAGCCCGAGAAGCGGGAGTTCTAGGAGGTTTTATCGATGGCCGAGGCCATGTTGCAGGGTACGGGGCGCCGTAAGAACGCCATCGCCAGGGTCCGCCTGACCACCGGCGAAGGTCTCGTTACGGTCAACAAGAAGCCCCTTGAGCAGTATTTCCCGATCAAGGTCATGCAGGCCGCGGTGACCCAGCCCCTCGAGGTCGCCGGGGTTCAGGGCAAGGTGGACGTGGACGTCACGGTCATCGGCGGCGGTATCGCCGGGCAGGCCGGCGCGGTCAAGCACGGCCTCGCCCGCGCTCTGGCCCGGTTCGACCCGAGCTTCCGCCTGCCCCTCAAGAAGGCCGGGTTCCTCACCCGCGATCCGCGGATGAAGGAACGCCGCAAGTACGGCCTGAAGAAGGCCCGCAAGGCCCCCCAGTTCTCGAAGCGTTAACGGCTTGGGGCGGGTCCGTCACATCCCCGCCGACAAGCTAAGCCAACAGGACCACGTCAGAACGAAACCAGAAAACCGGCGCCAAGCGTGCCGGCTTTTTTGTTGTTCGCCCCCGGTTACCGCCACCCCGCCTCCGGCCGGTCCCCGCATAGGCCGCCGGGCAGGTTAATATGCCTTCTACGAAGGGGGGCGGTAGGGGTGCGCTTCTGGCAACGCCGGGGGGTCCGCCGGTGGGTCGTCCTCGGGATCATCGCTGCGCCCATCGTGGCGGCGGCCCTGGTGGGCTATTACCGGTGGTGGGCCGGCCAGGTCAACCAGGCCCTCAGCCGGACCGTGGCCGGGCGGAGGGTCCTGGTTGACCCGGGCCACGGAGGAATCGATCCCGGGGTCATCCGGGGCGACCTCCTCGAGAAGGACATCAACCTGGCCATTTCGCTGGAGCTGAAGAAACTGCTGCAAGAGGCCGGGATGACGGTCTTGCTGACCCGGGAGACCGACATCGACCTGTGTTACTCCAAGGAAGAAGAGGAAACCGGGCGGCGGAAGAAGCTGGACCTCAGGAGCCGGGTAGCCCTGACCGAGACCTTCGGGGCCGAGATCTACCTGGGCATCCACACCAACGCGTCGACCATCGCCGGGTGCAAGGGGCCGCAGACCTTCTATCGCAGCGCCTCAAACCCCGACGGCGGCCGTCTGGCCGCCCTGATCCAGGAGGAACTGAGCAAGGTCAGTCCCACCGTCCGCCAGGCGGCGGACGTCAACAACCAGTTCATGCTGAAGACCCTCAAGATCCCGGCCGTCACCGTCGAGGTCGGTTTCCTCAGCAACGGGCAGGACGCGGCCAAGCTGGTCCGGCCCGCGGTCCAACGCCGGCTGGCCTGGGCGATCTTCACCGGGACGGTCCGGTTCTTCGCCGAGGTGCCCGAGGAACAGCCGGCCCCCGGGAACGGGCGCTGACGGTCGCGGCTTCCCGGACATGCCGGGCCCGTGGCTCATGGACGGCCGTGGGACGAGCCGTATTAGTCCGCACCGCCGGGCAAGACTAGGACTGGAAGACTTTCCAGGTGGCAGGAGAAGACCGGCTATACAAGAATGTATAAAGACAGAAGGGGGCAGGAAACGTGGCCGAAATCAGGGTCATCCACTGGGGCCTGGGGGCCATGGGCGGCGGCATGGTCCGCCTGGTGGCTCAGAAGCGCGGGCTCAGGAGCGTCGGGGCCGTTGCCAAGACGCCGCAGAAGGTCGGCCGGGACCTCGGCGAGGTCACCGGGTTGGACCGGAAGCTCGGGGTGAAGGTCTCGGGCGACGTCACCGAAGCCGTGGCGGCCGCCGGCGACGACGCCGACCTCGTGCTCCTGTCGACGGCCTCGTTCACCCGTGAGGTCTATCCGCAGATCATCGAAGCCATCGAAGCCGGACTCAACGTCATCACCATCGCCGAAGAGATGGCCTACCCGAGCCTCCGCGAGCCACAACTGGCCAGGAAGATCGATGAGCTGGCGAGGAAGAAGGGGGTCACCGTCCTCGGCACCGGGATCAACCCCGGGTTCATCCTCGACCTCCTGATCATCGCCCTGACCGGGGCCTGCCTGGAGGTCAAGCGCATCCGGGCGGCGCGGATCAACGACCTATCGCCGTTCGGCCCGATGGTCATGAAGACCCAGGGTGTCGGGACCACCCCGGAAGAGTTCAAACGCGGCCTGGAGAACGGGACCATCGTCGGCCACATCGGCTTCCCCGAGTCAATGACGATGATCGCCGAGGCCATCGGCTGGGAGCTGGACCGGATCGAGCAGGAGCGCGAGCCGATCATCTCCAAGGTCCACCGGGAGACACCCCACGTCAAGGTCGAACCGGGGATGGTGGCCGGCTGCCGTCACATCGGGCGCGGCTTCATGGACGGCCGCGAGGTTATCACCCTGGAGCACCCCCAGCAGGTCCACCCCGACCTCGAGGGCGTGGAGACCGGGGACTACATCTGGGTCGAGGGGACGCCCGACCTGAACTTCGCCAACAAGCCGGAGATCCCGGGCGGGCTGGGGACCATCGCCTTGGCCGTGAACATGATCCCGGCGGTGATGGCCGCCGAGCCAGGCCTGGTGACCATGGCCGACCTGCCGGCACCTCGGGCCATCATGGGCGACCTGAGCCGGGCCGGCGGGCGGCGCTGAGGGCCGCCCTGAACCGGGACGAGCTGGGGAGGAGAGACGATGGAAGAGACCGTGAAGAAAGGGTCGTGGGTGCAGGTCCACCGGGTCATCCTGCCGGCGGGCAAACGCGCCCCGCAGGTCCCGGAGGAGACCCAGCGGGTGCCCCTGGAGCTATGGGCGAAGGGCTTTCTCCAGCGGGACGCCCATCTCGGGGAAGAGGTCACCGTCCGGACGGTCATCGGCCGCGAGATCACCGGGACGCTGGTCGCCGTCAACCCGCCTTATCGGCACACCTTCGGGGCGCCGGTGCCCGAGCTCCTGACCATCGGGCAGGAACTCCGCGAACTCCTCGCCCAGCCAAGGGCCAGGCGGGGCGGAGCGGCGGGAGGTGACGCCTGATGGCCGGCCGGGACATCAGTTACGAGGCGGTCATGGCCCGCCGCAGCGAGATCATGAAGCGGGCCGTGGGCATCGACTACAGCCGCTTCGCCCAGGGGCCCCTGGCCTTCGACTACGAGCGGATGATGGCCGAGGTCGGTTATAGCCTGGACGAGATCCGGACCATCCAGGAGGCCAACAGCGTCGGCCATACCCCGCTGATCGAACTGAAGAACGTCACCGCGGCGGTCAGGCGAACCGCCCCGGCGGGCAAGGGGGCCCGCATCTTCGTCAAAGATGAGGCGGCCAACCCCTCAGGCAGTTTCAAAGCCCGCCGGGCCTCGGTCTCCGTCTACCACGCCCAGGCCAGCGGGTACAAGGGGGTCATCTCGGCGACCAGCGGCAACTATGGCGCGGCGGTCGCCGCCATCGCCGCCATGCGCCGTTTGGCGGCCATCATCGTCCAGGAGGTTTTCGACAGCCGCGGGCTGGGCCAGCCGGAGATCGTCGAGAAGGGCCGGGCCTGCGAGGCCTACGGGGCTGAGGTCCTGCAACTGACCGTCGGGCCCGAGCTGTTCTACGTCTTCCTGCTGCTCCTCGAGGAGACGGGTTTCTTCAACGCCTCACTGTATACGCCGTTCAGCATCGCCGGCATCGAGACCCTCGGGGTCGAGGTGGCCGAGGACATGCAGGACCGCGAGGGCCGGAACCCGGACCTGGTGGTCATCACCCACGCCGGCGGCGGTAACGTCACCGGGACGGCCCGGGGCCTTAGGGCCGCGGGGGCCAGGGACGCCGTCGTCGTCGGGGCCAGCGTCGACCTGTCCGGCCTGCACATGGCGTCGGACGTGGACTTCAACCGGAAGTCCTTCACCACCGGCCACACCGGCTTCGGAGTGCCCTTCGCCACCTGGCCCGACCGGGCCGACGTCCCGCGGAACGCCGCCCGGCCCCTCCGCTACCTGCACCGCTACGTGACGATGACCCAGGGTGAGGTGTTCTACGTCACCGAGATGCTGGCTCAGCTCGAGGGGCTCGAGCGCGGGCCGGCCGGGAACACCTCCCTGGCGGCCGCGGTCGCCCTGGCCCGGGGGATGGACGAGGACCAGACCGTCGTCGTCCAGGAGACCGAGTACACGGGGGCCGGCAAGCACCCCACCGCCCAGCTGACCTTCGCCCGCCAGAACGGCGTCGAGGTACGGCGCGGCGACCCGCGCGAGAACGTGCCGGGGAAGCGCATCGTCATCCCCGAAACCCTGGACCAGATTCGGGCCCAGGAGGTCGACCTCGACCGGCTGCGCCGGTCGTACATCCGCAACGCCATCGAGAACACCGGCCTCAAGCGGGTCGACCCGACCGAGTTGCAGTTCCTCATGGACGAGACCAACGCGCCGAAGGACTTTGTCGTCAAGGCTCTGACCGACCTCGGCGTGGCGGTGGCCGGCTGACAGGGGGTGCCCCATGCAACGTAAAGATGACTTTGCCGCCCGGCGCCGGAAGATCGCCGGGCTGTCCGATGAAGAACTCGAACGCCGCTTCTGGGACTTGACCGCCAGGGTCGTCGACCCCCTGATCGACCTGGCTCGGGGTTATACGTCGCCGTCCATCGAACGCTCCGTGCTGATGCGAATGGGTTTTCCGGGGCCCGAAGCCAAGGCCATCGTGGACCAGTGCCTGGAGCGCCGGCTGCTCGGCAAGGGGGCCGGCCACGTGGTCTGGAAGCTGGCCCAGAGCCGCGGGATGGACATCGGCGAGACGGGCAAGGCCCTGGCCGAGGGGCGCTACTGGGACGAGGCGGTCCGGCTCTTCCCGGCCGCCGCCGGGAGGTGAGGCTGGTGACCGACCGCCAATTCCACCGGCCGCGCCCCGGCCGGGACGCGCACCCCGGGCTTCACGGGCCCCTCGACGCGCAGAAGAAGCTCGACATCGACGAGATCCTCCGCGACCTCGCCGACTACCGGCCGCGCCGCCACGGCTGGCACTGGCGCGAGCAGCCTCGCGGTGGGGCGCTGGCCATGGGACCCTTCGAGTACCACGAAGTATCCGAGCCCCTCGACCGGAGCGTCCCCCTGCCGGCGGCGAAGTCCTTCGGGAACATCGATCCGCAGCCCGACTCGGTGATCACCACCGAGATCGCCTCGGGCCGCTTCGAGGACGACCTCCGGCGGATGCGGATGGCCGCCTGGCACGGGGCCGACCACATCATGGTCATCCGGACGGCTGGCCAGAGCCACTTCGACGGGCTCATCGAGGGGACGCCCGAGGGCGTCGGCGGCGTGCCCATCACCCGCAAGCAACTGCGGGCCACGCGCAAGGCCCTCGACCTGATCGAGGACGAGGTCGGCCGGCCGATCAACTTCCACTCCTACGTCAGTGGTGTGGCCGGACCGGAGATGGCCGTCCTCTTTGCCGAGGAAGGGGTCAACGGGGCCCATCAGGACCCGCAGTACAACGTGCTCTACCGGAACGTCAACATGCTCCGCTCGTTCGTCGATGCGGCGGTGGCCAAGAAGGTCATGGCCTGCCGAAAGATGCTACAGATCGACGGGGCCCACAACGCCAACGCCACGGCCCGCCAGGCCTGGAAGGTGATGCCCGAGTTGATCGTCCAGCACGCCATCAACTCGATGTTCTCGGTGAAGGTCGGGATGGACAAAGACTACATCGCCCTGTCGACCGTCCCGCCGACGGCCCCGCCGGCTCCCTCGATGCGCCTCGACCTGCCCTACGCGGTAGCCCTGCGCCAGCTGTTCAAGGGCTACCGGTTCCGGGCCCAGATGAACACGCGCTACATCGAGTCGGACACCCGCGAGGCCACCGTCACCCACGTCCTCAACCTGCTCATCAGCCGGCTCACCTCGGCCGACGTCCAGAGCACGATCACCCCGGACGAGGGCCGCAACGTCCCCTGGCATTACCACAGCATCGCCGCCGTCGACACGGCCAAGCAGGCCATGGACGGCCTTGACGGCCTGACCGAGATGGTCGGCCTGAAGTTCGACGGGCCCCTCGGGGTCCAGGTGCGAGAGCTGAAGGAGCGGGCCGTCCTCTTCATGGAGGAGATCCTGGACATCGGCGGCTACTTCAAGGCCGTCGAGGAAGGGTTCTTCGTCGACTCGGGGTTCTACCCCGAGCGCAAGGGTGACGGCATCGTCCGCTCGATGACCGGCGGGGTCGGGGTCGGGACCATCGTCCCGCGCGACCCGGACTACATGGCCCCGGTCTGCGAGCACTTCGGCTACAACCGCCTGCCCGCCGACCAGGCGGCCAAAGTCGAGCGGGGGGAGGTCCGGCCGTGTGACCTCATCGGCGGCTGCACCCTCCACGACCCGGCCAAGATCCCCTTCGTCGACGAGCTGGACGAGCGGGACAACGTCGTCGTCCGCCTCGACGAGCGGCGGGAGCACCGCGAGAAGGGCCTCCTGCGGCCGGAGGTGCAGTGGTACGCCGACGGCGTCGCCACCCTGACCCTCTTCCTGCCCGCGCCGTCGGAGGTGGCCGAGTCCGCCGCCCTGGAGTTCGCGAAGAAGCTCGGAATGAGAGACCCAGAGGTCATCCACCGCGGGGTCATGCACCCCTCTGAGGGCTCCCTGGTCGAGGTCAAGGGCTTCGTCGACTTCGACATCGACCCGAAAAAGCTGGTCATCCCGAAAAAGCCGAAGCCCTTTTCGGACGACGAGATCCGGGCCGAGTTCGCTGCCCGGCCGGTCTCGGTGGTGGCGGCCACGGTCGGCCAGGACGAGCACTCGGTGGGCATGCGCGAGATCATCGACATCAAGCACGGCGGCCTCGAGAAATATGGGGTCAAGGCCTACTACCTCGGGACGTCGGTGCCCGTCGAGAAGGTCGTCGATGGGGCCGTGGAGACCAACTCCGAGGCCATCCTGGTGAGCACGATCATCACCCACGCCGACATCCACCGGGTGAACATGAGGCGCCTCAGCGACCTGTGCGTCGAGAAGGGCATCCGCGACCGGGTCATCCTCATCGCCGGCGGGACCCAGGTGACCGACGAGACCGCCCGGGAATGCGGGCTCGACGCCGGCTTCGGGCGCGGGACCAAGGGGCACGACGTGGCCAGCTTCATCATCCGCCACCGGAGGGAAAAGGGCGGGGAGAGCCGTGGCGGGAGCGGCGGGGAGGACCGATGAACGCCGTGGTCGACCTCCTGGTGGCCGAGATCGGCAGCACCACGACCAAGGTCAACGCCTTCCTCCTGGGGCGCGGCGGCACGGGCGAAAGCGGCGCGGGCGGAAACGGCGCGGAGGCGGATCCCGTCGGCGCCTTCGTCGGTCAGGGCCGCGCGCCCACTTCGGTCCTCCAGGGAGATGTCAACGCCGGGCTTCGCGGGGCCATCGAGGACCTCCGGGACCAGCTCGGGGGCGAGGTCACCTGGCGCCGGATGATGGCCAGCTCGAGCGCGGCTGGGGGGCTCCGGATGACCGTCCACGGGCTGGCCCGCGACATGACCGTCAAGGCCGCCCGTGAGGCGGCCCTCGGGGCCGGGGCCATCCTCCGCTTCGTCAGCGCCGGCGACCTTACGGACAGCGACCTGGCCACCGTCCGCCAGATCAGCCCGAACATCGTCCTCCTGGCCGGCGGGGTGGATTACGGCGAGCGGGCCACCGTCGTCGCCAACGCCAGACGCCTGGCCGCCCTGGGCCTGCCGGCTCCGGTCATCTATGCCGGAAACGCGGCCGCCACGGACGAGGTTACCGGCATCCTCACGTCGGCCGGGATCAAGGTCTATCCGGTTGACAACGTCTACCCTCGAATCGATGACCTGGTCATCGAGCCGACCCGGCGGGTCATCCAGAGGGTCTTCGAGGAACACATCGTCGGGGCGCCGGGGATGGACCGCGTCCGGGAACTGGTCGACGGGCCGATCATCCCCACCCCGGGGGCGGTCATGAACATGACCGTCCTGCTCCGCGGGGCCATCGGCGACCTGGTCGCGGTTGACGTCGGCGGGGCGACCACCGACGTCCATTCGGTCACCGAGGGCTCGGAGGAGATTACGCGGATGCTCGTGGCGCCTGAGCCGCTGGCCAAGCGGACGGTCGAGGGCGACCTCGGGGTGTTCGTCAACGCGGCCAACGTCATCGACCTCATCGGCCCGTCCGGGCTGGCCGCCGAGCTCGGCGTGCCCGAGGCGGATCTGGTCGGGTTGGCCAGGCCGCTCCCCCGGACGGACCTGGAAAGCGCCTTCTCGGCCCGCCTGACCCGCGAGGCCGTGCGGACCGGCCTCTTGCGGCACGCCGGCCGCATCCGTTACCTCTATGGACCCACCGGCCGGACGACCATCAGCGAGGGTAAGGACCTGACCGCGGTCAGATGGCTCATCGGCACCGGCGGCGCCCTGACCCGCCTGCCCGGCGGGGAGGAGGCGCTGGCGGATATGCGCCTCGGCGAACGTGCGCGTGAGCTCCTCCCGGGCCGCGAGGCCTCCGTCGCTCTCGACCGCGACTACATCATGGCCTCCTGCGGGGTGATGTCCGTCGAGCACCCGCAGGAAGCCGTGGCCCTGATGACGAAGAGTCTAGGGGTGAAGCCAAGCTAGCCAAGGAGGCGCAAGGACCTTGCCCGCTCCGACCCCACGCGTCGAGATCGACCTCGGCAAGATCGAAGCCAACGCCCGGACCATCGCCGGCCTGTGCCGAAAGGCCGGCGTCAATGACGTCATCGGCGTGACCAAGGGTGCCCTCGCCCATCCCGGCGTGGCCCGGGCCATGCTCCGGGGCGGGGTCAGCGGCCTGGCCGAATCGCGCTTGGAGAACCTGGCCCGCCTGCGCGAGGCGGGTTTCCACGTCCCCCTGACCCTGCTCCGGTTGCCGTCCCTGAGCCAGGTCGGCGAGGTCGTCCGCCTGGCCGACCGCAGCCTGAACTCGGAGCCGGAGACCCTGCGGGCCCTGTCCCGGGCGGCGGCGGCCGCCGGACGCCGCCACGGCGTGACCCTCATGGTCGAGTTGGGCGACCGCCGCGAGGGGATGTCCCCCGAAGAGGTCGTCGCCGCCGCCCGGCTGGTGGCCGAGCTGCCCGGGCTGGAGCTGGTCGGGGTGGGGACCAACCTGACCTGTTATGGGGCGGTCATCCCATCGCCGACCAACCTGGGGCGCCTGGTCGAGATCGCCGAGGAGGTCGGCCGGGCCACCGGCCGGCCGGTGCCGGTCGTGTCCGGCGGCAACTCCTCGAGCCTGCCCCTGGCCGTCGCCGGTAGAATCCCCCGGGGCATTACCGAGCTGCGGGTCGGCGACGCCATCCTTCGCGGCCACGAGAGCGCCCACGGCGAGCTGGTGCCGGGGGCCCACGACGATACCTTCACCGTCGTCGCCGAGGTCATCGAGGTCCGCCAGAAGCCGTCCCTGCCCGAGGGGGAGCTCGGCCGGGACGCCTTCTGGAACGTCCCGACCTTCGTCGACCGCGGCGTGCGCCGCCGAGCCATCCTGGCCCTCGGGCGGCAGGACGTGGCCCCCGAGAACCTGGCGCCCCTGGACCGGGGGATGATCGTCCTCGGGGCCTCCAGCGACCACCTCCTGGTGGACGTGGACGAGGCGGCCGACCCGGTGCGGCTGGGCGACGAGGTTCGCTTCCGGCCCAACTACGCCGGCATCCTCCAGGCGATGACCTCGCCCTACGTCCATAAGGTCGAGAGGTCCGGTGCGGGAGGTGAGCGGCGGTGATCACCGTCAAGGACGTCGAGGAGGCGCGGGCGCGCATCGCCCCGCACATCTACCGCACCACGCTGGTGCGCTCGGCCTTTCTGAGCGACCTCGCCGGGGCCGACGTCCACCTCAAGCTGGAGTGCCAGCAGCGGCTAAACGCCTTCAAGGTGCGCGGGGTGCTGAACCGCGTCCTGACCCTGACCCCCGAGGAGCGGAGGCGCGGCGTGGTCGTCCCGTCCTCGGGCAACCACGGCATCGCCGCCAGTTACTGCGGCCGCCTCTGGGACATCGAGGTCGAGGTCTTCGTCCCCCGGGACACCCCGGCGACGAAGACGGACAAGATAAAGTACTACGGGGGCCGGCTGAACCAGGACGGCGCCGACTACAACGAAGCTTTCCAGCTGGCCAAGGCGAGGGCTGAGGCGACCGGCAAGGTCCTCCTCGACCCGTCGGCCGACCCGCTGGCCGCGGCCGGCCACGGCACCGTCGCCTTCGAGATCCTCGAGGACAACCCGCTGGTCGACGACGTCCTGGTCCCCGTGGGCAGCGGCGGCCTGGTCACCGGGGTCGGCCTGGTGATGAGGAGCCGTAGGCCCGGCGCCCGCGTCTATGGGGTGCAGACCGAGGCCAGCCCGGCCCTGCTCGCCTCGCTGACCGAGGGCGTCTTCCACGAGGTCTACCCGTCGGCCCCGTCCATCTGCGAGGGGCTCACCGGGGGCATCGGGGAGATCTGCTATCGCCAGGCCAGGGAGTGCCTCGACGAGGCGGTCAACGCCGGCGAGGAGGCGGTCCGGCGGGCCGTGGTCACCCTCCTCCGCTACGACAAGGTCGTCGCCGAGGGGTCGGGAGCGGTCGGCGTGGCCTACCTGATGGAGCACCCGGAGCGGTTCCGGGGCCGTCGGGTCGCGGCCATCATCACCGGCGGCAACCTGGATTTCTCGGTGCTGGTCCAGGAGGTGCGGCGGGCGGTCGACTTCTAGGCCCGGCCCGGGCCGCGGCGGACTTTCACCGGCCCGGCGCGGGCGGGCTGTTCAGCGGCGCCAGAGGCGGGTCCCCGGGAGCGGGGGCCCTCATTTTTTCGGCCGATCGGCCAAGCGGTCAACCCGGGGCATCCGGCGCGGCCGGGGGGACAAAATAGGATGGAACGGTGCCATCAGGGACAGGGAAGCAGGATAGCCAACGTTTATGCGGAAGTGTATAATGGAGCGGACCCCGGTCGGGGAGCCCTCTGACCGGCCCCGGGGCCAGGCACCGGCGAAGGGATGGTGACCTGAGTTGGAGGCGACGAACGAAGCTGCCGGCATCGTCATGGCCGGTGTGTCACCACACCCGCCGATCATCGTACCCGAAGTGGGCGGGGCCGAGGTCGAACGGGCCGCCAACACCCGCAAGGCCTTGCAGGAGCTGGCCCGCCGGGTGAAGGCGGCGGAGCCCGAGACGATCGTCATCATCAGCCCGCACGCCCCGGTCTTCCGGGACGCCACGGCCATCCTCGGCGAACCCCGCCTGGAGGGCAGCTTCTCGGCCTTCGGCGCCGGTCAGGTCAAGCTCTCCCGCGAGAACGACCTCGCGCTGGTGGAGCTCATCGAGCGGGAGGCCGACCGGCTTGGCCAGGCGACCGTCCGCCTCGACCGCGGGACGGCGGCCCGCTATGGGACCACGGACAAGCTCGACCACGGGGTCCTCGTCCCCCTCTACTACCTGGACGAGCAGGGCGTACGAAGCAAGCTCTTGGCCATGGCCATGGCCTTCCTGCCCCACGAGGAGCTGTATGCCTTCGGGCAGGGCATCGCCCGGGCCGCTCGGGCCTCGGGCAAGCGAGTCGTCCTCATCGCCTCCGGCGACCTCTCCCACCGCCTGCTCCCCGAGGCGCCGGCCGGCTACGACCCGGAGGCCAGGCGCTTTGACCAGGCCGTCGAGGCGGCCCTGAAGAAGGGCGACGTCGACGACCTACTGGGGATCGACCCCGACCTCGTCGAGCGGGCCGGCGAATGCGGTTACCGGCCGCTGGTGATGCTCTTCGGGGCCCTCGACGGGCGGCGGGTCAGGCCCGATGTGCTCTCCTATGAAGGGCCCTTCGGCGTCGGCTACCTCGTGGCCTCGCTGGACCTGGTCGGCGAGGACGCCGGCCGGTCGGCCGGGAAGCGGCTCTTCGAGCGGCGGGCGGCCCGCCTGAACGAGCGGCGGTCGAAACAGCACCCGCTGGTCCGGCTGGCCCGCGAGACCCTCGAGGCCCACCTCCAGGGCGGCCCCAGGCCGGCCGTCCCGGCCGGGGCCGAGCCGTGGACCAAGGAGCGGGCCGGGGCCTTCGTCACCCTCAAAAAGCACGGGCAACTCCGCGGCTGCATCGGCACCATCGAGCCGACCACGGCCAGCGTGGTCCAGGAGATCATGCAGAACGCCGTCAGCGCCGGGTTCCACGACCCGCGCTTCGACCCGGTCGAGGAGCGCGAGCTGGACGACCTCGACTACTCGGTGGACGTGCTCAGACCGGCCGAGCCCATCTCCGGGCTGGACCAGCTCGACCCGGAACGCTTCGGGGTCATCGTCCAGAAGGGCGGCCGCTCCGGCCTCCTCCTGCCGCACCTCGAGGGCATCCGCTCGGCCGAGGAGCAGGTGGCCATCGCCAAGCAGAAGGCGGGCATCTCTCCGCACGAGAAGGACGTCCGCCTGTTCCGCTTCGAGGTCGAGCGGTTCCATTGATGGGCGCGGCGGGGAGGTGACGGCGATGCACGAGGCGATGTTCTGGGAGAAGGCGGCCGAGGGGCGGGTGAACTGCCACCTCTGTCCGGTCTTCTGCCACATCTCCCCGGGGAAACTGGGAGCCTGCCGGGCGCGTAAGAACGTCGACGGGACCCTCTTCTCGATGAACTACGGGCTGGTCGCCTCCCACGGGATGGACCCCATCGAAAAGAAGCCGCTCTATCACTTCTACCCCGGGTCGTACATCTTCTCCCTCGGCACCTTCGGCTGCAACCTGCACTGCGCCTTCTGTCAGAACTGGGAGATCTCGCAGCAGGAGGCGCCGACGGCCCGGCTGACGCCGACCGAGGCGGTGGCCGCCGCCGAACAGGCCGCCCGCCGCCAGGACTACTTCTGCGTCGGCCTCGCCTACACGTACTCGGAGCCCTTCATCTGGTACGAGTACGTCCTCGATACGGCCAGGCTGGCCAAGGAGAAGGGCCTCAAGAACGTCATGGTGACCAACGGGTACGTCAACCCCGAACCTCTCGAGGAGATCCTGCCCCACATCGACGCCATGAACGTCGACGTCAAGGGCTTCACCGAAGGCTTCTATAAGCGCGTCTGCCTCGGGAAGCGCGACCCGGTGCTGCACACGGTGGAGCGGGCCCACGCCGCCGGGGTCCACGTCGAGGTGACCAACCTGATCATCCCGACCCTCAACGACGACCCCGCCCAGATCGAGGCCCTCGTTAACTGGCTGGCCGGCGTCGACCCGCGGATCGCCCTGCACTTCTCGCGCTACTTCCCCAACTACAAGCTGGACCTGGCGCCGACCCCGGCGAGCACCCTGCGCGGGGCGTGGGACATCGCCCGGCGGAAGCTGAAGCACGTCTACGTCGGCAACATCGGGGGGGTGGAGGGGAGCGACACCTTCTGCGAAGGTTGCGGCGAGCCCATCGCCGAACGGGACGGGATGGCCCTGATCGGCCACCACGTGGAGGGCGGGAAGTGCCTGTCCTGCGGCACACCTGCGCCCTTCGTCGGCGAGGTCAGGCGGTCTTAGGTCCAAGACGAAAAACGCGTCGGAGGAGGCTAGACTGAATGAGCGTGAACCTGCGGGGGAGAGACATCATCTCCCTGCACGACCTGACCAGAGAGGAGATCGAGCAGATAGTCGACCTGGGAGCCCTCTTGAAGCTGCGGCGCAAAGCGGGCGACGAGCCGCAGCCGCTGAAGGGCAAGACCCTCGGGATGATCTTCACCAAGACCTCGACCCGGACCCGCGTTTCCTTTGAGGTGGCCATGTTCCAGCTCGGCGGGCACGCCCTCTACCTCGGGGCCAACGACCTCCAGCTGAAGCTGGGCGAGACCATCGCCGACACGGCCCGGGTCCTCTCGCGGTACCTCGACGGCATCATGATCCGCACCTTCGCCCACAAGGACGTCACCGACCTGGCCCAGCACGCCAGCATCCCGGTGATCAACGGCCTGACCGACCTCCTCCACCCGTGCCAGATCCTGGCCGACCTCCTGACCATCAAGGAGAAGAAGGGGCAGTTCGACGGGCTCAAGTTGGCCTACGTGGGCGATGGCAACAACGTCTGCCACTCGCTGATGTTCGGCGCGTCCAAGGTGGGCATCGACATGGCCATCGCCACGCCCGAGGGCTACGAGCCCGACAAGGACCTCACCAAGCTGGCCATGGAGGACGCCAAGGCGAGCGGGGCGAGTATCGAGATCGGCACCGATGCCTTTGTTGCCGTCGACGGGGCCGACATCATCTACACCGACACCTGGGCCAGCATGGGCCAGGAAGCCGAGCACGCCAAGCGGGTCAAGGTGATGAAGCCCTTCCAGGTCAACGCCAAACTGGTCAAGGCGGCCAAGAATGACTGCCTGTTCATGCACTGCCTGCCGGCCCACCGCGGCGAAGAAGTCACCGACGAAGTCGCCGACGGGCCGCACTCGGTCATCTTCGACCAGGCCGAGAACCGGTTGCACGCCCAGAAGGCCATCCTCGCTCTGGTCATGTAGGGCGGGGCGGCGTCCGGGCTTGACCCACAGATAGAGAGACGGGAACGGGGCCCCCCAAGCCGGCCCCAGGGGAGGAGAACCATGAAGAAGACGCGCGTACTCATCTTGGGAGCCGCGGGCCGCGACTTCCACAACTTCAACACGTTCTACCGCGACAACGAGGCCGATGAGGTGGTGGCCTTCACGGCCACCCAGATCCCGGACATCGAAGGCCGGCGGTACCCGCCGGAACTGGCCGGCAAGCTCTACCCCAAGGGGATCCCCATCTACGCCGAGAGCGAGATGGCCCGGCTGATCAAGGAACTGAAGGTCGACGAGGCCGTCTTCTCCTACAGCGACGTGGCCTACGAGAACGTGATGCACAGAAGCTCGATGGTCCTCGCGGCCGGGGCCGACTTCCGGCTCCTCGGCCCGGACAAGACGATGCTCAAGTCGAAGAAGCCGGTGGTCGCCGTCGGCGCCGTGCGGACCGGGGTCGGCAAGAGCCAGACCACCCGCCGGGTGGCCGAGATCCTCCGGGGGATGGGCAAGAAGGTCGTCGCCATCCGCCACCCGATGCCCTACGGCGACCTGGCCAAGCAGGCCGTCCAGCGCTTCGCGACCTACGCCGACCTCGACAAGCACCAGTGCACCATCGAGGAGCGCGAGGAATACGAGCCGCACATCGACCGCGGGGTCATCGTCTATGCCGGCGTCGACTACGCGGCCATCCTCCGCGAGGCCGAGAAGGAAGCCGACGTCATCCTCTGGGACGGCGGCAACAACGACTTCCCGTTCTACCGCCCGGACATCATGATCACCCTGGTCGACCCCCACCGGCCGGGCCACGAGCTGAAGTACCACCCCGGCGAGGTCAATCTCCGGATGGCCGACATCGTCGTCATCAACAAGATTGACACGGCGACCCCGGAGGGCGTGGCCACCGTCCGCAAGAACATCGCCGCGACCAACCCGAAGGCCGTCGTCGTCGACGCGGCCTCCCCGGTCAGCGTCGAGGGCTGGGAGCAGATCCACGGGAAGCGAGTCCTGGTCATCGAGGACGGCCCGACGGTCACCCACGGCGAGATGACCTACGGCGCCGGCGTTGTCGCCGCCCGCAAGTACGGGGCCGCCGAGATCATCGACCCGCGGGCCTACGCCGTGGGCTCCATCGCCGCCACCTACGACAAGTACAACCACCTGACGACGGTCCTCCCGGCCATGGGCTACGGGGCCAAGCAGATCCGCGAGCTTGAGGCGACCATCAACGCCGTCGACTGCGACCTCATCGTCGTGGCCACCCCCATCGACCTGCGCCGGGTGGCCAAGTTCGACAAGCCGGCCGTCCGGGTGCGTTACGACCTGCAGGAGATCGGGCAGCCGGACCTGAGCGCGCTGCTCAGGCAGAAGCTGGGGTAAAGCCCCCATTAGACGCTGCTGAAGCAGCGCTTGGCCGGGTGACCGGGGCGCAGTGGCGATCCATCCCGAGATGAACGAGGCCCGTCGCGCGATGCGCGGCGGGCCTCCGGCTATCTGAGGGCTGGGTCCGGGGCAGGGGCGGCCGGCCAGGGTCAATCCCCACCCGCCGCCAGGCTCCGCAGCATCGCCGCGATCTGGCGGTCCTTGTACTGCGGCAGCTCGATGGCCTTGCCCGGGCACTCGCCGGCGCAGGTCCCGCAGCCGCGGCACTGGACCGGGTCGATGACGGCGACGCCGTCCTCGCTTATCCGCGGGACGCCGAACGGGCAGACGCGGACGCAGGTCAGGCAGGCCGCGCAGCGGTCGGCGTCCACGGTGGCGACGATACCGCCGACGGTCAGGGCCTCCTGGGCGAGGATGGTCGCCGCCCGCGAGGCCGCCGCCTGGGCCTGTACGATGCTCTCGGGAATGGACTTGGGCGAGTGGGCCAGGCCGCACAGGAACAGGCCCTGGCTCGGGAAGTCGACCGGGCCCAGCTTGGCGTGGAGTTCGGAGAGGAAGCCGTCTTCAGTCAGGGGCAGCTTGAAGGCCCGGGCGGCCTCGGCCGTGCCCTCTGACGGCAGCGTGGCCGTGCCCAGGACGACCAGGTCGGCCCCAAGGGCCACGGCCGTGCCCGTGTCGGCGTCGGTCACGGTCACATCGAGCTGCGTGGGAGCGGCGGCGACGACGGGCCTGGCGGCCTCGTCGTAGCGGATGAAGCTCACCCCGCGCTCCCGGGCCAGCCGGTAGTACTCCTCGGTCAGGCCGTAGGTGCGCACGTCGCGGAAGAGGACGTAGGTCTCACAGGCCGGGTCGGCCTCTTTGAGGGCCAGGGCGCCCTTGACGGCCCCGCCGCAGCAGGTCCGGCTGCAGTAGAGGCGGTCCTCCTGGCGCGAGCCGACGCACTGGATGAAGACCGCCCGCCGGGTGGCGATGGTCGGCTCGTGGGCCTTCAGCCGCCGCTCGAACTCGAGGCGGGTGAGGACCCGCGGGTCGGAGCCGTACAGGTACTCGGCCGGTCGGTGCTCGCGCCCGCCGGTGGCCACGACGACCACCCCGTGCTCGACATCGACGGCGGTCCGCCCGCCGTCCGCGTCCGGGACCTCCAGGCGGGTGGTGAAGTGCCCGGCGTGGCCGTGGGTGTCCTTGACCACGGCCACGGTCAGGACCTCGATCAGCGGCTCCCCGTCGACCCTGGCGATGAGGTCGTCGAGGTAGGCTGGGACGTCCGGGACATCGAGGGTCGAGGCCAGGTCGGCCAGGTGGCCGCCGAGGGACGCCGTCCGCTCGACGAGGGTCACCGGGAAGCCCATCGACGCCAGGGACAGGGCCGACTGCATCCCGGCCAGGCCGCCGCCGACGACCAGGGCCCGCTTGACCACGGGGACGGGGAAGGTGGTCAGGGGCTCGAGGACGGCCGCCTTGGCCACGGCCATCTTGACCAGGTCGATGGCCTTGACCGTGGCCGCCGCCGGGTCGTTGCGGTGGACCCACGAGCACTGCTCGCGGATGTTGGCCATCTCGCAGAGGTACGGGTTCAACCCGGCCTCCCGCAGGGCGTCGCGGAACAGCGGGAGGTGGGTCCGGATGGTGCAGGAGGCGATGACCACCCGGTTAAGGCGCTTCTCCTCGACGGTCTCGCGGATCTTCCGCAGGGAATCCTGGGAGCAGGTGAAGAGAAACTCTTCGGCGTGGACCACCCCAGGGAGACGGGTGGCCGCGGCGACCACCGTCCCGACGTCGACCACCGAGGCGATGTTGATCCCGCACCGGCAGACGAAGACGCCGGTCCGCGGGTCCTCACCGGTCACGTCGCGCTCGTCAGGATAGATCCTCGGGCGGGTCAGGGTGCCGCGGGCCAGGGCCAGGAGCGAGTTGGCCTCGGCCGCCGCGGCGCCGGCGCTCATCACGGTCTCTGGGATGTCGCGCGGTCCGGCGAATCCTCCGGCCACAAAGATCCCTCCCTTGCTGAGTCGAGCCGGAGAGGCCCTCGACCAGTCGGCGAAGCCGTGCTGGTCGAGGTCGATGCCAAAGGTCGCGGCCAGTTCGTGGTTCCCGGCCGGGGGCCGCAGCCCGGTGGCCAGGACGACGAGGTCGAAGCGTTCTTCGTGGAGCTTGCCGTCGAGGGCGTAGCGGATGGTCAGGTCGCCGGTGGCCGAGTCCTCCTTGACCCCGGAGATCAGG
>JAJZPE010000220.1 GCA_021811325.1 Bacillota bacterium
TATTTACCTACGGCCAGGCGATGCGGCACATCGTCCTGCCCCAAGCCTTCCGGATCATCATGCCGCCCCTGACCAACCAGTTTGTCAACCTCATCAAGAACTCGTCGGTGCTCTCGCTCATCGCCGGGTATGACCTCATGTATCAGGCCGACGCGTGGTCGTCTTACAACCTGCTCTATGGCGTGGCCTACCTGACGGCCGCCGTCCTGTACCTGCTCCTGACCCTGCCGACGGCCTACCTGGCCCGGCGGCTCGAGCGGCGGATGCAGTCGACCTGGGGGGCGGCGACATGAGCGGCGCGCGGGGTGGGGCGACATGACGCTCAAGGGCTTCGCCGACCTCTTCCGCCCGGAGAACATGCGCTTCCTGGGTTACGGGCTCCTGACGACCCTCGAGATGGCCGTCCTGGTCATCGTGATGAGCTTCGTCTTCGGGCTCATCCTGGCCATCGCCCGTTACAGCGGCGACCGTTACAAGCACCTGCGGGCCGGGCGGGTCATCGGGGCCGTGGCCTTCGGCTACATCGAGGCCATCCGCAACCTGCCGATGCTTCTGATCATGCTCGCCACTTACCTGGTCAGCCGGCAGCCGGCCCTGCGGTCGGCGATCATCGGGATGACCATCTTCACCAGCGCGGTCATGGCCGAGATCATCCGCGGCGGGCTCATCTCCATCGACCGCGGCCAGTGGGAAGCGGCCACCGCCCAGGGCTTCGGCTACCGCCAGATCCTGCAACTGATCGTCTTGCCGCAGGCCCTGCGGCGGATGATCCCACCCATCGTCAGCCAGTTCATCACGGTGGTCAAGGACACCGCCTTCGCCTGGGCCCTCGGCGTCGAGGAGATAACCGGCAAAGGGACGATCATCTTCGCCAAGTACGTCAATCCCATGGAGACCTTCCTCGTCATCGCCGTGGTCTACTTCATCATCAACTACAGCCTCGCCCACGCGGCCCGGTCCCTGGAGAAGAAGCTCGCGGTGAGGTCGTACTAAGTCCGGACTTTCGCCGCGTGGGGTCGCACCGACATAAGACCGGCCCCGCTGGGCACGATGTCACTGAGGTCCATTTGCTTATGAAGGGCGGTGGCTGGCAGCACATGGCACGGGTCATCCTCATCGAACCGAAGGCCCCGAACTTCCATGTCTTCAGCCTGGTGAAGCTGCCACGGCTGGGGCTCCCGCAGCTCGGCGCAATCCTGGCGCGGCGGGGGCACCAGGTCGAGATCTACCTCGAGCAGGCCGGAGGGGTCAGCCCGGCCGTTCTGCTCACGGCCGACCTCGTCGGCATCTCGACGACCACGTCGACGGCCCCCGAGGCCTACCGGCTGGCCCGTTTCGTAAGGCACCACGGGGTGCCGGTGGTCATCGGGGGGCCGCACGTGACCTTCCTGCCGGAGGAAGGCCTGGCCGCTGCGGACTACGTCGTCCGTGGCGAGGCCGAGAACGTCTTCCCCGAGCTGGTCGAGCGGCTCGCCGCCGGGCGCTCGGTCACGGACCTCCCGGGGCTGTCCTACACGGACGGCGGGCGCGCGGTCCACAACCCCATGCCCGAGATCCCGGTCCGCCTGGCCGGCCTGCCTTCGCCCGACCTGAGCCTCATCCGCAACCTCGGGAGACTTTCGGTGGTCCCCCTGATGACCTCCCGCGGCTGCCCCTTCTCGTGCAACTTCTGCGCCGTCACCGCCCTCTTCGGGCGGCGTTATCGATTCGCCCCGGCCGAGCAGGTCCTGGAGGAACTCGAACGCTACCGCGGCCGCCGGATCTTCTTCTACGACGACAACTTCACCGCCGACACCGAGCGGAGCAAGGCCTTGCTCGAGGCCATGCTGCGCCGCGGGCTGACCCCGCCGTGGTGGTCGGCGCAGGTCCGCGTGGACGCGGCCAAAGACCCGGAACTCCTGGACCTCATGGCCCGCACCCATTGCTCCGTCGTCTACGTGGGGTTGGAGTCGGTGAACCCGAGCGCCCTCAAGGCTTTCCACAAGGGCCAGCGGGTCGAGGACATCGATCAGTGCCTGCGCGAGTTCCACCGCCACGGTGTCCGCGTCCACGGGATGTTCATCTTCGGCGCCGATGAGGATGGGCCCGAGGTCGGGCGGGAGACGGTGCACTATGCCCGGGCCCACGGCCTGGACACGGCACAGTTCCTGGCCCTGACGCCGATCCCGGGCACGGCCCTCTATGAGCGGCTGAAGCGGGAGGGCCGGCTCCTGACCGACGACTGGAGCCTCTATGACGGCCTCCACGCCGTACACCGCCCGGCCCGCCTGAGCCCGCGCGAGCTGCAGAACAACCTCCTCGAGGCCTACGCCGCCTTCTACAGCTGGCCCGGTATCCTGGCCCGCACGGCGACCGGGGACTTCGGCACCGCCGGCTATCGCGTGGCCGGACGGGTGATCCTCAACCGATGGGTCCGGGCGAACGCCTCGGGCCGCGGCGCTTGGCGACGCGGCTCAACCCCGGAAGCGGCCGGGGCGCCGGCGGCGGGGACCGTCATCGATGTCCCCTCTGAATCCGGCCTGCCGGGGCTGGTCGTCACGGTCAAGGCCGGGGACGCCCCGGGGGCCTGGCAGATCGAGGTCAGCGGGTTGCTCGACGGGTCGCGGTGGACGACCTTCAAACGCTTCGTCCTGCGGACGGTCCGGGGTCTCCACGTTCCCGGCGGCGCCAGGTTACTGGTCAACCTGTCCGGGCTGAGGTTTTCGGGTGAGGTCCTGCCGTCACGAATCGGGGCCCTCCTGGACGGCCTGGCCGCCCGCTGCCGGGAGATCAAGGTCGTCAGCCCGAACGCCGCCATCCGCTCCCTTCTTGAGCACTGCCGGCCGGGACTGCCACGGTACGAGTGCCTGTGAGCCGGAGCGCCTGCGAGCCGGAGCGCCTGTGAGCCGGTCGGCCCAAGGGCAAGCATAGACGGAGAACGCCAGGACCCCGGACACGCGTCCGGGGTCCTGGGCTTTTTGGAGGGTGTAAGGAGGTGAGGACGGTAACCAATCGGCCAGTGGCCGGCCCGCGCCCTTACAGACGCGGAATAGCTAGCCTGAGAATACGCTCGTCCAGGCTTACGCCCGAGTCGAGCCTGACCTCGATGTCATCCGGCCGGCCCTCCCTGGTGAAGATGTTGCCCAGGGCGGGACGCGCCAGGCAGTCGGCGGCCACGCGGTACTTGTACCGTCCGTAGATGCGGGTGAGGTCAATCCGCCCGTGTTCGGTCACGAGGACCACCTTATCACCTGGGATGAGTTTCTTGAAGTCGACCACGATGGCCACCTCCTTTGAAGGGGCCTTTCGGTTGAGGAGACTTGTCCTCGTCCTTGTCTATTAGTCGCCGAAGCCGCCGAAAAGGTTCCAGGCAATGGTACCTCTGGCCGTGGAAATTTGTGAAAAAACCC
>JAJZPE010000035.1 GCA_021811325.1 Bacillota bacterium
CTCCTCACGGTGACCGACGAGATCAACGACGTGCGCTACGGCGCGTTGCCCGACCAGATCCGGGCCGCCCGCTATGAACCCATCACCTGGACCAAGGACCACCTCGAGCTCGACCTGACCCAGTGCGGGCTGAAAGGCTCACCGACCACGGTCGGCAAGGTCTTCACGCCGCAGGCCCGGGTCAAGCGGCAGACCGACCTCGTCCCGGACGGGATGGGCAAACCGCGCGAGGCCGCCGAGGCCCTGGCCGCCAAGCTCTTCGGCCGGCCGGCGGTGAAGAAGGCCGCCCTCGAGGGCCGCAAGCTGGCCGAGCAGGCCTACGGGGGTGAGGCCTGATGCCTGTCAAAGAAGACTACAAGGGCATCTGGGTCTACCTCGAGCACGCCGGGCCGGACCCGGCCCCCGTCTCCTGGGAACTCATCGGCGAAGCCAAGCGGCTGGCCAAGGACCTCGGGGCCGAGGTCTCGGCCGTGCTCCTCGGGTACAAGGTCCGCCCGCTGGCCGACGAGGCCTTCGCTTATGGCGCCGGCCGGGTCTACCTGGTCGAGTCGCCGGTCCTCCGGGACTACCGGACCCGCCCCTACGCGCGGGCGGCGGTTCAGCTCGTCGAGAAGTACCGGCCCGAGGTCTTCCTCCTGGGGGCCACGACCCAGGGCCGCGACCTCGCCTCGACGGTGGCCACGACCCTGGCCGCCGGGCTCACCGCCGACTGCACCTCGCTCGACATCGACCCGGAGACGAAGGACCTCCGCCAGACCCGCCCGGCCTTCGGCGGCAACATCATGGCCACCATCCTCTGCAAGACGCGCCGGCCGCAGATGTCCACGGTGCGGCCGCATATCATGCCGATGCCCGAGCGCCAGGAAGGGCGGACCGGCGAGATCATCACCGAGGAGTTCGCGATGAGCGAGGACGAGGTGGCCGCCAAGGTCCTGCGCTTGGTCCGCAAGCAGACCGAGGGCATCCCGCTGGAACAGGCCGACATCGTCATCTCGGGCGGCCGCGGGGTCGGCGGCGCCGATGGCTTCGACGTCGTCCGGCGCCTGGCCGGCGTCCTCGGCGCGGCCGTCGGCGCCTCGCGCGCGGCCGTCGGGAGCGGCTGGATCGGCCAGGACCACCAGGTCGGGCAGACCGGCCAGACCGTCCGGCCCAAGCTCTACATCGCCTGCGGCATCTCGGGCTCCATCCAGCACCTGGCCGGGATGCAGAGTTCCGACCTCATCGTGGCCATCAACAAAGATCCACACGCCCCGATCTTCGAGGCCGCCGACTTCGGCATCGTCGGGGACCTGCACCAGGTCGTGCCGGCCCTGACCGAGGCCTTCGAGCGGCTCATCAAGGAAGCCGGCGGGAGCGACCCGGCCGCGCCCGACGCCGCCGGCGGGGCGGGGGAGGGGAAGCAATGAAGGAACGCTTTGATGTCATCGTCATCGGGGCGGGGCCGTCGGGGAGCGCCGCCGCCCTTGTCTGCGCCCGCGCCGGCCTGAAGGTCCTCGTCCTCGAACGGGGCGAGTACCCCGGGGCCAAGAACGTCATGGGCGGTGTGCTCTACCGCCACTCGCTGGAGAAGCTCATCCCCGACGCGGCCAAGGAGGCCCCGCTGGAGCGCCCGGTCATCGAGCAGAACATCTGGGTCCTCGGCCACGACTCGGCGGTCAAGGTCGGGCACCGCAGCGTCAACCACTCGGTCGAGCCGTACAACGCCTTCACCGTCCTCCGGGCCAAGTTCGACGGGTGGTTCGCGGGCCAGGCCGTCAAGGCCGGGGCCCTGCTTGTCGCCGAGACCCTCGTCGACGACCTGCTCTGGGAGGGCGGGAAAGTGGTCGGCGTCCGCGTCGGCCGGCCCGACGGCGACGTCCGGGCCAACCTGACCATCGTCGCCGCGGGCGTCAACTCGCTGAACTCGCTCATCCCGCGCTTCGCCGACGGCCGCCTGGGCCTCAAACCGGAGCAGGTGGCCCTGGCCGCCAAGGAGATCATCGCCCTGTCGAAAGAGAAGATCGAGGACCGCTTCAACCTGCCCCCCGACATGGGGGCGACCATCGAGCTGGTCGGCGAGGCGGTCGGCGGCCTGACCGGCACGGCTTTCATCTATACCAACAAGGAGACCATCTCCATCGGCAGCGGGGCGATGCTCTCGGACCTCATCAAGGCCGGCCAGACCCCGAACAACCTCCTCGAGACGCTGAAAGCTCACCCGGTCATCCGGCCGCTCATCGCCGGCGGCGAGACCAAGGAGTACGCCGCCCACCTTATCCCCGAGGGCGGCTACGACGCCGTCCCGCGGCTCTACGGCGACGGCTTCATGGTCTGCGGCGACGCGGCCATGCTGGTCAACTCGCTCCACCGCGAGGGCTCTAACCTGGCCATGGAGAGCGGGCGCACGGCCGGCGAGATCGCCGTCGAGGCCCACAAGCGCGGCGACTTCTCGGCCTACGTCCTGCAGATGTACAAGAACCGCCTCGAAGACAGCTTCGTCCTCCAGGACCTCAAGCACTACCGGCGGGTGCCGAAGTTCTTCGAGCACAACCCAGCCCTTTTCACCCTCTACCCGGACCTGGTCAACCGGGCGGCGACCGAGCTTCTGACGGTCGACGGCGTCCCCAAGAAAGAGAAGCAGCGGCGCCTCTGGAAGCTGGTCACCGAGAGACGCTCGGTCTGGCAGCTCCTCCGCGACCTGAACCAGGCCCGCCGGGCGCTGCTCTAGACCGCGCCCGCGCCCCCGGCGCCGGCGTCGGCGCCCCCGGTCCCTGAAGGGAGAGGACACCCATGAGCGACGAAACCAAGAAAGACCCCACCCCGCGTTCGCCGTCCCAGGTGGCGGCGACCGGCCCGGCCGGCGGCCGCATCGTCCCCGACCTTCCGGGCAACCCACGGCTCGGCACCCCGGCCACCCAGAAGAGCCTCGACGACAAGCTCTATCTCATCCGCTACCGCCTCGACGATCGGCCGCACCTGGCCATCAAGGACCAGAGCATCTGCGCCGAAGACCACGAGGAGACCGGCCGGCCCTGCGCCTTCTTCTGCCCGGCCCACGTTTACGAGTGGGACGAGGCCCAGAAGAAGACCATCGTCGAGTATGAGCGCTGCGTCGAATGCGGGGCCTGCCGGATCGGTTGCCCGTACGGCAACATCGATTGGAAGTACCCGCGCGGCGGCTTTGGCGTAACCTGGAAATACGGTTAGAAATAGGCTCGTGACTGCTCCGCGAAATTGTACTACAATTAACCCGGGCAGGAGCGGTCGAGGGCGGTCTTTCGGGGAGCGAATTGCCGCCAATCGATGACATTTCGCCGATGTACCCACCGCCTGACGCGGTGGGTTTCGTTTCAGCCGACCCCCCAGCACTTCCATAGGGACGAATATTCAAGCGATTCAAAACACATCCGGCGATTTTGGGGCGGTTTCGGGCGTGGCCAGCGGTCTCCCCCGATCTACTGGGACCGACCTTCAGCGCGTTCCTTCTTGCTTCGAAATAATTGACTCTATCACCAGTGCTATTATATAATTAGTACCGCAGAGCGTGGAATTATGTAAACAGAAAATTCCCAATCGGCGGAAAACTGACTTCAATTCTCTGCAGCTCCTTCGCCACCAACATCCACCTTTTCGCCAACACACCCAATCGCAGTTCGTTCGCGCGCAGAGATGCCGCCCGCCGCGGGGAGGGCGCCATGATCAATCTTGAACCGGCCCTCCACTCAGCGTTGACCGCGTACGCCGGCGGCGCTCCAGCGGAGATGGCCCGGGCTTCAGGGGCGAGATTCGAGCTGTCGGAAGGGTTTTTTGTTTTGCCCTTTCTGGGGACGGCCCACCGCCTCGGATTTCCCGACGGGGACTGTCACCCGCCCCTCGCCGACCAGGCCCGCATCCTTTGCCTTCATTATTTGACCGGCGCCCCGCTCACCGGGGGCCCGCTCACCGGCCGCCTGATCGCCTTCCGGGAGCTCCCCGGCGGCGACATCTACACGGGCCCCTTCGCCAAGCGGATCCTCAAACCCCTCGTCGACTCTTTCGCCCGGCGGCCGGAAGCGCTCAGCCGGGCGGCGGCACGCCTTGGAGGGGGACTGGAGAAGTTCGGCGACATGGCGGTGAAAGTCCCGGTCTTCCCGCGGGTCCCCATCACCTACGTCCTGTGGTTGGGGGACGAGGAGTTCGGGCCCAACGGGACCGTCCTCTTTGACGAGAGCGCGAGCGCCTACCTGTCCACGGAGGACCTCATCGTGGCCGCCGGGGAGGCCCTGATGAAACTCCGGGCCCTCGCCGACGCCGAGCAGGGAGCATCCTCGCACTAGCTTGACCTGGATTTGACGCTGCTTTCAGCCTACCGGGGGGAGGTGAAACGCGATGAAGATCGCCATTTCCGGCAAGGGTGGGGTGGGCAAGACGACCATCGCCTCCGACCTGATCAGGCACCTGGCCGGCCGCGGCTTTTCGGTCTACGCCGTCGACGCCGACCCGGACGTCAGCCTGGGGACCGCCCTTGGCGTTCCCGATGAAGAGCTCCTCGACCAGACTCCGCTGATCGACCTCAAGGAAGTGATCTCGGAAAAGATGGGCGACGGGGCTCTTTATCCGCTCAACCCCAGGGTCGACGATGTCCTCGACCGCTACGCCCTGGACTTCAAGGGGATAAAGCTCCTCCGCATGGGCGGGGTGAAAGCCGGTGGCGCGGCCTGTTACTGCCGGGAGAACTCCTTCCTCAAGGCCGTCGTCGACTCCCTGGTCCTCGACCGCGACGAGGTCGTGGTGATGGACATGGGAGCCGGCATCGAGCACCTGACCCGGGGCACCGCCCGCGGCGTCGACGCCATGCTCGTCATCACCGAGCCCACGCCGATCAGCGTCCGCACCGCCAAGGTCATCGGCAAGCTGGCCGGCGAGCTCGGCATCGAACGGGTCCGTTATGTCGGAAACAAGGTCCGCACCGACCGTGAGCGACGATTCCTGGAGGAATCCTTCGCGCCGGGTGAGCTTTGGGCCGTCCTTCCCTATGACGAGGAGATGCTCGAAGGCTCGCTTGAGGGGGGCGGTAGCACTCCGGCCAAGGGACAGGTGGCCGAGCGGGTGGCGGCCATCGCCGACCGGCTCGTCGCCGAATCCCGGGCCGGCGCCGCGACCAAGTCCTCTTAGCCCTTTTGGCTTGTCAGGTTTCAAAGCTTCAACCAAGGGAGGTAGACAGGATGCCAGAAGAGACGGCCAAGGCGCCCGGAAGGGCGAAGGTCGACGTCAAGACACGGACGGTCGACCCGGCCAGCATCGAGATGCTGACCAAGGCCGAAGCCATGGGCGTCAGCACGGCCTGGGACCGTTACCAGGCCCAGCAGCCCCAGTGCGGCTTCGGTCTGGACGGCGTATGCTGCCGGGCCTGCATCGCCGGGCCGTGCCGGATCAACCCCAAACGTGAGAACCAGAAGCGGGGCATCTGCGGAGCGACCGATTACACCATCGTCTCCCGCAACCTGGTCCGCTTCATCGCCGGCGGGGCCTCGTCCCACTCCGACCACGGGCGGCACATCGCCCACACGCTGCACCTCGTGGCTGAAGGCAAGGCCCCGGACTACAAGGTGAGCGACCCCGTCAAGCTGCGCGCGGTCGCCGAGCGCCTCGGCCTCACCACCGACGGCAAGTCCGACCTCGACCTGGCCAAGGAAGTCTCCGAGGCGGCCCTCGAGGACTACTCCCGCATCGGTGAGGAGCCGTGCACCTTCCTGACCACGACCATCACCGAGGGACGCCGGAAGAAGTTCAAGCACGCCGACATCGCCCCGGCGGCCATCGACCGCCAGGTCGTCCAGGCCATGGCCGAGACGACCATGGGCATGGACGCCGACCCGGTCAACCTGATCTTCGGCGGCCTGAAGACGGCCCTCGCCGACTACACCGGGATGCACATCGGCACCGACCTCTCGGACATCCTCTTCGGCACTCCGAAGCCGATCGTCTCCGAGGCCAACCTCGGGGTCATCGACCCGGCCTACGTCAACATCGCCACCCACGGCCACAACCCGACCCTGTCGTCGATCATCGTCGACGCGGCCCGCGCCCTCGAGGGCGAGGCCAAGGCGGTCGGGGCCAAGGGCGTCAACGTGGTCGGCATCTGCTGCACCGGCAACGAGCTCCTCATGCGGCGCGGCGTCTACCTCGCCGCCAACTCGGCCTCGCAGGAACTGGCGATCATGACCGGGGCCCTGGACGCGATGATCGTCGACGTCCAGTGCATCATGCCCTCGGTCCGGGTCCTCTCCGAGTGCTTCCACACCAGGATCATCACCACCAACCCGCTGGCCAAGATCCCCAACACCTACTACGTCGAGTTCAAGGAAGAGAAGGCCCTGGAGATGGCCAAGGACATGGTCCGGCTGGCCATCGAGGGCTACAAGCGGCGTGACCCGAACAAGGTCGCCATCCCGCAGGTCAAGAACAAGGTCGTGGCCGGCTTCTCGACCGAGGCCCTGATGGAGATATTCGCCTCGCTCAACCCCGACCACCCGGTCAAGGTCCTCACCGACGCCATCGAATCCGGCGAGATCAAGGGTGTCTGCCTCTTCGCCGGCTGCAACAACATGAAGCAACCGCAGGACGAGGGGCACCTGACCATCGCCAAGGAACTGGCCAAGAACGACGTCTTCATGCTGGCCACCGGATGCGGCGCCGGCGCCTTCGCCAAGGCCGGCCTGCTCAACCCGGAGGCCGTCGAGAAGTACGCCGGCCCCGGTCTCAAGTCGTTCCTCAAGCGCCTCCAGGACGCCGCCCAGATCGACACCGGCCTGCCGCTCATCTTCCACCAGGGCTCCTGCGTGGACAACACCCGGTCGGCCGACCTGGCCACGGCCATGGCCAAGGAGATGGGCGTCGACGTCCCCAAGGTCCCGTTCGTCGCCTCGGCCCCCGAGGCCATGCACGAGAAGGCTGTCGCCATCGGCTCCTGGGCCGTGGCCATGGGCCTGCCGACCCACGTCGGCGTCATCCCGCACGTCGAGGGCTCGAAGCTCGTCTGGGGCGTCGCCACGCAGATCGCCCACGACGTCTACGGCGGCTACTTCATCTTCGAGCCGAACCACGCCGAGGCGGCCAAGAAGCTGCTCGAGGCCCTGAACTACCGGACCTGGAAGCTCGGCATCCACCGCGAGGCGGCCAAGCGGTACAACACCCCGCTCGCCGCCAGCTGGTGAGCCCGATGAGCGCAGCGCGAAAGGAGGAACGGCGATGCCAGTGACCCTTGACGACTTCGAACGCGTCTATGACGGCGCCATCGACGAACAGAACCCGGCGCCGCTGAATCTGTTCAAGCGGGCCTACGACGGGACCATCATCGCCCTATCGTACGCCCAGATCCTGCTCGACCGGGCCATCCGCATCTACGGCTCCAGCCACCCGGTCGCTTACCCGGACACCGCTTACTTCCTGCCGGTCATCACCGCCCTCTCCGGCGAGAAGGTCCAGACCCTCGGCGACATGGTCCCCATCCTCAACCGGATGCGGAACCAGGTCAAGGAGCCCCTGACCTTCGAGAACGCCCGGCTGTGGGGCGAGTCGACCCTCTACGCCGCCGAGATCATCGAGGCCATTCACACCGTCGAGGACGACGAGCCGAAGGCCGAGCCGTGGACGGGCTTCCTGGGCGACCCGATCGTCCGCCGCTACGGAATCAAGCTCGTCGACTGGACCATCCCCGGCCAGGCGGTCATCGTCGGCCGGGCCAAGACCTCGAAGCTCGCGGCCAAAATCGTCAGCGAGCTGATGGGCGCCGGGATGATGATCTTCCTCTCGGACGAGGTCATCGAGCAACTCCTCGAAGAGAACCTCAAGCTCGGCGTGGACTACATCGCCTTCCCCCTCGGCAACTTCACCCAGGTCGTCCACGCCGTCAACTTCGCCCTCCGGGCCGGCCTGGCTTTCGGCGGCATCCAGCCGGGGCTCCGCGAGGACATGCGTGACTACCAGCGGCGGCGCGTCCGCGCCTTTGTCCTGCAGCTCGGCGAGATCGACGACGTCAAGTACGCGGCCCACATGGGGGCCATCTTCCTCGGCTTCCCGGTCGTCACCGACCAGGAGATTGCGAAGGAAGACCAGCTCAAGGACTGGTGGGTGTCCCACCCGAACTACGACGACCTGGTTGCCTTTGCCATGGAGCTCCGCGGGATCAAGCTGACCAACATCAAGATCGACATCCCGCTCAACTTCGGCCCCGCCTTCGAAGGCGAGACCATCCGCAAGGCCGACGTTGCCGCAGAGATGGGCGGCGGCAAGACACCCGCCTTCGAGCTGGTCCAGATGGTCGGCCCGGACGAGATCCAGGACGGCAAGATCACCGTCATCGGGCCCGAGATCGACGCCATCCCCGAGGGCGGCACGACCCCGCTCGGGATCATGGTCGACATCTACGGCCGCAAGATGCAGGAGGACTTCGAGTCCGTCCTCGAACGGCGCGTCCACTACTTCGTCAACTACGCCGAAGGCCTGTGGCACGTGGCCCAGCGCGACCTGTGCTGGCTCCGCGTGTCCAAGGAGGCCAAGGCCAAGGGCTTCAAGTTCAAGCACTACGGCGACATCCTCATCGCCAAGTTCAAGTCGGAGTTCCCGGCCATCGTCGACCGGGTCCAGGTGACCATCATCACCGACCCCAAGATGGTCGATGAGAAGATCGCCCTCGCCCGGTCCAAGTACCGGGCCCGCGACGACCGGATGCGCGGCCTGACCGACGACAAGGTCGAGGAGTTCTACTCCTGCACCCTGTGTCAGTCGTTCGCCCCGAACCACTTCTGCGTGGTCACCCCGGAGCGCGTCGGCCTCTGCGGCGCCGTCTCCTGGCTCGACGGCAAGGCCTCGTTCGAGATCAACCCGGCCGGCCCCAACAAGCCCATCCCGAAGGGCGAGACCCTGGACGACGTCAGGGGCATGTGGAAGAGCGTCAACGAGGCCGTCTACGTCGGCTCCAACCGGAACATCGAAGAGGTCAACCTATACAGCTTCATGGACAAGCCGATGACCTCGTGCGGTTGCTTCGAGGCCATCATGGCCGTCCTCCCCGAGGCCAACGGGCTGATGATCACGACCCGCGAGCACAAGGGGATGACCCCCTGCGGGATGACCTTCTCGACCCTGGCCGGCATGGTCGGCGGCGGCCTGCAGACCCCGGGCTTCATGGGCATCGGCCGGACCTACATCGCCAGCCGGCGGTTCATCGCCGCCGATGGCGGGCTGGGCCGCGTCGTCTGGATGCCCAAGGAGCTGAAGGAGTTCCTCCACGACGACCTCGTCGTCCGGGCCAAGGAGCAAGGGCTCGGCGAGGACTTCATCGACAAGATCGCCGACGAGAGCGTGGGCACCACCACCGAGCAGATATTGCCGTTCCTCGAGGAGAAGGGCCATCCGGCCCTGACCATGCCCCCGCTGATGTAGTCGCGGGCGGCTTCCCATCCCCAAGGTTACCGGAACTTGACACAGAGAGGAGCAAGCCGAAGTGGGTCTTACCGGTCTGGACATCTACAAGCAGCTACCCAAGAAGAACTGCGGGGAATGCGGCCCCCCGACCTGCCTCGCCTTCGCCATGGCCCTGGCCTCCGGCAAGGCGGCCCTCGAGTCGTGCCCGTACGTCACGGACGCGGCCAAGGAAGCGCTGGGCGCGGCCTCGGCTCCGCCCATCCGTCTGGTCAAAGTGGGGACCGGGGACGTCGCCATCTCCCTCGGCGACGAGACGGTCATCTTCCGCCACGACAAGACCTTCTTTCACGAAACCGGCGTCGCCATCGAGGTCTCCGACAAGCTCTCCGAGGCTGAGATCGCGGCCAAGGGGGAGAAGATCAACGGCCTCGTCTTCGAGCGGGTCGGCCTTCGTTATACGGTCAACCTCGTCGCCGTCAAGAATGACAGCGGGAACGCGGACCGATTCAAGGCGGCCGTCGACAAGGTGGCCGCGGGTACGAAGCTTCCCCTGATCCTGATGACCGACGACCCCGAGACCATGGACAAGGCGGTCGCCGGCGTCGCGGCCGGCCGGCCGCTGCTCTACGCGGCTACGGCGGCCAACTTCGACAAGATGGTCGAGGTGGCCAAGAAGCACGCCTGCCCGCTGGCCATCCGGGGCAAGGACCTCAATGAGGCCTCGGCCCTGGCCGAGAAGGCTGTTGCCGGCGGCTGCAAGGACCTGGTCATCGACGCCGGCCGGCGCGACTTCTCCGCCGCCCTGGCCGACCTGACCCAGATGCGCCGCTTGGCCATCAAGAAGAAATTCCGCCCCCTGGGCTTCCCGACCATCGCCTTCCCGCAGGCCGACGACCCCTTCATGGAGATTCTGCAGGCCAGCTACTACGTGGGCAAGTACGCCAGCATCGTCGTCGTCAAGACGGCCGAGAAGGCCCACATCCTGCCCCTCCTGACCTGGCGTCAGAACGTCTACACCGACCCGCAGAAGCCGATCCAGGTCGAGCCGAAGGTGCATGAGGTCGGCGCGGTCACCCCTGAGTCCCCGGTCTACATCACCACCAATTTCTCCCTGACCTACTACACGGTCGAGGGCGAGGTCGCCTCCTCGAAGATCCCGGCCTATATCCTGCCGGTCAACACCGATGGGACGTCGGTCCTGACCGCCTGGGCCTCCGGCAAGTTCTCCGCGGAGAGCATCGCCGAGGCCATCAAGACGAGTGGGCTGGAGTCAAAGGTCAACCACCGGAACTGCATCCTCCCCGGCTACGTGGCCGTCCTCTCCGGCAAGCTCGGCGAGCTCTCGGGGTGGAAGATCGGCGTCGGTCCGCGTGAGGCCGCCGGCATCCCGAGCTTTGCCAAGGCCAAGTTCGCGTCCTGACCGGGGAACAAAGAGAGGACGCGGTTGTTCAAGAGAGCGAGAACCAGATTCCAACAAGGGCGTGATCTCCGTGGTCGAGGCGAAAAAGTACAGGGTCCGCTTCGCCCCCGACAACCTCTCGATTGAGGTGCCGGCAGGCACCGACCTCCACCGGGCGGCCGCCATGGCCGGCCTGGAACTGAGGAGCGGCTGCGGCGGCGAGGGGACCTGTGGGCGGTGCGCCGTCCTCATCAAGGAAGGCAAGCCGCAGGTCGGCCAGGGGAACCTGGGCGCCAAGTACCGCCGCGAGGGCTACGTCCTGGCCTGCCGGACGCTGGTCACCGACGACCTTGTGGTCGAGGTGCCGGCGACCTCCCGGCTGTCCGAGCATCAGCTCGTCGTGGATAAGATCGGCAAGCGTGAGATCCTGGCCGAGCAAGAGGCCGACCCGCTGGCCCGTTACCCGATCGACCCGTTCTCGCGCAAGATTTACGTCAAGCTCGACCCGCCCACCCTGACCGAGAACACCTCGGACCTGTCCCGCCTGCTCGTCAAGGTCCGTCAGGAGATCGGCCGGGAGGATGTCCGGATCGACCTCGACACCCTGAGGGCCCTGCCGGAGACGCTTCGGCAGGGCGAGTGGGCGGCCACCGTGACCGTTTCGGACTACGACGGCAACAGCGAGATCATCCGCGTCGAGCCCGGACGGTCCGAGAAGCCCGCTTACGGCCTGGCCATCGACATCGGCACCACCTCCAACGTCGTCCAGCTGGTTGACATGTCCACCGGCGTGATCGTCGACAAGCGCGGGACTTACAACCGTCAAGCCCGCTACGGCGATGACGTCATCACCCGGATCATCCACGCCGTGGATGGCAAGGACGGGCTCAAGCAGCTCCAGGACGCGGTTCTGGAAACCCTCAACGACCTCATCGACTCCCTCCTGGCGGCCGGCGAGCTGAAGCCGGAGGACGTCGGTTACGTCGTCACCGCCGGGAACACCACCATGACCCACCTGTTCCTGGGCCTGAACCCGAGGTACATCCGCCTCGAGCCGTACATCCCGGCGGCCACCTCGTTCCCCATCGTTCGAGCCAAGGACCTCGGGCTCCACGTCCACCCGGCCGCGCCGGTCCTCTCGTTCCCGGCCGTGGCCAGCTACGTGGGTGGCGACATCGTCTCCGGGCTCCTGGCGACGGACATCGCTGATGCCGGGGCCGTCAGCCTGTTCATGGACTTCGGCACCAACGGCGAGCTCGTCCTGGGCAACCGGGAGTGGCTCGTGACCTGCTCCTGTTCGATGGGCCCCTGCTTCGAAGGTGGAGGCATCGCCTTCGGCATGCGGGCTTCCCCCGGCGCCATCCAGCGGATAAAGATCGACCCGCGGCTGTTCGACGTCAAGCTGTCGACCGTCGGCGGCGACAACCCGCGGGGCATCTGCGGTTCGGGCCTCGTCGACTCCCTGGCCAAGCTGCGCGAGGTCGGGATCATCGACCGGGCCGGCAAGTTCCAGGAGGTCAAATCCGACCGCCGGCGCGAAGGCACCGACGGGCCCGAGTTCGTCCTGACCTGGGGCCGCGAGGCTCACGGCGGGCGGGACATCGTCATCACCGAGAGCGACGTCAAGAACCTCATCCGGGCCAAGGGCGCGGCCTACGCCGCGGTCCGGTCGATGATGCGGTCGATGAGCATCGAGCTTGACGGCCTCGATCGGGTCTTTGTCGCCGGGGCCTTCGGCAACTACCTGAACGTCCGCGACTCGGTGGAGATCGGGATGATCCCCGACGTCCCCCCGGAGAAGTACCAGTTCATCGGGAACAGCTCGGTCAAGGGCGCGCGCGTCGCCCTGATGTCCAAGAAGGCCTGGGCCGTCGCCGAGGAGCTGGCCAGGAAGATGACCTACCTGGAGCTCTCGGTCGACCCCGGCTACATGGACGACTTCATGTCGGCGCTGTTCCTGCCGCACACGGACATGAGCCTCTTCCCGTCGGTAAGGAGGTGACCGTGAAATGCCATTCACCGTCGCTGTCGCCGGCAAGGGCGGGACGGGCAAGACGACCTTCGCCGCCCTTCTCATCCGGCGTCTCATAGACAAGAAGACCGGTTCCATCCTGGCCCTCGACGCCGACCCGAACTCGAACCTCAACGAAGCCCTCGGCCTGGCGGTTCCCCAGACCATCGCCGACTTCATCGAGGAGACCAAGGCCAACAAGCCGCTCCCGGCGGGCATGACCAAGAACATGTTCATCGAGTACAAGATGCAGTCGGCCATCGCCTCGTCGGAGCGGGTCGACCTGCTCTCGATGGGCACCCCGGAGGGTTCGGGCTGCTACTGCTACCCGAACGACCTCGTCCGGCAGCACCTGACCAACCTCTCTGCCGGCTACGACTACCTGGTCATGGACAACGAGGCCGGCCTGGAGCACCTCTCCCGGCGCATCGCCGTGGACGTCGACATCATGTTCGTCATCTCCGACGCCTCGGCCCGCGGCATCCGTTCGGCGGCCAGGGTCCGCGAGATCATGGATGACGTCAAGACCAACGCCAAGCGAGTCTTCCTGGTCATCACCAAGGTCGCCGGGGACCTGGCACCGCTCGGCGAGGAGATTCAGAAGACCGGGCTGTCGCTCATCGGGACCATCCCCCTCGACCCGCTGGTGGCCCAGTACGACCTGGAGGGCAAGCCGCTCTTCGACCTGCCCGCCGACTCGCCCGCGGTCAAGGCCACCGAGGCCATCCTCGACAAGATACCCGAGTTCAAATAGGCCCGCGAACGAACGGCCCCCGCGCTTCCGCGAGAGCAGGTTTTCGACTGAAGGAGGAAAGCACATGCCGGTAGAGATCCAGAAGGAACGGTACACGAGCAAGGTCGCGACGGTCACCATCGGCGCCACCAAGGAGCAGGGCGGCACCCGCACCAGCGTGGTCACGGTCGGCGGCGACTCGACCCTTCCGTTCCTCCAGTTCGAAGGGGAGATCCCGAACCCGCCGGTCATCGCCATGGAGGTCGTCGACCGCAACCCCGACTGGAACCTATCGCTCAAGGCCGAGTTCGGCGACGACATCCTCTCCGACCCGGCCAAGTGGGCCAAGAAGTGCGTCGACGAGTGCGGCGCGCAGCTCATCTACCTCCGGCTCCAGAGCGCCGACCCGGAGCTCGAGAACTCCTCGCCGGAGAAGTGCGCCGAGACCGTCAGGAAGGTCCTCGGGGCCGTCGGCGTCCCCCTCATCGTGCAGGGTTGCGGCGTGGACGAGAAGGACAACGTGGTCATGCCGATGGTGGCCGAGGCCGCGGCCGGTGAGAACCTCCTCCTGGGCACCGCCGAGCAGGACAACTACAAGACCCTGACGGCCGCCTGCATGGTCCACAAGCACAGCGTCGTCGCCTCGTCGCCGATCGACATCAACATCTGCAAGCAGCTCAACATCCTCATCAACGAGATGAACCTGCCCCTCGACCGGATCATCATCGACCCGTCCGTGGGCGCGCTCGGCTACGGCATCGAGTACACCTACTCGATCATGGAACGCATCCGACTGGGCGCCCTGCAAGGGGACCGGATGCTGGCCATGCCGGTCATCTGCAACGTGGCCTACGAGGCCTGGCGGGCCAAGGAGGCCAACGCCGGCGAGGACGAGTTCCCCGGTTGGGGTCCGCAGGCCGAGCGGTCGGTCCTCTGGGAGGCGGCCACGGCCACGAACTTCCTGCAGGCCGGTGGACACATCATCGTCATGCGCCACCCCAAGGCCGTCAAGCTGGTCAAGAAGGCCATCGACGACCTGATGGTCCCGAACAAGTACTGAGCCGGAGGGGCCCGCGCGAGCGGCCCCACCGTTTCTCCCGAGTCACCAGAGCTTGCCCCCTCGAAGACAGAGACAAGGAGGAAGAGCAAGTGATCCTCATCGGCGAGAGAATCAACGGGATGTTCAAGGACATCGGCAAGGCCGTCAGGGCGAAGGACCCCGGCCCCATCCACGAGTGGGCCAAGAAGCAGACCGAGAACCGGGCCACCTACCTCGACGTCAACCACGGCCCGGCGGCCGAGGACCGCGTCGACGCCATGAAGTGGCTGGTCAAGACGGCCCAGGAAGCCTCCGACACGCCGCTCTGCCTGGACTCGACCAACTACGACGCCATCGAAGCCGGCCTCGAGCTGTGCAAGCGGCCCGCCCTCATCAACTCCTGCCCGGCCGAGCGGAAGAAGATCGAACGCGTCTTCCCGATGGCCAAGAAGTACGGCGCCTCGATCATCGGCCTGTGCATGGACGCCAAGGGCATTCCCAAGAACGCCGAAAACCGCGTGGCCCTGGCCATGGAGCTGGTGGCGGCATGCGTCGAGTTCGACGTGCCCATCGAGAACCTCTATATCGACCCGCTCATCCTCCCGGTCAACGTGGCCCAGGAGCACGCCCCCGAGGTCCTCGAGACCATCCGCCAGGCCAAGCTGCTCTCCGACCCGGCCCCGAAGACCGTCCTTGGTCTGTCCAACGTCTCCCAGAAGTCGCTCGACCGCTCCCTGGTCGACCGGACCTTCGTCGTCCTGGCCATGGCCGCCGGCCTCGACGGGGCCATCCTCAACGTGATGGACGACGCCCTCATGGACGCCATCGCCACCGCCCGCATCCTCCTGAACAAGGAGATTTACGCCGACTCGTACCTGAAGGTGTTCAAGGGCCACTGAGCCGAACGCCGCCCGGCGCGCCAATAGCGCCGTCGCCCGCCACGCCTTCCGCGAACGCCGCCCCTTCCCCGAAAGGTGGGTTCTGAACTCATGTCCGTCGCGCTGGTGCCCAGCCTATCATTCATGCGCGAGGTCCAGGCCCGGAGCGGACAGCCGGTCAGCCTCTGCTATCAGTGCAAGAAGTGTTCCAGCGGCTGCCCGCTGGGCTTCGCCATGGACCTCTTGCCCCACGAAATCATTCGCCTGATCCAGCTGGGGGCCAGGGACCGGGTCTTCGCGGCCAACAGCCTGTGGGTCTGCACGGGCTGCAAGACCTGCCAGGCCCGGTGCCCGAACGAGATTGACGCCGGCCGGGTCATGGACTCACTGCGGGAGATGGCCCTCAGGGCCGGGGCGGGGCCCACCGCGCCCAAGGGGCGGGACGCCAACGTGAAGACCTTCCACGAGTCGTTCCTGTCGACCATCCGGCTCTTCGGCCGGTCCTACGACCTCGGGATGATTGCCCTCTACCTCGGCCGGTCCCGGGCCGTCAGCGAGCACCTGGGGCTCGGCCTGAACATGGTCAGGAAGGGCAAGCTCAAGTACCTGCCCGAGCGGATCCGCCGGATGGGCGAGATCCGGAAGATCTTCGCGAAGGCGAGGGAGAAGCGGTGAAGAAGCTGACCTTCTATCCAGGCTGCTCCCTCCATTCGACGGCGGTCGAGTACGACGAGTCGACCAGGGCCGTCTTCGAGACCCTCGGCTACACCCTCGAAGAGCTCGCCGACTGGAACTGCTGCGGGGCCAGCTCGGCCCACGCCACCGACCACTACCTCTCCCTGGCTTTGCCCGTGCGTAACCTGGTCCTGGCCGAGAAGGAAGGCGTCGGCGAGGTGGCCACGGCCTGCGCCGCTTGCTACAACGCGCTCCGCAAGGCCGACCACGCCGTCCGCACCGGCGCCCCCGAGGCCGTCGAGGCCAACGAGTCGATGGTCGAGGTCATGGGCCGGAAGTACGGCGGCGGGGTCAAGGTCGTCTCGACCCTGGAGCTGTTGTCGCGGCCGGAGACCCTGGCGGCCGTCAAGCAGAAGGCGGTCCAGCCCCTCCGCGGGCTGAAGGTCGCGCCGTACTATGGCTGCCTGTTGACGCGGCCGGCCGAGGCCGTCGCCTTCGAGGACCCCGAGCAACCGACGTCGCTGGACCGCGTCCTCGAGGCGGCCGGGGCCGAGGTCGTCAGGTGGTCCTGGAAGACCGAGTGCTGCGGGGCCAGCCTGGCTCTGAGCCGCCCGGAACTCCTCAAGGAGCTGGCCCGGCGGATCATCGTCGCCGCCCGTGAGGCCGGGGCCCAGGCCATCGCCACGGCCTGCCCGATGTGCCACGCCAACCTGGACTACCGCCAGTCGGAGATCCCCGAGCTGAAAGACAACCCGGTGCCCGTCTACTTCATGACGGAACTCCTGGGTCTGGCCTTCGGGCTCAAGAAAGCCCCGGCCTGGGTCGGCCGGCACCTGACCGAATCGCGGTCGGCCGTCAGGGCCTTCCTGCCGGCGGGAAAGGCGGGATCGGCATGAGCGACAACAAGACCGGCGCGGCGACCGCGAAGACCGGCGCCGTCCTCGTCCTCGGGGGCGGCATCGCCGGCATGCAGTCCTCCATCGACCTGGCCAACGCCGGTTACCTGGTCCACCTGGTGACCCGGGACCCCTCCATCGGTGGCAAGATGGTCCAGCTCGACAAGACCTTCCCGACCAACGACTGCGCCATGTGCCTCCTCGGCCCGAAGATGACCGACTGCCAGAGCCACCCGAACATCCGCCTGCACACGGTGGCCGACCTGGTCGGGCTGGAGGGCGAGCCGGGCCGCTTCACGGCCAAGGTCCTCGAAAAGCCGCGCTACGTCGACGTCGATGAGTGCACCGCCTGCGGCGAGTGCGAGGCCGTCTGCCCGGTCGAGCTGCCGAACCCGTTCAACATCGAGATGGATAAGCAGAAGGCCATCCACAAGATGTTCCCGCAGGCCGTCCCGAACAAGTACCTCATCGAGAAGGCGGGCACCCCGCCGTGCCGGAACACCTGCCCGGCCGGGACCAACGCCCAGGGCTACACGCAGATGGTGGCCAAGGGCAAGTTCGCCGAGGCGGTCGAGGTCATCACCCGGGCCATGCCCTTCCCGGGCGTCTGCGGCCGCATCTGTCACCATCCCTGCGAGACCGAGTGCAACCGGGCCGACTACGACGACCCCATCGCCATCGCCACCCTCAAGCGGGCGGCGGGCGACTTCGGCTGGGACGACTTCGTCAAGGGCCAGGCCGACCTGCCGCCGGTGACCCGTCCCGAGAAGGTCGCCGTCATCGGCGCCGGCCCGGCCGGCCTGACCGCGGCCAAGGACCTCCGGGCCAAGGGCTACGCGGTGACCGTCTTCGACGCCATGGATAAGCCCGGCGGGCTCCTCCGCGCGGGCATCCCCCGTTACCGCCTGGGCCTCGACATCGTCGACCGGGAGACCGAGTTCATCCTCCGCGGCGTCGAGTTCCGCGGCGGGGTCCGGGTCGGCCGGGACATCACCCTCAAGCAGATTCAGGACCAGGGCTACAAGGCCGTCCTGGTGGCCGTCGGGACGCAGGTCTCGCGGCGCATCCCGCTGGACGGCTCCGACGCCCAGGGCGTCCTGTGGGGCCTCGACTTCCTCCGCGACGCGGCGTTGGCCGGCTCGAAGGATGCGGGGGGCAACCCCCGCCCGGCCCCGGAGGTCGCCGGCAAGGTCCTGGTCATCGGCGGCGGCAACGTGGCCGTCGACGCCGCCCGGACCGCGCTGCGCCTGGGGGCGAAGGAGGTCCACGTGGCCTCCCTCGAGTCGCGCCACGAGATGCCCGCCCACGAGTGGGAGGTCCTCGAGGCCGTCGACGAGGGCGTCGTCCTCCGTCCGGGCTGGGGGCCGAAGCGCGTTCTCGTCCGCGACGGCCAGGTCGCCGGGATGGAACTGATCAAGGTCAAGTCGGTCTTCGATGAGAACCGGCGTTTCAACCCGACCTTCCACGAGGGCTCGGAGGAGCCGTTCGCCTGCGATACCATCATTCTGGCCATCGGCCAGGCGACCGACCTCTCGCTGATCACCCCGGACCTCGGGGTCAGGGTCGAGCGCGGCCTGATCGTCGCCGACAAGCTGACCAGGGCCACGGGTGCCCCCGGCATCTTCGCCGCCGGCGACGTCGCCCGCGGACCGGCCTCGGTGGTCGAGGCCGTCGCCTCGGGACACGAGGCGGCCATCTCCATCGAGCGCTACCTGAACGGCGAGGACCTGGCCGCCGGCCGGACCCTCGAGCGCGGCCCGAACATCGACCCGCCCAAGCACGGGCCGGTGCCGGTGGCCCGCCGCAAGGTCCAGGGCCAGACCCCGGCGGCCGAGCGGATCAAGGACTTCCGCG
>JAJZPE010000036.1 GCA_021811325.1 Bacillota bacterium
CGAGCCACGCCCGGCCACGAAGTGCCAGAGTTCGGAGAAGCGCGGGCGGCCAGTCGGGGTCTGAACCAGAGCCGGGCTTGAGGGCTCCTCGGTGGGGATAGGCGCCGCAGGGGCAGGCGCCACGGGTTTGCTGTCCCGGAGCCTGAGGGCTACCCAGATGGCCAAAGCGAAGAAGGGGAGGGACAGGGCAATCGCGGGCCCGCTGCCCCAGCGGTCGGCGATGAGGCCGCCGGCGATGGGGGCGATGATCCCGGCCAGCGGGGGCGCCGACAGGAGCAATCCATAGAACGAACCACGGTTGCCCTCGTGGGTGGCGTCCGCGGTGATAGCCGACGAGGCCGCGCGGTCGAGGTTGCCGAACCCCCAGAGGAGGGCCACCGCGATTAGCCCGACCCAGCTGCGGGCGATGATGAAGAAGGCCGTGCCGACCGCGTGGAACACTACGGAGGCCACGACCACGCGCCGCCGGCCGACCCGGTCGGCCAGGAAGCCTCCGGACACTCCGGCAACGAAGCCGGCCACCGTGGACACGCTGAAGAAGAGCCCGATGCGGACGACGTCAAGGCCCGCCTCCCGCAGGAAGGCCGGGATGAGGCCGGAAGACACGTAAATGGCAACGTTCAGGAGGAAGCTCTTGATGAGCAGCGTCCGCACATTGCGGGGGACGCGCTCCCAGGCTCCGGCGGGCCGCCACCGTGCGGTGGCGACTCGGTGGGGCACGGTAGCGCGCTCCGGGGCGGGGGAAGCAAGGTTCAAGGGTCTCTCAGACATACAGCGGACCCCTTTCGCCAGGGGACGGGCATGGAAAAGCCCGGGCAGGAACGCCCGGGCCTCGAGACACAAACGCGGAGAAGGCCCACCCGGCACCCCCTGTGATTCAGCCCTTGTTAGGTTGGGTCGGAGGGAAGAGGCGACGGGGTCACGCTTCGACGGGTTCCGGCGGGAGCGACCAGGACTTGCGGAGGAGACCACCGACGGGCCCAAGGACAGCATCAGCCGCAGCGGCTGCGGTCGCCAGCATGGGCTCGAGGTCGGTGGGGTCGTCGCCAGGACTCAACGCCAGACGCGCCAACTTCTCCGCGGTCTTGGGGTCCGTCGTCCGCACCGCCTCCAGCGCGTACTTGGCCTTCTCCGGCCAGCGGTGACGGGTGAGCCAGAAGGCGTCAAGTAGGTCTGCCAACAACTCGGCCCGGGCCAGGGCGGTGGCGCCCGGGTCGGGACGGGGGTCCGAGGCCAGGTCCAGCAGGTCGTCGAGGGACTCGGTCACGCGGAAGCGAGCCCGCCTGACGGCTACGGGGTCGGGCGGGTCGGGCCCACGAGCCACGTCCCCGGCGGCCACGGTGCGCAGCTTCTCGACCAACCCATCCGGGTCCCACAGCGGCAGGCATTCTGCCATCATCCGCTGGACCGAGGCGACCCGCCGCTCGCCAAACGCCTTCCGGAACCACGCCGGAGGGCCTTCCATCACCTGCACCTCGACCCCGTCGACCCATTCGGCCGCCCGCACGAAGACATCGCCCGAAGTCACCACGAGCAGGTCCACGTCGCTCCTGGGCCCGCCGCGGCCCCGCGCCCACGACCCGGCCAGGGCGACGCCGCGGACCTCGCGACGAGCCTCCAGCTTATTGAGATACCGGGCCAGGGCGCCAGCTACGGGCTCGGGCATCGACGCGGGGAGAACACTCCGGTTCAGGCCAACCACCCCTGCATGAGGCAGGATGGCAGAACCCTTCGCCAATTCCGCGCCTTTCCCTTCCGGTGGCCTGGCGGCCTACCCCGCCTCCCTGGCCACCTGCACGCCGCCGGTGAAGAACTTCTCGTGAATCGCCCGGACGGCCTCGTCGGCCCGCTCCCGGTCGATCAGGCAGGAGATCTTGATCTCCGACGAGCTGATCATCTGGATGTTGATCCCCTGGTCGGCCAGGGCCTGGAACATCGCCGAGGCCACGCCGGCCTTCTCCTTCATCCCGATGCCGACGATGGAGACCTTGGCCACGTTCCGGTCGAAAACGACCCCCTTGGCCCCCAGCCCGGCGATGGTCTTGTTGAGGATGGCCATGGCCCGGTCGAGGTCGTCCTCGCCGATGGTGAAGGACATGTCGTTGATGTGGTCGCGGCTGACGCTTTGGATGATCATGTCGACGTTGACATTCCCGGCGGCCAGGTCGCCCATGACCTTGTAGGCGACGCCCGGCCGGTCCGGTACCTCGAGGATGGCCACCCGGGCGATGTTCTTGTCGCTGGTGACCCCGCTGACCTGCAGGACGTCTTCCATCTGGCCGGCCTCCTTGACCAACGTCCCCGGGACGTCGGCGAAACTGGACTTCACCTCGAGCTTGACCCCGTACTGCTTGGCCAGCTCCACCGAGCGTGGGTGGAGGACCTGGGCGCCCAGGCTGGCCAGCTCGAGCATCTCCTCGTGGGAGATCTGGGTCAGCTTGCAGGCGCCCTTGACGACGCGGGGGTCGGCGGTGTAGACGCCGTCCACGTCGGTGTAGATCTCGCAACGGACGGCCCCGAGGGCCGCGGCCAGGGCGACGGCGGTCGTGTCCGACCCGCCCCGTCCCAGCGTGGTGAGGTCATTGTTGCGGTCGACGCCCTGGAACCCGGCGACGACGACGATCTTCCCGGCGGCCAGCTCATCGTCCAGGCGGCGGGAATTGACCCGGATGATGCGGGCTTTCTTGTGGGCGTCGTCGGTGAAGATGCCGACCTGCGCCGCGGTCAGTGAGATGGCCGCCCGGCCCATGGCCTCGATGGTCATGGCCACCAGGGAGATGGAAATCTGCTCACCGACGGCGAGGAGCATGTCGAGTTCGCGGTCCGATGGCCAGGGGTTGACCCGGCGGGCCAGGTCGATGAGGTGGTCGGTCGTGTCGCCCTGGGCCGAGACGACGACCACCATTCGGTGCCCCTCGTCGGCCGCCCGGATGACCCGCCGGGCGACGTTGCGGATGCGTTCTTCGTCGGCCACCGAGGTGCCGCCGTATTTGTGGACGAGGATGCTCAACAGATTGGTCCTCACTTCTGAGTGGTAAGTGTGATGTTCCTCAGGCGGCGCCGTCACCGTCCTCCATCCGGAGGACGTTCAGGACCGCCCAGCCCGCGCCGTTCGAAGCGCCCTCGGCGGCCGCCGCGCGAACGGCGTCCTCAGCGGCGGAGCGGGTGACGAGGACGAACTCGTAGCCCGAGCCGTCGGCGCTCTTGCGGCTGGCCGAGGCCAGGGAGACCCCGCGGGCGGCGAACGCGGCGGTGGCCCGGTCGAGCGCCCCGTGGCCGTCCGGCAGGCGCAGCCGGACGTAGAACGGGGAAGGGCGGCCGCTGCCGGCCAGCACCTCTTTGGTCGTGAAGCAGGTGCACTGGGACTTGTCGGGGCGTGTCCGCTGGCGGACTATCTCCATGATGTCGCCGACCACGGCGCTGGCCGTGGCCCCGCGCCCGGCGCCCGGTCCGGAGAAGACCACCCGGCCGACCGGCCGGCCCCTGACCAGCACGGCGTTGTCGGGCCCGTTGACCGCCGCCAGCGGGTGGTCCTTGGGCAGCAGGACGGGCGCGACCGCGACCCGCACCGCCCCGTCGTCTTGCCTGGCCGTGGCCACGAGCTTGATGACGCAGCCCAGTTCGGCCGCGTACCGCGGGTCCGCGGACGAGACGGCGCGGATGCCTTCGGTGCTCACGTGGGACGGCGTGACCCGCGTGTTGAAGGCGATGGAGGCCAGGATGGCCAGCTTTCTCGCGGCGTCGAGGCCGTCGACGTCGGCCGATGGGTCGGCCTCGGCGTAGCCTCTTGCCTGGGCCTCGCGGAGGACCTCGGCGAAGTCCTTGCCCTTCGCGGTCATCTCCGTGAGGATATAGTTCGTCGTCCCGTTGATGACCGCGCTGACCTCGTCGATGTCGTTGGCCGCCAGGCAACGCTTGAGGGGCATGATGATCGGGATGCCGCCGCCGACGCTGCCTTCGAACATCAGGTGGCAACGGTGGATCATGGCCGCCTCGAAGAGCTCCTGGCCGTGGGCGGAGACGACCTCCTTGTTGGCCGTGACCACGTGCTTCCCGCGCCGCAGGGCCTTCTTGATGTAGGTCAGGGCCGGCTCCTCGCCGCCCATGGTCTCGACGACGATGCCGATGCTCTTGTCGGCCAGGATTTCCTCGGGGTCGGTGGTCAGGCGGGGGATGGCGCCGTCGAGGCCCCTGGCCTTCGCGGGGTCACGGACGAGGGCCATGGCGATTTCGATGCCCTCACCGGCCCGTTGGGCGATCTCCACGCGGTTCTTGGCCAGCAGTTCGACGACACCGCCGCCGACCGTGCCCAGCCCCATCAGACCGACCTTGACCATGTCCCTCACCCCTATTCCTGAGCCAGGATTTGAACCTGCTGGACGCCGGCGGCCATCGCCAGCTTCCGGACCAGGGCCTCGATGCCGGTCCGCAGGTCGCCGGTCCGGATGGACAGGGACACCTTGGCCGTCCCGTGGGCCGGCAGGTCCTGGTTGATGGTCAAGACGTTGCCACCGGCCCGGGCCACGCTCTCGAGGACGCCCGAGAGCACGCCGGGCTTGTCCGCGAGGACCAGACCGAGGGTGATAGTCTTCCCGCGGCTCCTCTCGTGGAACGGGAAGATGCTGTCGCGGTACTTGTAGAAGACGCTCCGGCTGAGGCCGACGCGCCTGACCGCCTCGTTGACGGTGGCCGCCTTCTGCTGCTGAAGGAGTTCCTTGGCCTGGACCGTCTTCCTGAGACTCTCGGGCAGCGCGGCCGCTTTGATGACGTAAAGCTCGGAGTCCCGTTCCATGGGCCTTCCTCCATGCCAGACGGACAAATGTCCGTATATGAGAGACATTATACATGGGAGCAGGGACATCCGCAAGAGGTCGGGCCGAAAAAGGCTGCCCGGACGGGTTCTCGGGGCCGCCTTTGACGCCGTGCCGCGCGCCGCGTCGGGGCGGATTATTTTCTCTGACCGTCAGGGATACTAGCTTTGCCGCCAGCGCGCCGACGGAGTTCTACCAGCTAGGCGAGGAGGTTTAGGCCTGATGGACGAGCTTAAGAAACGCGTTTCATACCTCGAGGGTTTGGCCGAGGGCCTTCAGATGACCGACGGTGGCACCGAGGGCAAGGTGCTCCGCGGGGTCATCGACGTCCTGCAGGCCGTGGTCCGCGAGATCGAGGAAGTCCGCGACGAGCAGGAGAGCTTCGGCGAGTACCTCGAGGTCGTCGACGAGGACCTCTCGAACCTCGAGGACGACTACTACTTCGCCACCGGGGAGGACGAGTTCGTCGAGGCCGTTTGCCCGAGTTGCGGGGAGAAAATCCTCTTCGAGAAGGCCCTGGCCGACGAGGATGACATGGACGTCGAGGTGACCTGCCCGAACTGCGGCGAGGTCGTCTACTCCAGCGACCAGGGCGACCTGGAGATCACCTCGGGCGACGACGAACTGATCGACGACACCGAGGAGTGGTCGGAGGTAGAGCCCCAGGAGTAGGTCCGGGCCGTTAACGCGGACCCGCGGCTCGAAAGCGTTTGGTTGGAACAGGGAAGGCCCGCCAGGGATGGCGGGCCTTCCAGCTTTTAGGCATGAACCGCTGACGCAGAGCATATCTTCGCCATAGAGTCAGTGGGACAGGGGGGAGGACCGGTGGCCGTGTGCGTCGCGCCTTCCAGCGACCCGGTGCTGGACCGCCAGGTGTTGCCGCTGCTGGCCGATCGGCTACGGCTGGCCCTGTCCTCCGTGGCCCCCGAGGTCCTCGCCGGGCTCGAAGAGATCCGCGTCCGCCTTGGGCGGCCGTTGCACCTCGTGACCACCACCGGCGAGGTCTTCCTGCCCGACGCCGTCGTCGCCGCGACCGACTTCCGGGCCACGTTGGAACTCATCACCGGCAGCTCACTCTATGCCCTCGAAGAGGAACTCAGAAACGGCTATATCACGCTGCCTGGGGGCCACCGCGTTGGTCTGGCCGGGCGGGCGGTCCTGGAGGACGGGCACGTCCGCACGCTCAAACACCTGAGCGGTCTGAACATCCGCGTCTCCCGCGAGTTCCGGGGGGCCGCCGCCGGTGTCCTCGAAGCCGTCTGGCCCCACGACCTCGAGCGGCCGCACAGCGCCCTGATCGTGTCGGCGCCGCGTGGCGGCAAGACCACGGTCCTGCGCGACCTGGCCCGCCTCCTCAGCGCCGGCGGGCCCGAACGGCCGGGCCTCAAGGTGACCATCGTCGATGAGCGGTCGGAGATCGCCGGGTGCTTCGAGGGCTTGCCGCAGAAGGACGTCGGCCCGCGGACCGACGTCCTCGACGCCTGCCCCAAGGCGGCCGGGATGATGATGGCCCTGCGGGCCCTCGGCCCCGAGGTCCTGGTGGCCGACGAGGTCGGCCGGCCCGAGGACGCCGTGGCCATCCGTGAGGCCGTCAACGCCGGCGTGACCGTCGTCTCGTCGGTCCACGGGGGCAGCCTCGAGGAGATAGGCCGCCGGCCGGCCATCCGCGAGATCATCGAAAGCGGGGCCTTCGGCCGCTACATCTTCCTCGCTCGCCGCCCGGCGCCGGGGACGGTCGTGACCGTGCTCGACCAGGTGGGGCAGCCACTCGACGAAGCGTCGCAGCCGCGCGGGGCCGTGGCGCGGCCCGCCGGGGGCGCGCCATGATTGCCGTCAAGCTCGCCGGGGGCCTCCTGGTCATCACCGCCTCGACCGCCCTCGGTTTTCTGGTCGCTTCGAACTTCGAACGGCGACCGGGGGAATTGGCCGAACTCATCACCGCCCTGGGGCTGCTCGAGACGGAGATAACCTACGCCGCGACGCCTCTGGCGGAGGCCTTCGCCGGCATCGCCGCCCGAGCGGGCCGGCCGGCGCGGGAGATCCTGTCCGAAGCCCGGCGTCGCCTGACCAGCGGCGAGGGAGGGACGGCCGCCGAGGCCTGGGCCCGGGCGGTGAACGCGGCCTGGGATGGCACGGCCCTCGGCCCGGCCGATCGGGACACGCTCCTCGACTTCGGAGCCTCCCTCGGCGCGTCGGACCGCGAGGACCAGGTGAAGCACATCCGCCTGGCCGTCGAGCGGCTCCGGAAGGCCGAAGCGGTCGCCCGCGCGGACGCCGCCCGGCTGGCCCGGGTCTGGAAGAACCTTGGTTTCCTCGGCGGAGTGATGATCGTCATCGTCTCGATTTGACCTTGGCGCGGCCGGCCGGCCGGGAAGGGGAGGGAAGGGTGTCGTCAGTGAATATCGACCTCATCTTCAAGATCGCCGGCATCGGAATCATCGTCGCCGTCCTCTACACCGTCCTCGACCAGGCGGGGAAGAAGGAGGCGGGTTTCGCCGTGACCCTCGTCGGCGTGATTATCATCTTCTTCATGGTGATCCAGCTCGTCTCGGACTTCTTCAACGCCGTGAGGACCATGTTCCAGCTATGACGCCGGGGGTGTGGTCCTTTGGAGATCTTTCAGATCGTGGCCATCGCCATCGTCGGGGTACTGATCATCACCACCGTCCGCCAGTTCCGGAACGAGGCCGGAACAAGTGGGATCGCGGCCCTGCCCCTGACCCTGGTCGTGGCCATCACCATCTTCGCCCTCCTGTTGGACCGCCTGGGGCTGGTCTTCGCGACCCTGCGCGACCTGGCCTCGCGGGCCAACCTCAACTTCCTCTACCTGGACACCGTCCTGAAGATAATCGGCATCGCCTACGTGGCCGAGTTTGGGGCGCAGGTCTGCCGGGACGCCCAAGAGTCGGCCGTGGCCGCCAAGGTCGAGCTGGCCGGGAAGGTGCTGATCATGGTCCTGGCCGTGCCCATCGTCGTCGCCATCCTCGAGGTCATCTTGCAGCTCTTGCCCTGATCGCCCTGGGGCTCGCGGTGGTCCTGGCGGCGCTGGTCCTGCCGGCCCGCCCGCTCTACGGGTCCGCGCCGGCCCCCGACCCAGCCCAGGGGACGCCGCCCGGTGGGACCGAGGGCGTGTCCCCCGAGACGGCTCAGGACCAGGACCTCCAATCCCTGGACACCTCGGGCGTCCGGCAGATGCTCGACGAAATCAACCGACAGGTCGGTGACTACGCCCCGCCCCTGCGGCTCGACGACTTCCTGAACTTCTTCCGCCAGCGCGACCTGGGCTACAGCTTTACCCGGCTGGGCCAGGGCCTTCTGAGTTACCTCTTCCACGAGGTCCTGGCCAACTCGCGGCTCCTCGGGCGCTTGGTGGTCCTGGCCGTCCTGGCGGCCCTCCTCCAGAACCTCCAGAGCGCTTTCGAACGTGAAAGCGTCGGGAAGTTCGCTTACTATGTGGTCTACCTCGTCCTGGTGGTCCTAGCCCTGGGCGGCTTCGGGGTCGCCATGACCGCGGCCAGGGACGCCATCAAGGACCTGACCACCTTCATGTGGGCCCTCCTGCCGGTCCTCATCGCCCTCCTGGCCGGGACCGGGGCGGTCACCCTGGCCGGGCTGTTCCACCCGGCGATGATCGCCACCATCAACCTGGTCAGCCTGGCCGCCCGCGAGGTGGTCTTCCCGCTGCTCTTTTTCGCCGCCGTGATCGAGATCGTCGGCTCCCTCTCGGACAGCTTCAAGATCTCAAACCTGGCCGGCTTCCTGCGCCAGGCCTCGCTGACCATCCTCGGCGGGATGTTCAGCCTCTTCCTGGGGGTCGCCATCATCCAGGGGGCCGCGGGTTCGGTGGCCGACGGGATCACCCTGAGGACGGCCAAGTTCATGGCGGCGAGCTTCGTCCCGGTCATCGGCAAGATGTTCGGGGACGCGGCCGAACTGGTCATCGGCAGCTCGGTGGCCCTCAAGAGCGCCGTCGGCCTGCTCGGGGCGACGGCCATCCTGGTCATCGCGGCCTTCCCGCTGATGAAGGTCGTGGCCGTGATCATCGCCTACCGGCTGGCGGCGGTCATCGTCCAGCCCGTCGGTGCCGGCCGCATCGTCGACTGCCTCAACGGCATCGCCAGCGCTCTCAACCTGGTCTTCCTGGCCGTGGCCACGGTCGCCCTGATGTTCTTCATCGGCACGACCATGATCGTCCTGGCCGGAAACGCCGCCGTGATGATGAGGTGATGACCTTGGAACTGCTCGGCTCGGTCAAGGAATGGGTCAGGAACATCGCCGTAATCATCGTCGTCGCCGGCTTCCTCGAGCTCATCCTGCCCCAGAGCGACCTGCAGCGGTTCGCCCGGCTCGTGGTCGGGTTCTTCATCCTCCTGGCCATCGTCCAGCCCGTCGTCGGGATGTTCCGTCAGCAGGTCACGCTGAACACGGCTTTCCTCGAGGCGACCGCGGCGGGCACGCCGGACACGGCGGCCGTCCTGGCCAAGGGGCGGGAGTTGCAGGCCAACCACAACCGGGCCGCCCTGACCGAATACCGCGCCGCCCTGGAGCGCCAGGTCGCCGCGATGACCTCCTGGCTTGGGGCCGAGGCCCGCGCGGTCGGGGTGGACCTCGTCGACGACCCGTCCTCACGGCAGTTCGGGGCGATTCGGGCGCTGCGCGTGACCCTGGGCGCGCCGGCGGCTCCGGAACCGACGTCGACGGTCATCCCGGTGGCCCCGGTGAGCATCGACTTCGGCTCGACGCCGGCCAGGGCCGTCCAGCCGGCCGCCGTCGTCGACGAGAGACTCTGCGCGACCATCGCCCGGACCCTGGCCGGGTATTACGGGCTGGCGCCCGAGGCGGTCACCGTGACCGCCGGGCAATAAGGGGGTGCGGCTTTGCTGGATCATCTGGGAAAGCTCCTCGGCCTCAAACCGGGACAGCTCAAGGTCTCGACCCGCCTCGTTCTCCTCCTGCTCCTGGGCCTGGCCCTGATCCTGGCCGGCGGCCTCATCAACCGACCGAAGGCATCGATCAAGCCGGCGGCCACGGACACGCCGCAATCGCTCGGCGTGGCCGCGCCGGACCTCGAACCGAAGGGCTACGCCGAGTACGAGAGACACCTCAACACGGAGCTTGAGCGGGTCCTGTCGCTCATCGACGGGGCCGGGCGGGTGACGGTCAGCGTCACCCTCGAATCCGGCCCGCGCTACCGCTACGCGCAGAACGAGGACACGACCGAGCGCAAGACGGAGGAGAAGGACAAGGCCGGTGGGTCCCGGGTGATCACCGAGATCGTCCGCAAGCTGCAACTGGTCCTGACCCGCCAGGGGACGGGGCTCGAGAAGCCCGTCCTGCAGGAGGTCGGGCGCCCGGCCGTCCGGGGCGTCCTGGTGGTCGCGCCGGGGGCGGCGGACTCGCGGGTCAGGGCCCGCCTGACCGAGGCCGTCCAGACCTTCCTGAACGTGCCCGCCCACCGGGTCCAGGTGGTTCTGAAGACGAACGGGGGTGATCGTTGATGATCTTCGAGCGACGCAGCTTGGTGCGGTTCCTGATCTTCCTGCTCCTGGTCGCCCTGAGCGTCGGGTACGTCGCCCTCAAACAAGGGACCTTGAAGCGGAACCTGACGCCCGGGCGGGACCAGAAGGTCGTCGGGGACAGCGTCGGCCGGACGGCCGCGGGCGCCGGCACGGGGACGACCACCGGCGGGACCCTACCGGCGCAGGATTTCTTCATCGACTACCGGCTGGACCGGGACCGGGTCCGCAGCCAGCAGACCGAGCAGTTGCGCGAGCTGGTGAACAATCCGAAGGCCGACGATCAGACGCGGCGTGAGGCCGGCCAGCGCTGGCTGAAGATGACCGACGAGATGGGCCGCGAGGTCGAACTGGAGGGGCTGATCCGCTCCAAGGGCTTCGAGGACGCCGTCGTCCTGCTGCGCGACGGCGCGGCGGTGGTCATCGTCAAGGCCAAGGAGTTGACCCAGGTCGAAGTGGCCCGCATCGCCGACATCACGGCCAAGGTCGGCGGGGTCAAGCCCGAGAACATCAACATCGTGCCGAAGCCGAAGTGAGGTGGCCGCGCCCACGCGGGGGGACGGCCACCGGTGGGGCCTCACGCGCCCAAGAAAAGAGGCCGGCAGCTTGGCTGCCGGCCCACGTCTTCCGGTCACGGTCGGACCTCAGTTGAGGATGTACACCTGCACGTTCTGGATGCCGAAGTTCATGACCACCCGAGTGCTCTCGTCCATGAAGATGTCGATGCGGCTGCCCTTGATGGCCCCGCCGGTGTCGGCGGCGATGCCGACGAATCCGCCGCGCGGGAGGTTCGGGTTGTCATACCCGGTCACGAAGACCCGGGTGCCGAGCGGGATGACCCGCGGGTCGACGGCAATCATGCCGGGACGCAGGGGCAGGCCCTTCCAGGCCGCCACCGGGCCCCAATCGCCGTTCGACTGCCAGGACGAGTCGTAAGCCGTCGCCCGCACGTCGATGACGCTGCGGTAGTTGAGTGGTCCGTCAGGCGTTTGCACGACCCCGCCGCCGCGAGACACCTGGGTGGCGTTCGCCGCCCTGGCGCCCGACCGGCCGAGGGCCACGTCGATGGCGTGAGCCGTTTTGGGGCCCACGATGCCGTCGACGATCAGGCCGCGGTCAACCTGGAAAGACTTGACCGTCTTCTCGGTGATCGGCCCGAAGATGCCGTCTGCCTTGAGGCCGTATCCGAGTGACTTGAGGTCGATCTGGACCTGTTGGACGTCACCGCCGGTGTCGCCCCGCATCAACAGGCGGGACAGGCCGGCGGCGTGCGTCTTGAGCGGACTGACGAAAAGGAGGGTCAGCACCAAGAGGCCGCCCAAGACGAACCACGTCTTACGGTTTTTCATGTTTTACGACCCCTTTCCTTTTGATTGCCGCCGAGGTTAGTTGACGGGTTCGGACTGGGGAAATCAACAGCCCGCGCCCGGCGGCCACCGCCCTCCATGGGAGAGCCTGCGCCGTCCGGCGATTCACCCCTGCCGCCTCTAGGGCGGCTTCGTTTTCCCCCGGTCCGCGGCCCAAAAAGAGCCGCGAATTAGGCACCCGTTCAAGTTAACATGTAAACAAAGTTCTGTCAACGGGACAAACTGGCTCTGCAGGAATTCATATCGGTGGGGAGAACATATAACCACTGGTTTCGAAGCGGAGGGTGGACTTCAATAGCGTGTTTGCCAAAGTTCTGATCGCCAATCGGGGCGAAATCGCCATCAGGATCATTCGCGCTTGTCGTGAATTGGGCATCAAGTCTGTGGCCATATACGCCGAGGAAGACCGCGATTCACTGCACGTCAAGTATGCCGACGAAGCCTACTCGCTCGGGGCCGGAAACCCGGCCAAAGCCTATCTCGACATCCCGCGGATGGTCGCCGCCGCCGCCAAGTCTGGGGCCGACGCCATTCATCCAGGCTACGGCTTCCTGTCCGAGAACCCGTTCTTCGCGGCCGTCTGCGAGGCCTGGAAGATAACCTTCATCGGGCCCACCGCTCTGGCCATGCAGAAAATCGGGGAGAAGGCGCCGGCCAGGAACCGGATGATCCGCCTCGGCGTGCCGGTCGTGCCCGGCACCGACCGGGTCGTCGAGTCGCCGGCCGAGGCCCGCGAGGTGGCCGAGCGCATCGGCTACCCGGTGCTGGTCAAGGCCACGGCGGGCGGGGGAGGGCGCGGCATCCGCGTCGCCAACGCCCCCGAGGAGCTTGTGGCGGCCCTGCAGAAGGCCGGCGAAGAGGCCGGGTCCCTGTTCGGCAACGCCGGGGTCTACATCGAGAAGTACCTCGTCGCGCCGCGCCACATCGAGTTCCAGGTCCTGGCCGACCACCACGGCCACGTCGTCCACCTTGGCGAGCGCGACTCGTCGATCCAGCGGCGGCGGCAGAAGATCCTGGAGGAAAGCCCGTCGCCGGCCATGACCCCCGCTCTCAGGCAAGAGATGGGCGAGGCGGCCGTGCGGGTAGCCAAGTCGGTCGGTTACACCAACGCCGGGACGGTCGAGTTCCTCCTCGACAACGACGGGCACTACTACTTCCTGGAGATGAACGCGCGCATCCAGGTGGAGCACCCGATCACCGAAGTCGTGACGGGCATCGACATCGTCCGCGAGCAGTTCCGCCTGGCGGCCGGTGAGCCCCTCGGCTACCAGCAGGGGGAAGTCGAGCTGACCGGCTGGGCCATCGAGTGCCGGATCAACGCCGAGGACCCGGACAACGACTTCCGGCCGTCCCCGGGGCGGATCACCGACTACCGCGAACCAGGCGGCCCGGGCGTCCGCGTCGACGGCTACGCCGGACGCGGCTACGAGGTGCCGGCCTTCTACGATTCGCTGCTGGCCAAGGTCATCGTCTGGGACCGCGACCGGCCGCGGGCCATCGCCCGCATGCGGCGGGCCCTCGGCGAATACGTCGTAGGCGGCATCAAGACGACCATCCCCCTCCACAAGCGCATCCTGGACAGCGCCGACTTCCGGGCGGGCCGGACCAACACCGGCTTCCTCGAGAGCGGCGGCCTGGTCGGGAGCCCGTCCCCCCTCGCCGGGCAGGTCGGCGAGCGCTGAGCCGCGGGCGGATCCCTCGGGGCGCTGATGCGTAGGCGAGGGGGCGCGAGGAAAGTAATATTATGGCAGCCTGAGTATAAACATAATGGGAGAACGAGCTGGGAGGTGGCCCGCTTGGACCGGCCCGAATCAATCACCAAGTTCGAGGGCGGCGGCGACGACGGCTCCAACGTCCGGATCGCCGATGACGTGGTCGGCATCATCGCGGGCATCGCGGCGACCGAAGTCGAAGGTGTGGCCGGCATGAGTGGCGGCATCGTCGGCGGCATCACCGAGATGCTCGGCAAGAGGAACCTGTCGAAGGGCGTCAAGGTCGAGGTCGGCGAGAAAGAGGCGGCCGTCGACCTTTACATCGTCATCGAGTACGGCGTTCGCATCCCGGACGTGGCCCAGAGGGTCCAGGAGAACGTGAAGAAGGCCGTCGAGAGCATGACCGGCCTGGACGTCGTCGAATGCAACGTGCACATCCACGGGGTGGCCTTCCACACCGATAAGGAGAACGTCGAAAGGGTCCGTTAGGCTCCAAGAGTCACCGCGGGGCAGCCGGTCCCGCGGCTCTTCTCGGACCCGGTTCGGACAAGCCGCAGGGAGAGGGGGAATGGCTTCAAAATGGGTATTTTCGACCGCATCATCCTGACCATCTTCACCTTCGGGATGGCCTTCCTGTCGCTCATCTTCGTCATGATGTCCGCCGGTGGGTGGACCGAGCCACTGGCCCTGGTCCAGCGCTCCCTGGCCGACCCCAACGGGCGCTGGACCATCGGTGTCCTGGCCAGCCTGTTCTTCATCGTCGCCGTACGTTTCATCTATTACGGCTTCTCCCGGCAGAACCCGCTGGAGACCGTGGTCCACGAGACGTCGCTCGGCGAGGTCCGCATCTCTCTACGGGCTGTGGAGAACCTGGTGAAGAAGGTCACCCGGCAGGTCAAGGGCGTCCGGGACGTCCGCGCCTGGGTCTACGCCCTGCAGGGCGGGGTCGGCGTGCGGCTGCGCACCTGGGTCAGCCCGGAGTCGAACATCCCTGAGGTCTCGGAGCAGATACAGAAGACCGTCCGGAGCTACGTCAAGAACGTCGTGGGGGTCGAGGCCAACGAGGTCCGGCTGTTCGTGGAGAACATCACCAACGAAGTCCGGAAAGGTCGAGTGGAATGAGCAGGGAAGGCGCCAAGAGTGAGGGCACCGTCTGGGAACGCCTGTTCAAAGAACTCTTCGAGAACCATCGCGGCAAGACCCTGGGCTCGCTGATCGGCCTGGCCATCAGCTTGTCCATATACAAGCTGGGGTTCCTGTGGACCATCTTCATCACCATCTGCGTCTTTGTCGGCTATCAGGTCGGGCGGCGGATGGACGAGGAGAAAGAGGGCCTGATGGACATCCTCGACCGCCTGTTGCCCCCCGGCGACCGCGAGCGATAACGGTGACCACGCGGAGCAGACTAATGTAAGGCGATGCAGCCCCGGCGGCCCTTTGCCGCGCGGGGCCTTTTGCGAGGAGGGGTCCCATGAGCCGGCGGTCCACCCGCGAACTGGCCCTCAAAGTCCTGTTCCAGGTCGACGTGGGCCGGGCTGACCCGGCGCGGGCCCTCGCCTACACGGCCAGGCAGCAGCAGCTTGGCGTCAGCGACGGCGCGGCCGCCCGCGAGCTGACGCCCGATGACATCAGCTTCGCCGGCGAACTCGTCCGGGGAGCCCTGGACCACCTGACGGAGATCGACAAGACCATCAGCGACCGCGCCCGGGAATGGCGCCTCGAGCGGATGGCCAACATCGACCGGAATGTCTTGAGGTTGGCCCTCTACGAGATGACCTACCGCGACGACATCCCCGTCTCTGTCTCCATCAACGAGGCGGTGGAACTGGCCAAGAAGTTCGGCACCGAGGACTCGGGGCGGTTCGTCAACGGCATCCTCGGAACCGTCGCCCGTGGGCTGAAGGCGGAAGACGAGGGCGAGGACCGAGGCGGGGGCGATGTCGATGGATAAAGCCGTCCTCGGCCTCGACACGAGCTACTACACGACCTCGGCGGCCCTAGTCGCCGTCGACACCCACCTGGCCGACGCTCGCCTGGCCGATGCCAGGCGGGCGGTGTCCGTCCCGTCCGGGGAGCGCGGGCTGGCCCAGTCCGAGGCGGTCTTCCGCCACCTCCTGGCCCTGCCCGAGGTCCTCGACGAAGCCCTGGAGGAGGCCGCCGCGGCCGTCGGCGGGAGGGTCAAGGTCGTGGCCGTGGCGGCCAGCGTCGCCCCCCGCCCTGAGATGGGCTCGTACATGCCCGTCTTCAAGGTGGCCGAGGGCTTCGGGCGTTCGCTGGCCGCGGCCCTGGGCGTGCCCTTCGTCCCGGTTACCCACCAGGAGGGGCACCTTCGGGCCGGCCTGGAGACCTCCGGCGCCGGCCCGGTCCTCGCGGACGGGCATCGCCTTCTGGCCCTGCACCTTTCGGGCGGCACGAGCGAGCTGTTGCTCCTGGAGCCGGCCGGGGGTGTCCGGACGCGGCGTGGCGGTCGCCGTCGACCCCTCTTCGAGGTCATCCTCCTCGGCGGGACCATCGACCTTCACGCCGGGCAGTTCCTCGACCACCTCGGGGTGCACATGGGCCTGCCTTTTCCGGCCGGGTCGCACCTCGAGCAGCTGGCGGAAGGGGGCCGGGCCGAGGAGGGCCGGCCGGAGGCGGTCACCCTGCCCGTGTCCGGCGGCCTGCGGGACGACCGTTACTACTTCAGCCTGTCGGGCCCGCTCTCCGCGGCCTACCGGGCCCTGGAGGCCGGCGCCCGGCCGGCCGACGTGGCCTGGGCGGCCCAGCGCACCCTGGCCAAAGCCCTCGAGAAGATGGTCCGGCCGGCCATCGAGGCCACCAGGATCAAGGACGTCCTCGTCGCCGGGGGCGTGGCCTCCAACCGGTACCTGCGCCAGCGGCTGGCCGAGCGCCTCGGCCACCGGGCGGTGGGCGCCCGCCTGTACTTTCCCGAAACCGCCCTGTGCGTGGACAACGCCGTCGGCGTCGCCTGGCAGGGCGTCGCCGCGGCCCGCCTGACCCGATGACGGCAACGGCGGGGGACGGCGGCCGGTTTTATGGCGTGAACACCCAGCGTACGGGAGCAGATTGGGTTATTTTTGTGACCCTAAGTATGTTAAGATAAGAAAAATGGGTCTTGGAAAAAAGGATGCACGAGTTGTACAAAGAATCACTACTGGGTTTCCTAACCTACACCACCAAAGGCACAAGGAGAGACCGGAGATGTTCAAGATCGTCAAGAGGCGTGTCCTGACACCGGTGACCAAGCTCTACGAGGTCGAGGCGCCCCTGGTGGCCGCGAAGGCCCAGCCGGGGCAGTTCGTGGTCGTCAGGGTCAACGAGACGGGCGAGCGTATCCCGCTCACCGTCGCCGCCACCGATCCCAAGCGGGGAACGGTGACCATCGTCATCCAGGAGGTCGGCAAGACCAGCAGCCTGCTCGGCAGGCTTGAGGCCGGCCAGGCCATTCTGGACTTCGCCGGGCCGCTGGGTAAGCCCGCGCCGCTGCTCGATTCAGGCCACGTGGTGGTCATCGGCGGCGGCTTCGGTGTCGCCCCCATCCTGCCCATCGCCAAGGCGCTCAAAGAGCGCGGTGTGAAGGTCACCGGCATCGTCGGGGCCCGCACCAAGGACCTCCTCATCCTCCTCGACGAGCTGCGCGAGTCGTGCACCGACGTGCTCACCTGCACCGACGACGGCAGCTCGGGCACGAAGGGCCTGGTCACTGACGTCCTGAAGGAGCAGCTCATCGACCAGGGAGTGCCTATCGACCAGGTCATCGCCATCGGTCCGATGGTCATGATGCGGGCGGTGGCCGAGACGACCCGGCCGTTCAACCTGAAGACGTTGGTCAGCCTGGACCCGATCATGGTCGACGGGACCGGCATGTGCGGCGCCTGCCGCTGCACCGTCGAGGGCAAGACCAAGTTCGCCTGCGTCGACGGCCCCATCTTCGACGCCCACAAGGTCGACTTCAACGAGGCCGTCCGGCGGGGCAAGATGTACGCCGCCGAACAAAAGCTGGCGTTCGACCGTTACAAGGCGGAGGTGGCCAACTGATGCCGATCAAACCGCGCACCCCGATGCCGGCCCAAGAGGCCGAAGCGAGAAGGCGTAACTTCAACGAAGTCGCCCTGGGTTATGGGGAGGAAGAGGCGAAGGCCGAAGCCGCGCGCTGCCTGCAGTGCAAGGATGCCCCGTGCCAGAAGGGCTGCCCGGTCGGAGTCCAGATCAAGGACTTCATCAAGGCGGCCAAGACGGGCGACTGGGCCACCGCTTACGACAAGATCAAGGAAACCAATTCCCTGCCGGCCATCTGCGGCCGCGTCTGCCCGCAAGAGGAGCAGTGCGAGAAGGTCTGCCTGTTGGGCAAGAAGGGCCAGCCCGAGGCAATCGGACGGCTCGAGCGCTTCGCCGCCGACATGGCCATGAAGCGCGGGGTCAAGGTGCAGAAGCCGGATGACGGCGCCCCGGGCCGTGGCCACAAGGTGGCCATCGTCGGGTCCGGCCCGTCCGGCCTGACCGCCGCCGGCGACCTGGCCAAGCTCGGCTACGACGTGACCGTCTACGAAGCCCTGCACGCCCCGGGCGGGGTGCTCATCTATGGCATTCCCGAATTCCGTCTGCCGAAGGCCATCGTCGCCGAAGAGGTTAACCTGCTCAAGCAGCTCGGCGTGAAGCTCGAGACCGACGTCATCGTCGGCCAGACGGTGACCGTCGACGAGCTGTTCGACAAGGGCTTCGAGGCCGTCTTCCTCGGCACCGGCGCCGGCCTGCCGAAGTTCATGGGCGCCCCGGGCGAGAACCTCAACGGCATCTACTCGGCCAACGAGTACCTGACCCGGACCAACCTGATGAAGGCCTACAAGTTCCCCGAATACGACACGCCGATCAAGTCGGGGAAGCGGGTGGCCGTCGTCGGCGCCGGCAACGTGGCCATGGACTCGGTCCGTTCGGCCCTGCGCCACGGGGCCGACGAGGCCTTCGTCGTCTACCGCCGGACCGAGAAGGAAATGACCGCTCGGGCCGAGGAGTTCGAGCACGCCATCGAGGAAGGGGTCAAGTTCCACTTCCTGACCAACCCGGTCAAGTTCATCGGTGACGAGAACGGCTGGGTCAAGGGCATGGAAGTGCAAAAGATGGACCTCGGCGAGCCCGATGCCAGCGGTCGGGCCCGGCCGGTCCCGGTCCCGAACTCGAACTATACCATCGATTGCGACACCGTCGTCATCGCCCTCGGCACGAGCCCGAACCCGCTCGTCTCGAGCACCACGCCAGGGCTCAAGACCAAGGAATGGGGCGGCCTCATCGTCGAAGAAGAGACCGGCAAGACGACCAAAGACGGCGTCTACGCCGGCGGTGACGCGGTCACCGGCTCGGCCACGGTCATCCTGGCCATGGGCGCCGGCAAGAAGGCGGCCCAGGCCATCCACGAGTACATCCAGGCCAAGAAGTGACGGCCACACCCCGGAGG
>JAJZPE010000221.1 GCA_021811325.1 Bacillota bacterium
CGGGATAGACGGCCTACGGGTCAGCCAGCCGTCCGAGCTCGGGAAGACCGTCAAGGAGGCCCTGGAGACGCCCGGTCCCTGCCTCGTGGAGTGCGTCATCGACCCGAGCGAGAAGGTCTACCCGATGGTCCCGCCGGGTATGGCGACCACGGAGATGCTCACGGGGCCTGAATGAGGACGCTTGCCGGGCCGGGCTCCGCCGGCCGGCTTTCGCTGACCCGGTCCGCCCACCTGAAGTAAACGAAGAGCTGCCCCGGCGCCGACCGCCCGGGGCAGCTCTTTCTCACCTCTGCAAGCGGGCCTCGAGGGTGACGGCGAAGTCCCGCCAGTCGAGCCCCGGATAGAGGCGGCTCAGTTCGCGGACGGCGTCTGGCGGTAGGCCGGCCTCGATGAGGGTCCGCTTGAAGGCCTGCCTGGCCCTTCGCCGTTCGCGCGGGACCCGGAGGCCCGCCGCGACAAGGGAAGCCCCGAGGCGGACCGCCGCGCCCAAGGACAGGGCCAGGGACATGGCCAGCCGGCCGGCTATCACCAGTTCCGGGGGCCGTGATCTTCCGGCGACCCCTTGGTGAACTCTATCTTGCCGCCGTTCAGTTTGCTCGTTGCCGACTTCAGGAACTGCTGGTGGTTGCTCATGAACTCCATCGTCAGGTGGAGGGCCATGTCTTGGTCGATGCCGCCGTCCTTCAGGCTCTTGTAGAAAGCGGCCACGGACTTCCCGTACTCCCGGCCGACCTCCTCCGAGTAGAGGGTCTTCATCATCTTCGCAATCATCTCGGGCAGGCTGTCGCTGAGGGCCTTCATCATCTTCGGAAGCTGTTCGGCCACTTCGGCCATGGATTCGCGGTCCTTACCTTCGCTCATCTCGATGACCTCCTTGCGGGATGTCGACCTGTCTTCGTCCGCTGGGTCAGGTGGACCTGAACGCGGGCAACCAAGCGCGGACGTACGAGGGGATGAGATCCAACGGGCGGCGGGCCCAGTCCCCCGGCCTCAGCGCGGCCGCGAGGGCCGAGGCGGCAAGGGCGAGACACATGGCGGCCACCGCGGGCATCTCAGACTCCGTCTGGGCTCGGGCGCGGTGACGTCCTTCCAGCTCCGCCCACAGGACCTCCGGGGCCGGCGGAAGGGTCTGGACCGCCGCGCGAACCATTCGCTCCAGATGGTCTTCAGGCTCAGGTCTCACGTCGGCTCTCCCTCCCCCAGTCTTTCGGCCAGCATTCGCCGGGCGTGGTGCAATCGGCTCTTGACGGTCCCCTCTGGAATCCCGCAGACCGCGGCCGCCTCCCGCACGCCCAGGCCCTGATAATAGGCGAGGAAGAGGACTTCCCGGTGCTCCTCGGTCAGGGACCGGATGGCCGCCAGGACCCGCAGCCGCTCGTCGCTCGGCTCCTCCCGATCGGGCCCCGGCTCATCCCCCGCCAAGGCCTCCCCCGCCAGCGGGGTCTCCCGCGCCCGGCCTCTCACGACCGCGTTCACCTTGTGGTGGGCGATGCCGAAGAGCCAGGTGGATACGGACGAACGGCCTTCGTACGCGGCGGCGTCCTTCCAGACGGCGAGGAAGGTCTCCTGGACGGCGTCCTCGGCGGCCGCCGCATCCCCCAGCCGCAGGACGGCATAGCGGAAGAGGCGGTCGGCGTACCGCTCGTAGAGGAGGCGAAAGGCCTCCCGGTCGGCGGCGGCGACCAGGGCCACCAGGCGGGCGTCGCCCGGGGCGCCGCGCGGGCCTTGGTCCATGGCGTTGGGCAGGGCACCGTCCGTTGTCGTCGTGGGCCGCACGGACACGTCATCACCACCCGTCCGCCGTCACGTCCCGCCGCCTTCGCATCCATCCGCCTGTTAGTGTCGCCACGGGGGCGTTTGGTTCAATGAAGAGCAAGAGAACCGGGAAGAGTGAAATCAGGACCGGCGCGGGGCCGGTCCTGATCTTTCGCTCACCGCCGTTCGAGCTGCAGTTCGGCGAGGAAGCTGTCGGCCAGGTGCCTGAGGAGGTCGGCCTTGGCCATCAGCAGCCCCGGAGTCAGGTTCGGGACGGTGAACACCGCGGACATCTGCGATAGCCACCCGGGATGACCGAGGAGCAGCGTGACCTGTTCCTCGAGGTGCTTCATGTAGTCGATGGGGTAGACCTTGGCGGTCAGGAAGCACATCTGGATGAGATAGCGGAAGGCGATCATGACCCGCTCGAGGCCGTGGAAGAGCAATCCGCGCCTGGCCATCAGTCTGATGTTCTCCAGGTTGTACTCGAAGTCGGCGCGGACGGCTTCCAGGCGGGCCAGGCGGACGTCCTCGGGGAGGAAGGGCAGGAAGCGGCGGCGCCAGTTCTCCCAGTAGCTGTCGCGATCAAGGAGGGGCACCGAGTAGACGGCGTAGTTGCCGACCTCCAGCTCGAAGCCGTCCTCGCGGGGCAGGCCCGCTCCCGGCTTGAGGTCCCCGTCGGTGAAGCCCAGGTGGCACTGGAGGCCGGAGAAGATGACGGTCATCCCCAGGCCATCTTCGTAGATCTCGTCGGCGCCTAGGCCGGTGAAAGCCTCGCGGCGGCGGCGGGCCGCGGCGCCCGAGCGGTCGCCGCTCTTGGCCACGTAGCGTTTGAAGTCTTCGGGGCGGACCATGACCGTCAGGTCCACGCACGATTCCGGCACGCCGCGGCCGCGCGCCAAGGACCCCGAGAGGAGCACGGTCTGGACCCGCGGGTCCAACGCCAGGGCGTTGGTCAGGTCGCGGGCCAACTGCTCGTGCCGCGGGGTCGGATAGGCGGGGGCGATCCGCATCGGCGGCCACTTCGAAGGCTCGGGCATGGTCGTCCCTCCTCGGCTCATGTCCTCGGGGTCCTTGATTTGTGACCCCGGTTGAGGTCATCGACCTGGTCAAGCAGTGGGCCGCTTCGAACTGGCCCTGGACCGGGAGTAGGACGGCCACAATCCCTACCCGATGCCAGGTCGCGGGCCCAGGAATGAGGGTGCGCGGCGCCCGAAGTGAGGACCAAGGGGCAAATGAGCCACCGCCCGAAAGCGGTGGCTTAAATTCGTCTTCCGGGCTGGTCTACCCTGGCAATTCTGGCAAGACCCGGCCAATCCCTGCTGGGCCTCCTGGTCGACGACGCCACCACGGGGCCGGTGCCTTTGGGCTAGGCCGCCGTGGGTCCCTGGTCGATGCGCTTTCCCGGGACGGGCGGCGTGGCCGTGAAGGCCTCGGTCACGCGGACCGCCACCTTGCTCCCGGCGGTCGCCGCCACGACCCCCTTGACCTGATAGGCCACCGGGTCGGCGGTCAGGATGGCCACGGCCAGCTCGGTGCCGCGGCCGACGGCCGCCTCGCGATAATGGCGGCCGAAGGCGCTCGCCCCAGATCAGA
>JAJZPE010000037.1 GCA_021811325.1 Bacillota bacterium
GAACCGGTCCGGCCCCCGGACTGTGTCGGTCAAACGAATCAGGGAGTCGCTCGGGTCAGGCAGCCGTTCGGGTCAGGCGGTCGCTACTTGGCCGTCTTCGCCAGCCAGACCAGGCTGAAGTCGGCAAAGGTGACCTTGCCCTTGGCCTCGTCGATCGGCATGTTGTGGACGTAGTCCTTGAACGGGGCGATGGTCACGACCTCGGCCAGCGGGGCGATGGGCAGGTCCTGGGCCATGAGCTCCTGGGCCTTGAAGTAGAACGGCGCCCGGTCGGCCTGGTTCATCTTCTGCCTGCCCGCGGTGAGGGCCTCGTCGATGGCCTTGTTGCTGTAGCCGCTGACGTTGATCCCGCCGCCGGTCCCCACGCGGAGCCGGAGGTTGTCCGGGTCGGGGCCCTGGAAGCCGTTGAGGATGGTCACACCGAAGTCGTGCTTGTCGATGACCTTGGCCATCCAGGCGGCAATCTCGAGCTCCTCGAGGGTGACGTCGATGCCGACTTCTTTGAGGTTCTCCTTGATCACCGTGGCCATGTCTTTCCAGTCGCTCCCGGTGAAGTAGGGGAGGTTGGTCTTGATCCGGATGCCCTTGGCGTCGGGCTTCAGGCCGGCTTCGTCGAGGAGCTTCTTGGCCTGATCGAGGTCGCGGGCCGGGATCTTGGCGTTCTTGTTGACGGCCCAGCCGATGGACGGGGTGTAGTAGTTCTCAGCCGGTGCGCCGAGACCCTTGAGGGCCTTCTCGGCAATCTCAGCGTTGTTGATGGCGAGCTGGACCGCCTGGCGGACCTTGACGTTGTCGAAGGGCTTCCGCCCCTGGTTGAAGGCGACGTAGTAGCGGCTCGGCGACGGCAGGAGGATCATCTTGACGCCGGACGTCTGCTGCAGCTTCTTGACCTCGCTCAACGGCGGCCGGGTCTGCAGGTAGTCGACGTCGCCGTTGAGGAAGGCCTGGAGGGCCGTGTTCGCGTCGGGGATGATTTGGAAGATGACCTTGTCGAGGTACGGCGCGCCCTTGAAGTAATCCTTGTTGGCGGTCAGGGTGACGTGGTCGGCCTTCTTCCACTCGGCGAACTTGAACGGGCCGGTGCCGACCGGGTTCATGTTGGCCGGGTTCTCGAGCCAGTCGGTCCCGTCATAAATGTGCTTCGGCATGATGAAGGTGCCGTACCAAGCGAGGAAGCCGAGGAACGGAGCGCTGGGTTCCTTCAGGCTCATGACCACCGTGCTGTCATCCGGGGTCTCGACCTTGTCCAGCGCGGCCACGTTCGACGAGGCGTTGCCCTTCTTGGCGATGATCGTGTCGAAGGTCCACTTGACGTCGGCCGAGGTGAACGGCTTGCCGTCATGCCACTTCACGCCCTTGCGGAGCTTGAAGGTGTACGTCTTGCCGTCCGCGGAAATGGTGGGCAGGGCTTCGGCGAGGTCCGGGATCACGTTGTAGTTGTAGTCCAGGGTCACGAGTTTGTTGAAGAGGTTCTGGTTGATGGCGTAAGCCATGTCGTCGATCTTGGCGTCCGGGTTGAAGTTGATCGGGTCCCCCGTGTAGGCGATGATGAAAGTCCCGCCCTTCTTGGGTTTCAGTGACCCGGTGGTTCCGTTGCCGCCCGTGGAGCACGCCGCCACACTCAGCAGCAACGCCACGACCACGGCCAGCGCTATTAAAGCTTTGGCTCTGATTCTAATCGCCCCCTATATCCCCAGTTCCGCGCGGTGTTTGGGTGTTTAAGACTTCGAAATTCAACCGGATTCATGGTTTTCCTTCTGGATCGAAAACATTTTTTTGGAGCGCGTCGTGGTCGCGGCGCCGACGGAGGCCGGAACGGCGGGCCTTCGAAGGCCGTGGCCGGAGACTCGAGCGGGTGGCGACCGGAGCCCGGCTATTCTCTGGCCTCGGGAGGAGATTAACCGGAAGCGTCGAATCGTGGGTTCCAATACCCTCGGCACGATGAAAGGAGCCAGGCCGAAGAGCCGACCACATGGACCAGACCTTTGACACGCTCGTGGAACAAGCCCTGGCAGCAGTCCCGGACTACAAGCGCTTCCTCACCGTCGACGAACTCGACCACAGTTCCGAGCGACTCGCCGCCGAACACCCCGGGGCGGTGAGCCTGGTGCCCCTGGGCCGTTCCACCGGGGGACATCCCATCTCCGTAGTCGTCATCGGACCGCGCAAGCCGGGCCCGGTCCTGCCCATGCCGGACGGCACGCGGGCGGCTTTGCTTTTCGGGTGCCCGCACCCCAACGAGCCCATCGGGGCGATGATGCTCGAGTTCCTTTCTGACTACCTGGCCCGCCACCCGGACGTCGTCAGGCGTCTGGGGTACACGTGGTACATCGTCAAGTGCGCTGACCCCGACGGCGCGAAGCTCAACGAGGGCTGGTTCCCCGGGCCCTTCACCCTGCGAAACTACGCCACGAACTTCTACCGGCCCGCGTCCCACGAACAGGTCGAGTGGACCTTCCCGATAAACTACAAGACCCTGCACTTCGACTCGCCGATTCCCGAGACCCAGGCGCTGATGAAGATCATCGACGAGGTCAAGCCGGCCTTCATGTACTCCTTGCACAACGCGGGCTTCGGCGGGGTCTACTTCTACATCTCCAAGCCCTATCAGGAGCTGTGCCCGGTGCTCCAGGGGGAGGCCGCGCGCCAGACGCTCCCGCTGGCCCTGGGCGAGCCGGAGATGCCTTACGCGGTGAAGCTCGCCGACGCCGTGTACGTCATGCCGAGCTCGAAGGACAGCTACGAGTTCCTCGCCGCCCATACGCGGAGGGACCCGGCGACCATGATCACCGGCGGCACGTCCAGCGACGACTACGCCCGCTCTGTGGCCGACACGTTCACCCTGGTCTGCGAGATGCCATACTTCTACGACCCGCGGATCGACGACCTGAGGCCGTCCGACGTCTCGCGGCGGACCGTCGTCCTCGAGGGACTCGATCGCGCCGCGCAAGCCTATGACTTTCTCAAGGGAAAGTACGAGACGATGAAGGACCTCCTCTCGGGCCCGTCGCGCTTCCGGACGGCCATCGAGAACTACCTCCGGACCTGGCCCCACAACGCCGAGGCCCAGCGCGACTGGGCCAAGACCAGCCCCGACCTGGAGCGCCCGGCGACGGTGGCCGAGGTCTTCTCCAACAACCAGGTCAACAAGTTCTACCGCCTCCTGATGCTCGGGATGGCCGCCCGCCTGGCGGCCCTGGAGATCGGCAAGGGCGGCGGCGCGACCACCGACCCGGCCGTGGCCCGTTTGGCGAAGGTGCGCGATGAGGTCCTGGCCGAACTCGACCGGCGCAACACCGAACTCGAAGCCGAGCTGAACTACGAGGTCATCCCCATCCGCAAGCTGGTCTCGGTGCAACTGGCAACCGGCCTTCGCGCCGCCGAGTTCGTCGCCCGGAAGAACGGGTAGGGTAGGGCTGGGGGCGTAAGGCAGCACGCGGTCCGTGGCCCAATGTCAAAAAAGCCCTTGAGGGCGGCGGTGGCCGCTCTCAAGGGCTTGTGTCAGGACCGCCTATTTTCCGGGCCGCATCGACGGGTCGGCCACGTAGGCCTCGAGCCGGTCCATGCCCTCCTTGATACTCGCGAGGGAGCTGGCGTAGGAGAAGCGCAGGTAGCCCTCGGCGCCCTGCCCGAAGTCGATGCCCGGCGTCGTCGCCACGCCGACCCGTTCCAGGATGTCAAAGGCCAGCGCATAGGAGTCCGGGTGGATGTGACCGGCGTTGGCCAGCACGTAGAAGGCCCCGGTCGGCTCAACCCTGACGCCCAGACCGATCTCCTTCAGGCGGCGCAGGATGAACCTGCGCCGTTCGTCGTAGGCCGCGGCCATCTTCTTCGTGAACTCGTCCCCTTCGCGGAGGGCGGTTATCGCCGCGTGCTGGCCGAAGGACGAGGCACAGATGAACAGGTTCTGCTGCAGCTTCTGGACGGGCCGGACGAGTTCTTGGGGGAGGATGACGTAGCCCAGGCGCCACCCGGTCATGGCGTAGGCCTTCGAGAAGCCGTTGATGACCACCGCCCGGTCGGTGAATTCAAGCATCGTGTGCTCGCGCTCACCATAGACGAGGCCGTGGTAGATCTCGTCGGAGATGATCAGCGGGCCGACCCCGGCCAGGGCGGCGAGGTCCGCCGCCCCGAGGACGACCCCGGTCGGGTTCGACGGGGAGTTCACCAGGATGGCCTTGGTCCGCGGGGTGACCGCCGCCCGGAGGTCCTTCAGGTCGAACTTGAAGCCGCCGTCCTCGGTCACCCGGACCTTCACCGGCACGCCGCCGGCCGACCGGATGGCGTTCGGGTAACAGGCGTAGTGCGGGTCCGAGATGATGACCTCGTCGCCCGGGTCGCAGATGGCCATGAAGACGAGCATCAGGAGGGGCGAGGTGCCCGACGACACGACGACCTGCTCCGGCGAGACGGTTACGCCGTATTTGGCGCGGTGGTGCCGGACAATCTCCTTGCGCAGTTCCGGCAGGCCCATGCTGTGCGTGTAGTGGGTGTGGCCGAGGTCGAGGGCGCGCTTGGCCGCTTCGACGATGGGGCGCGGGGTCTCGAAGTCCGGCTCGCCGGCCGCCAGGTGGAAGACGCTGCGCCCGGCCCGCTCCATGGCCTGGGCCCGCTCGAGGACGTCCATGGCGATGAAGGGCGGGAGGTCGCGGGCGAGGTCGGAGACGAGGTTGGGTTCCATCCGGTTCGGGTGCCTCCTGGGTTTCCGACATCAAGGCAAGTGTGGCTGCTGGAGACACAGTATTCAAGGCCCGGGCCCGGGTTCCTGCGAGCGGGCCGACGCGAAAGCGCGTCGCCCTCACCGGCCCGGTCGCCATCGCCTGAGATACACGATGGCGACGGCGATGACGATGAGGACTCCCGCCACCCCCGCCAACCGGAAGGCCGACCGCCAGGCCGAGTCCTCCCACAGCCGGCCGAACCTCACCCCCGCCCACACCAGCACGGTCGTCCAAGGCAGGATGCCGGCCATGGAATAGACGAGAAAGCGGGACACGGGCATCCGCGCGAACCCCGCCGGGACAGAGATGAAGGTGCGGGTCCCGGGCAGCAGACGGCCGATGAGAACGGCGGCCTCGCCATGACGGCTGAACCAGCGTTCGGCCGCGGCCAGTTCCGCCTGACCGAGCGGCACATGGGCGGCGAAGAAGGGGCGGCCGCCGTATCGGCCGGCGCAGTACGCCAGCAGCGAGCCCACCGTCTGTCCGGCGACCGCCCAGCCCACGGCAGACCAGAAGCCGAGGAGTCCCCGGTCGACCAGGACGCCGGCCAACGGGAGGACGATCTCGCTGGGGATGGGGACGCAAGCGCTCTCCAGGACAAGGGCCAGGAAGATACCCAGCGGGCCCCCAGTCGAGAGGATGGCTATGAGTCGTTCCACCAAGTGATCGGTCATCGGGGTCAGTCCTTTGCCGGGGCGGCGGTCTCCGGGGCGGAAAGTCGGCCTTTCGGTCGCGGCGTCACGAATTTGGGGGAGGCCGCTGGAAGCTTGATCGTGAACCGGCTGCCGTGGCCGGGCTCGCTGTCGGCCTCAAGTCGTCCGCCGTGGGCCTCGATGATGGCCCGGGCCGTGGGGAGACCGAGCCCGAAACCGCCCCCGAGACTGCGGGCGCGATCCGTACGGAAGAAGCGCTCGAAGATTCGCGGCAGTTCCTCCGACTCGATTCCGGGCCCACTGTCCGCCACCCTGAGGAAGCCCTCGTCCCCCTCCCGGCCGGCGGAGACGGTCACCCTGCCGCCACCGTACTTGAGGCCGTTGTCGACGAGGGCCCATACGGCCCGGCGGAGGTAGGCCACATCGGCCGAGACGGTCACCGGCTCCAAGGGCCCCTGCTCGACCGTGACCCCGGGCGCCACCGCCCGCGCCTCCTCGACCGTCTCGGCCGCCACTTCGTCCAGCCGCAACGGGGAGGTCTCCAGCTTGAGGCGGGCGTCGACGTGGGCCAGGAGCAACAGGTCGTTGACCAACCTCTCCATGGTCAACGCCGCCCGACCGATCGCCCGGGATGACTCCGCCACCACCTCAGGGTCGCCGCCGCCCCAGCGGCCGAGGAGGTCGGTGTAACTGCGGACCACCGCCAATGGTGTCCGCAGGTCGTGCGAGGCCGCCGCCACGAACTCCCTCTGGCGGCGGTAGCTTTCTTCAAGGCGGGCCAGCATGCCGTTGACCGTTTCCCCAAGGACATAGAGCTCGTCGCGAGGGCCGGCCAGCGGGATCCGCCGGCTCAGGTCGCTGGCGGTGATCTCCCGGGCTGTGCGGGTCAGGGTCTCGACCGGCCGGAGGGCGCCGCGGGCGATGGCCCGGCCGCCGATGAGCGCGGGCGCCAGGCCGGTCAGGGCCACCAGGGCAAAGACCCGCGCCAGCGTGGCCAGAAACTCTTCCTCGCGCTCCAGGGGGCGGACCGCCTGAAGCTGCACGCCCCCGGTGAGCTTTGCGCCCGCCAGGAGCGCGTTGCCATCCCCGATCCTCGTCCGCATGGGCGGCCCCACGTAGGCCGGGAGCGGGGCGACGCCCTCGAGCCCGCGGGAGCGGTTGATGACCCGGCCGTCGGAGGCCGTTATCTGCACCCACACGGGGCCGCTGCCCAGGACGGCGGTGACCGCCGGGTCGTCCAGGTCCATGTGGTTGTAGTCTCCCTGCTCGTCACCGCCTGCCCCGGTCATGCGCTGGACGCTGGCCAGCGTCGCCTCCACCTCGCGGGCCGCGGCGGAAAAAAGGACGTAGCGGACCCCGAGGAAGGCCACCAGCCCGAAGATCAGCAGGACGGCCATCAAGAGGGCGGTGTACCAGAGGGTCAGGCGCCACGAAAAGGAACGCACTCTTGTCAGGCCTCCCGCAAGGTGTAGCCCACGCCCCGGACGGTCTGCACCAGCTTGGTGGGGTAGGGTTCGTCGATCTTCGCCCGCAGGTACCGGATGTAGACCTCGACGACGTTTGTCTCACCGTAGTAATCGAAGCCCCAGACGTGGTTGAGGATAGCCTCTCGGGTCATGACCAACCCGGCGTTCTCCGCCAGGTAGGCCAGGAGGTCGAACTCGCGCCGGGTCAGGGCGATGGGCCGGCCCGCGCGCTCGACCTGCCGCGTGTCGCGAGAGATGACCAGATCGCCCACGGCCAGCCGGTTCCCGTCCTGGTGGAGGGGAGTCGACCGCCGCAGGCGAGCGCGGATGCGGGCCAGCAGTTCCTCGATGGCGAAGGGCTTGGCCACGTAGTCGTCGGCCCCGGCGTCCAGGCCGGTCACCTTGTCGCCGGTGGCCTCACGGGCCGTGAGCATGATGATCGGCACGGCCGAACGTTGCCGGACCTGACGGCAAACCGTGAAGCCATCCAAACCGGGCAGCATGAGGTCAAGGAGGATCAGATTCCAATCCCCCTCGGACGCCCTGGCCACGGCCTCGTAGCCGTTCCCGGCCACCTCGACCCGGTAGCCCTCGTGTTCCAGCTCCAGTTGAAGGGCCCTGGCCAAGCTGGCCTCGTCCTCAACGACCAAAATGCGTGGCGCCTTCGAACCCTTGTCGTCCATGCTCACAACACCCCACCAACCAACCTATCGGGATTTTATATCTTCAGGATTAGAAGAACCTTAGACCGAACTCTAATCGTTTTCTAATTCGACTCTAATGGCCTCCTCATCGGCGGCTGATATATTATTCCCTGCTGGGAACATCCACCGGCAAGCCACCCGGGGGAGGGGGCGTGGTCAGGCGGCAGGGATCGGGCACCGGTAACGATAGGGGCATGGAAGACCTGGGATAGTGCCGCCCCAATCTCAACGAAGCAGGGAGGATGAAGATGAAGAACAGAATCCTGGTTTACGTTGTTTCGGGCGTGCTGGTGTTAGGTGGAGCGATCGGTCTCGGCGGGCTGCCGGCACGGGCCGCGTCAGCCAAGGCCGCCCCGGCGCCGGCGGCCCAGACCGCCACGGCTGCGGCGGACCAGACCCAGGACCAGCAGGGCGATCAACCGTCGTACACCTCCAGCATCCAGGTCCCGAACCCGCAAGACCAGACGGGCGACGGAACTGAAGGCAAGGATTCGGCCAAGAACGCCGAGGAACAGTCCGGGAACGAGGCCGCGGAGGCCGCCGCCCTTCAGGCGACCGCCAAGATCAGCCCCGAGCAGGCCAAGGCCGCCGCGCTGGCGGCGGTTCCGGGAACCGTGGTCAAGGTTGACCTCGACAACGAGAACGGGAACCTTGTCTACAGCGTGGAGGTCAAGACGGCCGACGGCGTGAAGGAACTGAAGATCGACGCCGGCAACGGCCAGGTCCTGGCCCAGGACAGCCAGCACGAGGACGGCGACAAGGGGTCCAAGGGAGAAGACAACGAGAAGGGGTCCAGCGGTCCGGACCTCGACCAGGTCCAGGAAGAATCAGGGAACTGACCGACTGACCGATCGGCCCGCCGAGGGCCGGCAGAGCGAAAGCACAACAACCGGGCCGCCAGAGGCCCGGTTGTCTTGCATTGGCCGTCCGAACGGGTCGGACCTTCCTCAGTCCCACTTGAATAGAAGGCTGGTCAAGGCGACGCCGGCGACGAGGCAGGCGAGGAGGACCCATAGCGGGGTCCAGAGGCCGCCGGCCGGGCGCGGGCCGAAGGTGCCCCGGAGGAGGTCGACGAGGTAGGTCAGGGGCACGAACCTGGTGATGAGCTTGAAGCGTTCGGGCATGACCGCCAGGGGTACGATGGCCCCCGAGAAGACCATCATGAACATGTTCAGGCCCGTGGCGACGGCGTTGGCCGTCCCGGAGGACCTGACCACGCTGACCAGGAGGAACGCCAGGGCCAGGAAACTCAGGGCGCCAATGGTCGTCGCCCCGAAGATGGAGAGCCACGGGCCCGTGGGGGCGATCCCGTAGACCAGGCGGCCGGTGGCAAAGACGACGGCGGCCATGAGGAGGATCATCAGATAGCCCGGGATGATCTGGGAGACGACGATGGACCAAGCCGGAACCGGCGAGACCCGCAGACGCCTGAGGACCTGGCGCTCACGAAGGTTCACCAGGCCGACCCCGACCTGATAGAAAGCCGTCGAGGCGACACCGATGCCGACCAGGCCGGGGACGAAGAGGTCGAGGACCCTCAGGCCGCCGAACTCCGGCCTCGGCTTGCTGCCGTAGATCTCGCCGAAGACGACCACCATGAGGACCGGGAAGAGCAGGGACCAGAAGACGGTGGCCCATTCGCGGAACATCAGCTTGGTCTGAGCCCAGGTCAGGGCGGCCGTCGCCCGCAGATAACGCCCCGGCATCAGGTGACACTCCCCTGCATCAGCTTCACGTAAAGGTCGTCGAGATTCTGGGCCTCCCGCCCGCTGATGAGCTCGCTTGGAGGGCCCTTGGCGACGCACTTCCCACGGTCGAGGAAGAGGACCTCGTCGCAGAGCTTCTCGGCCTCGTCCATCAGGTGGGTGGTGAGGAAGACCGTCTTCCCCGAAGACCGCAGCTCCCGGATGATCTCCCAGATGGCCCGGCGTCCAAGGGGGTCCACGCCGGCCGAAGGTTCATCGAGAAAGACGAGTTCCGGGTCGTTGATGAGGGCCAGGGCCAAGGCCAGCCGCTGCTTCTCCCCGCCGGAGAGGCTCTGGGCCATGGCCTTTCTCTTCGGTTCCAGACCGACCCGTTTGAGCAACCCCTTCGGGTCCTGCACCCTCGGGTACAGGGCGGCGAAGAGGTTCATGGCCTCCTCGACCCGGATCCGCGGAAAGAGCGAGGTCACCTGAAGCTGCACCCCGACCCTCTCCCGGACGGCGGCCGGCGACCGGACCGGGTCATTCCCGAGGACCGACAGTGTCCCCGAATCGGGGCGTCGCAGGCCGACGAGGCTCTCGATGATGGTCGTCTTGCCGGCACCGTTCGGCCCCAGGAGCCCGAAGACCCAGCCCTTCTCCACGCTGAAGGACACCCCGTCCACGGCGGGGACCGAGTTGTAGGTCTTGACCATGTCGCGGACCTCGACCACCGTCAAGAGCGGACCCTCCCCCGGGCGGAAACTAAGGCGAACCCGGAAATACCAAGGGCGTAGACCGCGAGAACCCCGAATGAGGGCAGGTACACCTCTGGGGCCAGAGGGTTCCTCATGGTCGCAACGGCCGTTGAGGTATAGAACGTGTATTGCGGGACCCACGCGTAGAGGTCAGCCGACCGCTGGGAAACCTCCGCCATGAAGCGCGCCACGTCTGCCGCGGACGTGGGGAGAGCGACGCTCCAATACGAACTGAACAGGGGGTAGATCATCCAGTAGTTGTAGATGATCATGTAGCTCAGGAGACTGACAGCCACGCTCCAGGCCGGCGAAGTCGTGTTGTAGGCCACGGCCAGGACCCAGGCGCTCGCCAGCGCGGCATAAGTCGCCATGGCCAAGCCCACCGCGATGAACCGGAGAACGGCGAGGCCGGAAACGGCCTCCCCCACAAGGAGCGAAGCCATGATCGCTATGACCAGGAGGATAATGGTCAGGCCCAGCGTGCCGAGGGCCATTCCCAGGAGGCGGGGCCACAGCCGCCGGAAAGGCGACCGCGTCTTCCGGTCGCGGGCCGCGGCATCGTGGAAGAAGGCCAGGGCCGCCGCCGGGATGAGCAGATAGCCGGCCAAGCCGAAGTAGAGGGCGGACCTGACCATGAGGCCGCGCTCCTGCACGAACAGGGCGGTGCTGGAGACCCAGGTGGCTCCCTCCACCGGGACCGGGTCGTTGACGATGAACCGGAAGAACAGGCCGATGACGAACAAAGGGGCCACCGCCGAGAGCGTCCGGACGACCCGCCCGCGGCCGCCGAAGAGGTCGAACCGGCGGAGGGGAGCGCGGAGGCCGGGGTCGAGGGCGGCCGCCACCCCGGCGTCAGCCGAGGCCCGCGCCGCCGTGGGCCCCGCCGCGGTCCTTTCACTTCTCCGGGGCCATGTCGGCCCCCGTACGAAGCCGCTGCGGACCAGGAGAAGGGTGGCTACAGCCAGGAGCGACAGGCCCAGGATGGTCCCAAGAGCGACTGGGTCGGCCATCGTTCGCAGCCCATACCGTTGAGTGTCGAACAAGGTCGCGGCGCTCAGGTAGAAAGGAAAAAGGACCAGCGGACTTCCGACCGCCTCGGTCAGAGAGGCATTCACTAGCCCGACCAGGACATAGGTGCCGAAGACGGAGCCAAGCCGACCGAGCTGGCCCGCGGGGGCCAGGTATCCCGCGTGGTAGAAGGCATACAGGAGCGAGGTCAGAAGGATTGCCCAAGGAACCGAGAAGCAGCGCTTCAGGGCCCGCAGGGTGAGGGTGTACACGAAGGCCGTCTCGAACAACGCCGAGACGGTTGCCGCGATCATGGCCGCCAGGCCGGGAGCACCTCCGTGGGCGACGGAGGTTGCGCGCAGCGACAGAGCGACAGCTCCGGCCAGGGCCACCCCAAGCAAGGCGGCCAGAAAGTGCCTCCTCAACGGAACCGCGCCGCCATCGGCCGGACTCAGAGCGGCCGACACCACCGCCACGACCCCCAGGAAGCCGTACAACAGGGCTTCGCGGGCAGGCGCGGATATTCCTTCCAGCAGGGTTCCAGAGATGATCCAGGCGATTCCGGAGGCCACGACGAGGTAGGCAAGGACCGTCAAGAGCAGGGTTCGGGGTCTGTTCACCGAGGCCACCCTCCTTCTGGCGTCCACGCGGACGCCGGTCATGGGTAGGGATGGAGGTCGGGGTTGGGCCTGTCCTCAGGCAGGCTGTCCAGGCCGAGCCGTCGTGGCATGCGCCAGATCCGGGGGTTGCCCAGGAAAGACGTCCCAGGGGTCCCCAGCTGGACCAATTCGGGTATCAGGACGCGGCTGACATTGAAGCCCAGAGCAGCGACGTCACCAGGGGTCAGGTCCAGCGCGATGGGCTCCATGCCCCGGCTGACCAGGTCCTTGACCGCCCTGGCGAGGAGTTTCACCGGGTCCCTGCCCAACTCTTGGGCCTGGTCGGGAATCCGGCTCAGCTCGACCCGCCGGTCGCTCGACCACAGGAAGCTGAGCTTGTTCATGTTCTCCGGAGCCGCGTAGTACCGAAGGTTATCGTCGAAGTTATTGAAGGTCGACCCGGCTGGGACGGCCGGGCTCTGGAGGAGGATGGACTTGATGAATGGGACGCCCTGCCCGACCTCGAGGAAGGCCTTGAAGGCCGCCGCCCTCGGATCGAGACTGGCCGCCCCACCCACGAAGGCACGGGGCTTTCCCGAGACGTTCAGCCGGCCGATCCCGAGGAAGGCCGAGAACGAGAGGTCGGTCGGGAGGAGCCGGAGTTCGGCTTCCAGGTTGCCGGACAGGAACCCCCTGTCGCGCAAGGTCTCGGCCAGCGGGTCGTCGTCGGGGAGGACAAGCTTCGGCAGGTCATGGACCCGGGCATACCAGGCGCACATGACGGCGTCCCGCTCGACCTGTTCGCAGATTCCCTTGTACAGCGCTTCGGCGGGTGAGGAGGCGCAGGCGCAGCCGGACGAAGTGGCGTAGGTGATGGGGGGTTCGCCGAGCCGCCTCTTGTACGCGAAGTAGACGACCTGGGCCGGCAGGTGGATGGGCTTGCCGTCGGCCAGAGACACCCCCTCGACCCACCCGATGGGCGTGTCCTCGCTGAAAGGGGCAAAAGGGAAACCGGCCTGGGCGTGTTGCTGAGCCGAGAAGGGTTGGAAGCGTTCCGGGGAAAGAGCTCGCAGGCCGCGGGCCTGCAGGCCGCGATAGGTGTCGAGGACGACGGCTTCCTGATCACAGAAGTACGAGGCATACCGCTCGATGACCTCGCCCACCGCCCGGCCGAGGGCGTCGGCCAGAGTCAAGCCGCTGCCGGCAGCCCTCAGGTTGGGCTCGAAGGGGAGGTCCAGAATCCGCTCGAGGTGGGTGTGGGCGACGGACACATGGAAGAGCTTCGGGTCGCCCTCCTCGACGGCGCCCAGGAAGATCTCCTTGATGATCCCGGTCCACCAACCAAAGACCTGGAGGAGCTCCTCTTGGGGGACAAGCGCGGCGAGGGTCCGGCGGATCGGCCCCAGAGAGGTCGTGGCACCGGTCATCAGATCCCCATCTCCTTCAGGATCGTGTCGAAGGTCTTATACACGACCGCATTCGGCTCTTGCCGGCCGAAGGGGCCGCATGCCGGACAACGGGGGAGCTTGAGGACGTCGACGGACTCGATGGCCCCGGTCTGGAAGTTCATTCGCAGTTGTTTGCCCGCGGTCAGGAGATACCCGGTGGTCAGCCCCCAGATGACCTCGAAGGACGCCCAGCCCGCCACGACCGCGGCGAGGCTCGGCAGGGTCCTTCTGGCGCCGATGCTCGGGTGGCCGGCCGCCGCGGCTTGGCGGGCGGCGAGGTAGGGCTCGGGGTAGGTCATGTTGGCGATGAGGCGTGTCTCGTAGCAGTGGTAACAGGCTGTCTCGAAGGGGACTACGGTCGGGCCAATCAGGCCACAGACCCCGTCGACCGCCGCGATGAGCCACGGAATGTGCTCTTCCAGGGCCCAGCGGTTGACCGCAGCGAGCAAAGCCGGGTCTGGTTGGTCCAGAGCACACACCAGGAACGAGAGACGCTCGGCGTCGATGCCGCCCGCGGCCGCCGGCGTGACGCCGGTAACGGTCACAACCCTGCCGACGCCGCTGCGCTCGAGGATGGCGCGGAGCTCTTCGGCCACCGTCCCGGAACCGACGATGCCCACAAGACCGGACGTCAGCTTGTTGAGGGATTCCCCGAGGGGCTGCTGGGTCGTCTGCAAAAGGAGCGGGGCCACGGGCGACAGAGCCGACGATGGGACGGAGCCGGGTTCGTTCAGCTCGATGAGGCCGCCCTCCAAGAGCTGCTGCACCAGATTGACGATTTCCTGTTCGCCCGCCGCCGGGACCTCGGCGGCGATCGCCTCTATCGAGCGGCTCCCATCGATTCGTTGCAGCACGGCCGACAGAGTCCCGGCCTCTTTCTCGTCGCGGAGGACATATGAGAGACCGGACCAGACCCCGGACCGCACCAGGGTCTCGTCAGGAGAAATGGAAACCATCTCGAACTGGGGCCGCAGCACCGGTATGGCGTCAAGCCTCATCGGTCCGCACCTCTCTTTCATAATTCTGCGGAGTCACGCTCCGACCGACCTTCTCCGTCGAACGCCCCAGGGCCAGGGTGTAGAGGACGGCTTCCTCGACCCCGTCGAGCCCCAGCAGCCGGTTGACCTCATCGTCATAGAACGCCGCCATGGCCACCGACCCATAACCCAACGCCGTTGACACGAGGCAGACGTTCTGAGCGATGTGACCGGACTCCTGAAGTGCATACCGGTAGCCTCTGGGCCCATACTTCCCGTAGGTCCGCTCGAACACCCCGGTGAGCAGGACGACGACGGAAGCCAGGTCCATGCGGACGAACATCGGGTGAGCGGTGAAAGTCCGTAGGGTGCGCTCCACCACGCCGGGAGAGTCGTCCAGGATGGCCAGGGAGTGTTCCCGGGTCTCATAGTGGCAGAGGGCGGGAGCGGTGTCGGCCACGTTCACCAGGCAGACATAGATCTCCACCGGGTAAAGCCCCCCGCCTGAAGGGGATGCCCGGAAGTAGTGAACCAGAGGGGCCCCGGTGTCGGGGCGTTTGAAATCGAATCGGCATGTAATCCCGTTGGTGAAATAAAGTAATGAAGACAGGTCTTGAATCGACATCGGCTCGCCGGTGAACTTGCGGATGCTCCTCCGGCGCAGGATCACCTCACCAAGAGGGCTCCTGGGAGCGACCGGATCGGGCAGAGTGATGTGCCGGAATTGTGGATATCGCTTCCCGATGCCGGTGGTCGCCTCGAGCATGACCGGCTGCTGAAAGACATCGCTCGAAAGCATCTGCTGGAGGCCGTTTATCGGCCGCATCTTCGAGTTCTCGTGGTACAGCTCGGCCAGGTCGGCCGGGTCGAAGATCCTCCGCGAGCGGCGGTCCCAGTTGGTCTCCAGCAGCCGCACCTGCTTGACCCAACTGAGGCTGCGCGCGGCGCTGCTCATCGCTTCATGAAGCGTCGGGCCCGTCGGGACTTTGGACCTCAATTAGCCCATCTCCTCTCCGAGACTGCTCTGGTCCGAGAGACTGCCTGTGACGGTAACTGGAGGGTGGGGCGGGGGCGAGCCCTGGTTCATGGAAAGCCGGTGACCTACAAGGTGATGCAGCAAGTGCTGGTGCAGTATGAGCTACCGCAGGTGGTCAGACCGGGGACAACCATCGCCGGGACGACCAGCGCCCTTTCCTCGTTGTAGACCTTGATCACGAGCTTCACACGATCACCTCCCTGTCAGAGGCTGGGTGAACGCTTGAGATTCCTGACTGCTGCGGGTTGGCCCGGCTCCCCGCCCCTCCCATGCGGCACAGTCAACGCCCCAGCTGTTGGGGCACGGCCGTCGTTCGGGGAATTCTGGCGGCCAAGTGGAAGAACACCATGAACGCGATGGGAAGGATGGTCATACCGGAGATTGTCTGGGCCTGCACGTCGGGGGTAATGGCGGGCAGGGCCAGGACCCGGGTGGTCATGGTGAGGAAGGTCTCGGTCGGCGACAGCAGGTAAGGGATGAGCCCCGGCCCCCAGCCGTTGGTCGCGTCCAGGTAGGACAACCATTCGGGTGTGCCCGGCATGGGCATGGGCCCCTGCGTGTAAAGGAAGATCTGATCAGAGAGCAAAGGCAGACCGATGACGATGACGGCGAGGGTCAGCATGCAGGCGATCAGTGCCCCCTCGGAGCTGCGAGACAGGGCCGAGACTCCCGCGAAGAGGTAGGACAGGCCGGTCACGTATAGGCCGACGAGGATTCCCAGCCATACCAAACGCATCAGACCCAGCACCGTCGGGAAGTGACCCCTCACCGCGAGGCTGGCCACGAGGACCAGGGCGGCGGCCGCGAAACCCAGCATGCAAACGATGACCACCCCCTGGATGCGTCCGACGGCCAGACGGACACGGCCGCCGGAGAGGCCGCCGGCTGCCAGGTCCGCGAGTCCATAGCCCAGCGCGCTGCGGGCGACCCAATCATGGGTCAAGAGGGCCACGAAGGCCGGCATGAGGTAGTAGCAGCCGGCAATCAACGACAGCACGCCGCTGGTGAAGGGAGCCCGGACGAACTCCGAGTCGGACCGGAACATACCGAAGGCATAGGGATTCCGCAGGGCGAAGAGGGATAAGGCCAGCCCGACGTAGAGGAGCAAGGCCCACTGCCGGGTGCGCCGGCGGCGCAGGAAGCCGTTCCGCTCCAGGGCTGTGAGACGGGAGACGTCGACAATCTTGACCCTCATATCGCCAAGCACCCCGAACGCGTGAGAATCAAGCCGGGCTTGGAAGCCAGCACCATCGGGCCACGAGTGAACTGAATGGGAGCCCCGGGCTACTGGGGGGATCCGGGACCTCGAAGGGGAAGGTCCTGGCAGCTTGGACTCAACGCCACGCACGACCCCGCGGACCTGAACGATGGTGCAGGCGTTGTACAGGATGTGGGCGATGATCGCCGGCCACAGGCCTCCCCACACGAACAGGAGGCCATACACCGTCCCGGTGAGGCCGTGGATGAGCCCGTCCTTGGGGCTGAGACCATAGTGGTAGGAGCCATAGACGGCCCCGGCGAAGGTGGCAGAGAAGAGGGGATGGCCGGTGACCGCGGCGACCTGGCTCACAAGAACGCCTCTGAAAAGCAGTTCTTCAACGACGTTGGTGGCCAGGATCAGCGGGGCCATGGCCGGGCTCGAGTAGACCGTCAAGAGCCTGAACGCTTCGCGCTGTGAGGGCGTCTGCCGCCAGCTGCCGAGCCAGCGCTGGAGCAGAGGGTCCAGACCCCACCGGACGCTGGCATAGACCGCCGGCCCAAGCGCGACACCCAAAAGAAGTTGAGACGCCGCGGCCGGCTTCGGGATGAAAAGGGCCAGCCCCGGGGCCAGCCCCGGCCGGCTCGGGCGGCCGTCGAGTAGCAGGACGACGTCCAGAAGGGCGATGGCCCACAGCACGGCGATGCTCAGGAGAAGGTAATCGGCTGCCTCCAGGGTCCGCTTGGCCCCGCGGGTCAACCGCCGGACGACAATGGCGACGACAATCTGGATGGGCGTGTAGAGTAGAACGAGGAGCGCCGCCACCACCATGGAGGGGCCGTCGGCGATTCCCGGCATGGACATCTCCCCTTTGCCCGCTGGAGTGTTCTGCGGGACGGTGCCTTCGCGGTGAGACCAAAACGCCTGCTGAACAGGACGTCAGTCAGGCGGCAGCCGGGAGAGGTGGGGATTTGAGGATGGTGACAGCGACTATTCCCTACCAGGGGGGGACCTCTCCTTGGAAAAAGGAGTCGAATGATGGAAACAAATTCTGCCATCTTCGAACAACCGCTTTTCCGGTAAACAAGGATTCCGGCCCTTTTCGTCCCCTGGTGGCAACTTCTGACAATGACCAGACCAGGGCCTTACAAAGTCGGCCGCGGGACCAATGGGCCGGTGGCTACCGGTGGCCGTGCGGGCCGAGGTCTGGGCGTCCCGGGGCGGACCGGCAGCGGCAAGACCACCCTGGCCAGGTTGCTTTTCAGGATGTATGATCGACAGGCCGGTGAAGTAGTCCTGGGCCGAGTGCCGCTGCCCGCGGCCCGGTTGGCCTCCCTGCGGTTACGGGTCGGGCTGGTGACGCAGGAAGTCCAGCTGTTCCAGGGCAGTCTGGGCGACAACCAGACCTTCTTCGGCCCCCGGGTGCCCGACGCGCGGCTGATCGAGGTCCTGGCCGAACTCGGGCTGGGGCCGTGGCTCCGGCGGCAGCCCGGAGGCCTGGACACTCCCGTCTCCGCCGCCGCTCTCTCGGCTGGCGAGGCCCAGTTGCTCGCCTTGGCCCGCGTCTTCTTGCGGGACCCGGGCTTGGTCATCCTCGACGAGGCCTCGAGCCGGCTCGACCCCGTGGCCGAGGAACTCTTGAACGGGGCCTTCAAACGCCTCCTGAACCGACGGACGGCAATCATCATCGCCCACCGCCTGGCGACGCTGGAGGTTATGGGTCGACGCTGTGTTCAAGCAGACGGCCGATCTCGGCGCTGGCCTAGTACTGGCTTGACATAGAAGGCGTTATATGATATAGTCTGGGTATGGGCAAAGAAGCTACCCCTATCGTGTTGACGGATGCCGAACGAAAGACCCTTGAGGCGTGGCTCCGGGCGGGATCGACGGAGCGCCGGATGGTGGAGCGGGCGCGGGTCATCCTGGCCGCCGCCGAGGGGCGGACCACGACGGACATCGCCCGGGCTCTCGGGACGCGGCCGGCCCGGGTCTCCAAGTGGCGAACGCGTTTCGCCCGGGAGCGGCTGGCCGGGCTCACCGACGCGCCGCGGCCCGGGGCGCGCCGGAAGTACGACCGGGCGACGGAGCGGCGGATCCTGGCCAAGCTCGATGAGGCGCCGCCGGAAGGGCACGCCACCTGGACCGGTGGCCTTTTGGCGGTCGCCCTGGGCGACGTGACGGACGATGAGGTCTGGCGGGTGATGCGCCAGCACGGGATCCACCTGCGACGGCGGCACTCGTGGTGCATCAGCACGGACCCCGAGTTCGCCCCGAAGGCGGCGGACATCGTCGGCCTGTACCTTGATCCTCCGGAGAACGCCGTGGTCCTGAGCGTCGACGAGAAGCCGAACATCCAGGCGCTGGAGCGGGCGCAGGGATGGCTCCGCCTGCCCGACGGCCGCGCCCTGACCGGCTTCAGCCACGAGTACAAACGCCACGGCACGACCACCCTC
>JAJZPE010000222.1 GCA_021811325.1 Bacillota bacterium
TTCGACGCGAGAAGGGTTTAACCTGCCGCGACGGTCCCGGTGAGTCTTGACCGATTCGGCGGCCGTCCGCTGTCCCGGGCGGCTCGCCAGATGTTGCCACCGTGTTCCAGCGGCCATCGGCTCGACATCCACTCCACCTCTGATCAGTTCCAACGCCCGCGCGGGCAGCCTCAGGCGGGCCACGACGTGGCGGCAAACCGCCACGACGTCCGCCCGGCGGGGGTCGAGCAGGATTCCGATGACCGTCCCGCTGTGAGCCACGTTGATCCCCACCGCTCCGACATCCTGCGCCAGCTCGCGGACGGGCTCCCAGAGCGGGTTGGGCAGGAGGTTCTGATGGGCCGCGGCACTGAGGGTACTGGCTCGCCCCAGGGTCTCCGGGTCCCCGCGGCGGACAGCGGTCACGGCCAGGGCCAGAGCTTCGGCGACCTGCGGTTCCTTGCCACGGTTGGCCCGGGCCAGATCAGCCCGGCGGTTGAAGGCCAGGGTATCGACAATTCCACCGGGATCCACCCCGACGATGGCCAGGGGCGGTGGGGGACCCAGCACTTCGGCCCGCCGGCCGCGGCGGTGGTCCACCAAGGCGATGCCCGGAAACATGATCCCATCGGTGGGTTCCACGGCGAGGCACCGGCGAAAGAGATCCTCTGGCCCGAGCGGCGCTCCTCCCCCCGCCACCGTCGCCGCACTCATGGCGGCGCAGAGGTCCGCCGTGCTGCTGGCCATGCCCGCCCCGGGGCGCAGTCGACTGTAGAGCCTGACAACGCCGCCAGGTCCCTGGGTGGGTTGATAAGCGGGCAAGGCCCGGAGGTCCGCGTGGGAGCCACCGGAGGGGGCGCGGGCCAGGGAGAGCAAGGCCGCGGCCGTGCGCGGCCGGGGACGACCGCCGGCGAGTCGCCACTCCGCTGCGGTCGCGGAGCCACTAGCCTCGAGGGGCCGGGCCAAGGCTACGGTGTAAATCCCCACGGGGCAGGTGATCAAGAAGTCCTCCCCTTCCACCTGGCCCTGCACCAATTCGCCCCAGCTCCCCGGTACCCGGGCGATAACGGTTGGCCACTCCACTTTGATCCACTGCCTCCTTCCCCACTTGTCCTTTCGCCATCGTCGCCACCTAGCTCAAAAGTCGATGCCCCGTTGCGCCGGCAGCCCCTGGTCGGCCCAGGGATGCTTGACCGCCTCCATCGTCGTGACCAGATCGGCAGCGGCCACCAGCTCCGGCAAGGCCCGCCGTCCGGTGAGGACGACATGGAGCTCCGGCGGACGACGGCGCAGAAAATCTAAGACCTGAGCGGTGGGCAACGCCTCGGCCAATTCCGGGTGAGCCAGGACGTAGTTGATCTCGTCCAAGATGAGCACCCGGTACTCCCCAGAAAGAGCCCGTTTCTTGGCGTAGTCCCACGCCGCGGCCACCGCCCGGCGATGCTCCGGCCAGCTCTTTTGGCTATGGCCTGGAAGGGTGAAGCCCTCGCCCATGGCCCGCAGTTCGAAGCCGGGAAGGTTTGGGGCGGCCAGTCGCTCGCCGGTGGCCCGGCCGCCCTTGATGAACTGGACCATCAGGACGCGAAAACCGTGGCCGCAGGCCCGCAGGGCCAACCCCAGGGCGGCGGTGGTCTTGCCCTTACCGTCCCCGGTATAGACGATGACCAGGCCCTTTCCAGCGGTCATCGCTGACCCGCCGCCGCAGTCTCGACGGCCTTCGGCGCCAGGCGCAGGTGGCACTGGGCACAATTCATCGGCGCCACCCCCTCGCGGGCCTCCTGGCGACGAGCCAGCACGACCCGGACGAGGTGCGGATGGCCCCCGAGGTTCCGACCGAGGTAAAGGGGGATCGTGGGGAATTCGCGACGCGCATCCTCGACCCACCCCGCGAGCCGCCGCAGCAGCACTCCATCAAACAAAAGGTAAGGCAGGACCACCACCCTCTCGACGCCGAGTCGGACCGCCCGCCGAATGGCTGTCGTCGGGTCGGGGGTGGCAACCCCCGTGTAGCTGATCTCCGCCACTGGCAGGCCCTGGTCCTCGGCCAGCAGCCGGGCCACCTTGGCCAGGTCGGAGTTGGCGTCGGCGTCGCTGGAGCCGCGGCCGACCAACACCGCCCCGATGCCGGCCCGGTCAAAGGGGCCGTGGGCGACCTCCACCTCGGTGAACCGGTGGTCGAGGACTTCGAGGACCAGCGGGTCCACACCGAAGGGCCGCCCATAACGGAACTCGACGTTGGGGTAGCGCGAACGCGCCTCGTCCAGGTACTCAGGGATCTCGATCTTGGCGTGGCCGGCGGCAAAGAGCGTGATGGGCAGGACCACCACCCGTTCGGCCCCGGCGGCGACGCACCGCGCCAGGCCGGTGGGGATGTCCGGCTCGGCCAGTTCGATAAAACAGGGCTCAACCAGTCCACCGCCGCCGGCCGCTCGAACAGCCTCCACAAGCGATAAGAACTGCGCGTTTCCCTCGGCCACCCGGCTGCCGTGGCCAACCATCAACAGTGCTTCGGTCATTGGCCTGCGTCCCCTTTCTCCAAACGGTATTTGCCGGCGTAACCCCGGGGCGTAACCATGAAGCCCTTGTACACGAAGGTCTGGGAGTTGCCGACGATGACCGTGGCCAGCATCCCGACGGGGTGGTCGAGGAGGTGGTCGAGATCGGTGATGACGACCCGTTGGCCGAGACGATAAGCCTCATGGACCAGGGCCACGGGGGTGGTCCCCGGCCGGTGGCGGGTGATGGTCGCCCTGGTCGCGGCCAGAGGCTCCTTTCGCCGGGTCGCGCTGGGGTTATAGAGGGCGATGACGAAATCGGCGCCGGCCGCCGCGGCCACGCGGCGGGCGATTACCTCCCAGGGGGTGAGGTGGTCGGACAAGGAGATGGTGGCGTAGTCGTGCATCAACGGCGCACCGACCAGGGCGGCGCAACTGTTGGCGGCCGGCGTCCCGGGGACGACCTCCACCGCCAGCCCAGCCGCCGGATCCCAGCCGCGCTCCCGCAGGACCTCGAAGACGAGGCCGGCCATGCCATAGACCCCCGGGTCTCCCGAGGAGACAATGGCCACCCGCCTCCCCTCCTCAGCCAGGTCCACCGCCTGTTGGACCCGGATGACCTCCTCGGTCATACCGCTGGCGATGACCGTCTTGCCGGGGCCGAGGTCGCCAAGGAGGTTCAGGTAAGTCTTGTACCCCACGACCGTGTCGGCCTCGGCGATGGCCGCCTCGGCCCGCCGGGTCATCTGTTCGCGGGCGCCGGGACCGATCCCGACGACCAGCAGCTTTCCTCGGTAGTCGCTCATTCCCTCGACCCCCCACCTTCGCTTCTGACGACGCGCGCTAGGCGCT
>JAJZPE010000038.1 GCA_021811325.1 Bacillota bacterium
CAGGGAGGGTGAGGACCTATCTTCGCGGACGTACTTGCCCAGGACGCGGACGAAGGTGCCGTAGTTTCGCGGGTGCGGTCTGCTCTCACCAAGCCGGCCATAGGGCGCCAAGGCGCTGCCGTCGCTGCCGATCATCACCGCCGGGTGGGCCATTACCGTCTTGACGTCTTCCTCCGACATGGCGAAGCGGACCATCCCCACGTAGCCGCCCTCGCTGATGATGAGGTCGCAGGCCGTCGTCCACGGGTCGGCGCCGCGGTCGCGGGCGATGGCGTCCAGGGTCCAACCCTGATACCGGCGGTTGGCCTCGGCCCGCAGGGACGAGATGAGGATCTTGTCCCACCCCCCCCGCCGTTCGGTCGCCCGCGTCACTTCCATGCCGAGCTTGGCCCGGGTCGGCCCGTCCTTCAGGCGTTCCAACAGTTTCTGCGTCCCGCCATCGTGGGCCCGGTCGGGGATGATCGAACCGAGGCCGGTGCTGGTAGCGACGTACGGGTACTGGTCGGCGGTCACGTCCACGCCGCGGGCGCGGGCGGCGTCGATCATCGCCAGCGAGTCCTTGACCCGGCCCCAGTTGGCCGGCCCGACCGCTTTGTGGTGCGAGATCTGCACGGGCAGCCCGCCCTTCTCGCCGATCTCGATGGCCTCGGCCACGGAATCGAGAAGGTGGTCGCCCTCGTCCCGGATGTGGCTCATGTAGATGCCGCCGTAGCCGGCGGCCACCCGGGCCAGTTCGACGAGTTCCTCGGTCTCGGCGTAGGAGCCGGGCGGGTAGATCAGGCCGCTGGTGAAGGCCCGCGCGCCGGCCTGCATCGACTCAGCCACGAGGTCCTTCATCCGCCGCATCTCGTCGTCGGTCGGGCGACGCTCGTCGTAGCCGACGACGGCCTCGCGGATTGTCCCGTGGCCGACCGTCGGGACGACGTTGACCGCCACCCCCCGGCTCTCGAGGAGGGCCAGGTACTCGGCCATGCTCCGCCAACTTATCGCCATCTCTTCGCCGAGGAGGGACTGCTCGGCCTCTTCCAGCGAGAGCTGGCTCACGGGGGCGGCGGAGGAGCCGCACTGGCCGATGACCTCAGTGGTCACCCCTTGTCTGATCTTGCTCTCAGCCTTCGGGTTGATCAACAGGGCGCTGTCCGAGTGGGAGTGGGCGTCGATCAGACCAGGCGCCACGGCCCGGCCCCCGGCGTCGATGATCAGCTTGGCTTCGGTGTCCAGGTGGCGAGCGACGGCCCGAATCTTGCCGCCGGCCACGGCCACGTCGGCGCGGTACCAGGGCGCCCCGGTGCCGTCCAGGACCTTGCCCCCTCGAACCAGGATGTCGTCCAACTGCTTCGCCTCCGATGTCGTGTCGTCCGCGGTCCCGCCTTCTCCGGTCGATGGTTGGCAAGTCGGGTAAGTGAGGCTATTTGACGACGGCCTCGTTCCTTGAAAGGGGACGGTCGGCGGAGAAATGACCGCCGAGAGAGTCGATGACCTTGCCGGAGACCAGGATTTGGACCTGTTTGACCCCGGGAAACTCGGTCAGGGTGTTGGCGATGGCCGCCAGAGCCAGGGCCTCGCCCCGGGCTCCGACGTTCAACCGCCGGACCTCCGGGCTGAAGTCGACATAGGCGACGTCGTTCTTGACGGTCACCCCGAGGACCTTGGTGTCGGCCGGGAGGACTGGCCCCAGGCCACCGCCGGCCTCCGGTCCCTTGACCAGTTCCTCCATGGCCTGCTTGAGCGGGTCGCCGACCTTGGCCACGGCCCGTTTGACCGGCGTCAGATACATCTCGGTGGGAGTGTTCTTGACAAAGTAGAGCGTCAACGGCCGGGTGAGCTGGTCGAGGGCCGTCTGGAGGGTCTTGTTCTGGGCCGTCAGGTCGGACACCTGCTTCTCGAGTTCGGTGACCCGGTTCTGGAGGTCGGCGGCCTGGCTGGCCGGGACGAAGCCGCACCCGGCGACGGCCACGGCCACGGTGGCGCTGAGGACGACGATGGCCAGGAGGCGGAGATGGGTTCTTTTCATGGTCCGTTGCCTTCTCCTTTCTTGGGCGCGGTGACGGCGCTTGGCACCGGCCCGGAGCGGTGCTCCCTGGCTTCCAGGCAGGCCTGGTAGACCTGGCGGCGGGAGAGCCCGATGTTGGCGGCGACAGTCTTCATGGCCTCCTTGCGGCTGGCCCCCCTGGCTTCCTCCTCGCGGACGAGGCGCCAGAGTTCCCCCGGGGTGAGGCCGGCCCCGGGCGGCTCCGCCCGGCTCGGGTCACTCGGCCCGTCCACATCAGTCTCGGCGGCTTCGCCGGACCCGGCGATGACCAGACAGGCTTCGCCCTTGATCTCCCCCTCGGGGAACAACCGCCTCAGTTGGGCCAGGACCTCGTCGGCCGAGCCGCGGTGAAAACTCTCGTGCCGCTTGGTCAACTCCCTGGCGACAACGATCGGCCGCGGGCCTAGCGTGGCCTGCAAGTCCTCGAGGGTCGCCGTGAGGCGATGCGGGGCTTCGTAGAAGACCGTGGTCCAGGGAATGTCTTTTAGACGTGACAGGGCGGCTCTTCGTTCCCGGGGACGCCTGGGAACGAAGCCGGCGAAGGTGAACGGCGTCACCGCGAACCCCGAGGCGACCAGGGCCGCCAGCATGGCGCTGGGGCCGGGGACGGGCACCACGTCGAGGCCCTCGGCGACGGCCTCGCGGACGAGGTCCTCGCCCGGGTCCGAGATGCCGGGCATCCCCGCGTCGGTGACCAGCGCGACCTGCTTGCCCCGCCTGAGGTCATCGATGATGACCGGCCCGCGGGTGCGCTTGTTGTGCTCGTGGTAGCTGATGATCGGCTTGGATAGGCCCTCATGCGATAGGAGGGCCCGGGTGCGACGGGTGTCCTCAGCGGCCACGTAGTCCACGGAAGCCAGCACTTCGAGGACCCGCCGGGTCAGGTCGCCGAGATTGCCGATGGGCGTCCCGCAAAGATAGAGGCAGCCACGAACCGGGTCGCCCCCTCCCCCGTCGCGCATGTCCCCGCCGGCCTCCGTCTCTTCACCCAAACCTGCCTTCTCCTCCTTGCTCAGGGCTTTCCAGGCGCGCTCCAGCCGGGCAGCCGCCGAGCGGCTCATCCCACCCCGGCTGGCCACCAGCTGGACGGGCGTCCTCCCGCGGGTGTAGCGGGCCCCCTCCCCGCGGTTGTGTTCGGCCAGGCGCCGTTCGAGGTCGCGGGCCAATCCAGTGTAGTAGGTGCCGTCGGCGCACCTGACCAGATAGACGTGATAGTCTTCGGAGCGTTCACGGCTCGAGGCCATAGATCGCCCTCATCTCTGAAGTGTAAAGGCCGTCTGCGCCGCGGACGACGAGGTCCGCCTCGACGGTCAGGCCTCCCCGCCCGCCGGCCCTGGCTTCGACCAGGACCAGCTTGGCGCGACCGTTCGGCCGTGGCCTGACTACCCTCATCCGCTTCGGCTCGAGGCCCTGCAATCGCAGCGAGGTCACCAGATCGACCAGGCGCTCCGCCAGGTAGACCAGACTGACCCGACCACCGTGGCGGACCAGGCGGCAGCCTGCCCGGACGACCTCATCGAGGGTGCACTGGAGTTCGTGCCGGGCGATGGCCCGCCCGGCTCTGGGTGAGAGGCGCCCGGTGCCGGGTTTCCTGAAAGGCGGGTTGGCGGTAGCGACGTCGAAAGGCTCGCGCCGCCCGAGGTCGGCCAGGGTAACCTGGCGGAGATCGCCCGTGACCACGCGGACCCGCTCGGAAAGGCCGTTCAGGCGGATGTTTCGCTCGGCCAGGTCGGCCAGCTCCGGCTGCAACTCGACGGCCACGATCTGGCCGGAGCCGCCCCTCGCGGCCACCAGGAGAGGGATGACCCCCGTCCCCGTCCCGAGGTCACACAGGCTATCCCCGGGGGCCGCCCGGATGAAGTGGGCCAGGAGCACGGCGTCCAGCGAGAAGGTGGCTTCCCCGGGGCGCTGGATGATTTTGAACCCCGCTCTTCCCAGGTCGTCGAGACGTTCCACGCCGCACCTACCGAAAGGACGTGGCCCCGGCCACGTCCCGTCTGAAAGGCCCGCTGCGGGGCCTCCGGTCGATCTCTACCCCCGCTGGCGCTCCTGGCCCGGCGGTTCGTTCTGGTGGGTCTCCTTGCCTGCCTCTCGGGGCTCTTCCTTAGGCGCTTCCCGGCGCTCATCGCGGTGGCCGTTGTGGCGGCCTCCCCGGTGCCCGTTACGGTGATTGTTCGGATGGGCGTCCCGTTGCTGGTCCCGATGGCCGTCCTTGGGCTCTTCGCGCCGGCCGTTCCTGGGCTCTTCCCGGCGCTGCTCTTGGCGCTCTCCCAGCCGCTCTTCCGGCCGTCCTTCCGGTCGCCTTTCCGTCTGCCCTTCCTTGCTTTCCTCTTTGCCGTCTTTCCGGTCTTCCTTGCGGTCGACCTCCTCGAGCGGGAACTCGGTCACCGTCTTGGCGTCGAGTTCGACCGAAACGCTGTTCCTCAGGAGGTTCTGGGCGACGACCCGGCCCTCGCCATCGGGGGTGACCACGGTCGAGCCGACCTGGGGGAGACCCGCCCGGGTCTCTTCGTAGTGGTCGCACTCGTATCGGAGGCAGCACATCAAGCGCCCGCACAGGCCGGAGATCTTGGTCGGGTTGAGGGACAGGTTCTGCTCCTTGGCCATCTTGATCGACACGGGGGCGAAGTCGCCGAGGAACGAGGCGCAGCAGACGGGGCGCCCGCAGGGCCCTAGGCCGCCGAGCATCTTGGCCTCATCCCGGACCCCGATCTGCCTCAGTTCGATGCGGGTGCGGAAGGTCGCTGCCAGGTCCCGCACCAGCTCGCGGAAGTCCACCCGGCCCTCGGCGGTGAAGTAGAAGATGATCTTGCTGCCGTCGAAGGTGAACTCGCAATCGATGAGGTTCATCTCCAGGCCGTGCTCGGCGACTTTCCGGGCGCAGACCACCAGCGCCTCTTGCTCGCGCTTGCGGTTCTCCGTCATCTCGGCGGCGTCTTTTTCGGTCGCCAACCGCAGGACCTTCTTGAGCGGAGCGACCACTTCCTCGTCGCGCACGGGCTTCGGACCGGCTACCACCTCACCGTACTCGACGCCGCGGGCGGTCTCGACGATGACCGCGTCCCCCTGGGAAAGTTGGGTCTCCCCCGGGTCGAAGTAGTAGATCTTGCCGGCCTTCTTGAAACGGACACCAACTACGTTCTGCAAGGGTTCTCCTCCCGATGAAGTCAAACGTTCAGGACGAAATACTCCATGGCCAGGCGCGGTTGCCCGTTGCGGCGCAGACCGTCCAGCGCCCGGCTCAGGCGGTCGACGGCTCGGAACAGGCGGGGCACGCCATAGCCGGCCGCGGCCTCGGCCAGGAGGTCACGGTCGGCGCGTCCGGACAGCCCGTGATGCTCCGGATGGAGCGCCAGCACCAGCGAGTCACGATAGAGGACGGCCAGGTCGCCCAGGACTTCGGCCAACCTCTCCCGGTCTTCTCCATATTGTGCCATTTCTTCGAGCAAATCAATCCGGTCGAGCACGTTGGCCCGGCCCAGGACGGCCACGGCCCGGCGAGCCAGGCCCAGCCGTTCGGCCAAACGCCCGGACCGCAGGAGGTCGAGAGCTTGTCCAAGGACACCGCCGCTCATCGCCGCGGCCTGGGCCGCCTGCTCGGCCGGCGCCCCGGTCAGCCCGACCAGGGCTTCGGTCACGGCCGGCAGCGAGGCCGGCTTGAACGGGACCACCTGGCAGCGTGACAGGACCGTCGCCGGAAGGGTGGCCGGGTTGTCGGTCGTCAGGATGAGGAGGCCGTATGGCGGCGGTTCCTCGAGGACTTTGAGGAGGTTGTTGGCGGCATTCGGGGTCAAACGGTCGGCCTCGCGGATGACGTAGACCTTGCGGCGATCGCCGTCGGGCCGCAGGGCCATGTCGGCGACCAGAGCCCGGGTCTGTTCGATCTTGATCCGTGGGCCATCCCCGGAGATGATCCGGAAGGCCGCGTCGACGCCGCCCTCGATCGCCCGGCAGGAAGGGCAGCGGTCGCAGGCGTCGCCCTCCGCCGTCGGGGTTTCGCAGTTGAGGGCCTTGGCCAGGTTGCGGGCGGCGTAGGTCTTACCGGCGCCGCGCGGGCCGACGAACAGGTAGCCGTGACTGACGGCGCCTCGTTGGATGGCGGTGAAAAGGAGTCGTTTGGCCAGAGGCTGGCCGACAAGCGTCGAGAGGCTCATCGAAGTACCGTCCCGTCTGCGTTCACGGGGTCAGACCCGGTCGAAGCGCTCGATGTTGAGGACGAAGATAGCCGCCCCGCCCACGAGGACCTCGACCGGGTATGGGACATAGGAGTCGACCGGGCCGCCGACCGGGGTCAACGGGGTCACCAGTTGCTCTCTCGACTGGCACGTCTTCTTGACAATCGAGACTACCTCGTTGACCTGGTTGTCATCCACGCCAAGGAGCAGGGTGGTGTTGCCCTCCTTCAGGAACCCGCCGGTGCTCGCCAGCTTGGTGGCCCGAAACCCCTTCTCCACCAGCGACTCGAGGAGTCGGACCGTGTCTTTGTCCTGGACGACCGCCACCACTAGCTTCAAGAGCTGACACCCCTTCCTCGGGTCTTAAGGAACTCAAGGACGCCTTCAAGGACGTCCCGGTGCACGTCGTCGATGGCCCGGCCGGCGTCGATGACCTTGATCCGGGGGTCGGCCTGGGCGAGGGCGAGGTAGCCCTGACGGACCTGACGGCGATAGGCCGACTCTCGCCGCTCGATGCGGTCGCTGGGTCGGGCTGAGGTCAGATTGTGCATGGCCCGGTCGGGGTCGGCGTCGAGGAGGAGGGTCAGGTCGGGTAACAGCCCTCCGGTGGCGAATCCGTTGACTCCCCGGACGGCTTCGATCCCGAGGCCGAGGGCGTGACCCTGATAGACCAGGCTGGAATCGACGTAGCGGTCGGCCAGGACCAGCTTCCCCTGGGCGAGGGCCGGCCGGATCCGCTCCCCGACCAGTTGGGCCCGGGAGGCCGCGTAGAGCAGAGCTTCGGCGGCCGGGGCCATCTCCTTGTTGGCCGGGTCGAGGATCATCGCCCGCACTTTCTCGCCGATGGGCGTGCCCCCCGGTTCGCGCACGGGGAAGACGGGCCACCCGCGGGCTTCAAGGGCCCGGCAGAGCAGGTCGAACTGGGTGCTCTTGCCGACCCCGTCGCCGCCTTCCAGGCTGATGAAGAGGCCACGTTGTGTCTGTCGGTCAGGCTTCAAACCAAGCCCCCCTAGGCCAGCACCCGGATCCAGCTGAGTCCCGGCCCGCCGCCCTGGCAGTGCGTCCCCGCCTGACGGAGGCGGCGGAGGACATCGATGGTCTCACGATCGAGGCGCTCCCCGGGCATGACTACCGGGATGCCCGGCGGCGAAGGCACGACCGCCTCGGCGGCGACCCGGCGAAACCCCTCTTCCAACGCGACTGGCTCGACCGGGGCGAAAAAGGCTTCGCGCGGCGTGACCGCCTGCTCCGGCAAGTGCCCCAGGCCGGCGTGCTCGAGGCCGGCGTGGTCGGCCGCCGGGCTGACATCGCCCGTCCGGGTCGCGGCCCCATGCTCTCCCGGCGCCGCCCGGCGGGCGTACTCGCGGACCCCGGCGGTGAGCCGTTCGAGGTCGCTGGCGGTGGTGCCCGGTCCGGCGACGAATAGGATGGTCCTCTGGTCAGCCAGCTCGGAGTGGATGCCGCGGCCGGCTGCCAGTTCGCGCGACAGCTCCCGGGCGTCGCCGGGGGCGTCGACGATGAGGGTCAGCTTCAACGGGTCCTGGCCGCGCGGCCCGCAGGGGCGCCGGAAGACGCGGAGCCCGGGTAGGCCGGACAGGCTTCTGCCGCACTCCCCCATGAGCCGTGCGGTCCGCTCGAAGACGGCCGGCCCCTCGCCGGCCATAAACCGGCGGGCCAGGTCGAGCGAGGCCATCAAGACATAGGACGGACTCGAGGTCTGGACCGCGGCCAGGGCGGCTCGCACCCGCTCGGGGTCGAGGCCCCCCGGGGCCAGGTGGAGGAGGGAGCTCTGGGTGAGCGCGGCCCCCATCTTGTGGAGGCTCTGCGCGGCCGCCGCCACCCGCTCGAAGGAGAGGGACCGCGCCGGCAAGGCTGGGCCGAAACCGAAGTGGGCCCCATGGGCTTCGTCGACGCACAGTTGGGCACCGACCGCCGCCGCCTCGTCGCCCAGACGGGCCAGGTCGGCGCAAAGACCGTGGTAGGTCGGGTCGACCAGGAAGACCGCCCGGCCGCCGGGGCTCCTCCGACCGGCCTCGGCGATGTCCCCCGGGAACGGCGGCAGGGGCAGCCCGCTCTGCTCATCGACGCGCGGGGTCAGGTAGACCGGGACCGCGCCGGTGAGGATGAGCCCACTCAAGAGCGAGCGGTGCAGCGCCCGCGGGACGTAGACAGGCTCGCCCGGACTGGCCGTCGCCAGCATCATCGCCAGGACGCCGGCCGTGGAGCCGTTGACCAGGAAGAAGGTCTTGGCTGCGCCGAAGGCCTCGGCCGCGAGGGCCTCGGCCTCGGCGATGGGGCCCTCGGGCGAATGCAGGTCATCCAAGCCGGGCAGCTCGGTCAGGTCGAGGCGGGCCAGCTCCGGGCCGAAGGCGGTGGCCAGAAAGCGCACCGCGCCCCGCCCGCCTTTGTGACCGGGGACGTGGAGCCGGACCCGCTCATCCCGCAGATGGGCCTGAAGGGCCTCGAAAAGCGGCGCCCTGTCCTGTCCCAGCGGCAAAGACCCGTCTCCTTTCGTAGTCAGCAGTTAGATTCGACGGCCGGTCGGGCATTCCCTTGTTTGCCGTGCCTTTGCGCGGCCGCGACCAAAGCCAGCGACGGGGGCCTTTGTCTGGCCCCCGTCGTCTCATCCGTAAATCAATCTCTTGACTTGTCGTTGCAGGCGATCGTAGCCCAGGTCGCCCGGGAACAAGGTGACCAGCCTGCGCTCGCAGCGTGGGCAGATGCAGTGCCCGCCGACGATCAGGGGGCTACGGGTGAGCCGCCCGCACAGCCCGCACCGTTCCATCCTTTGTTTGTTTCCATGGGCACCGTTGTCCCGGACCAAGTCCCTCACGGAGGCCGCGGTTCGAGAACAGCGCCCGGCCCCCTCTTAGTGTATTCATGGCCGGGCCTGTCGACACCTGCGCGTGAGTAATCACCGGCGGCCGCGCCGCTTGGCGGCGAGGAGGCGCGAACCCAGGTCGCCGTCCCCGCCGGGTTCTTCGCCGGGCTTGTCACCCGTCTTGGGCGCCGGTGTGGCTGTGGCCGGCGGAGCCGTCCTCGATACTTGGGCCGCCGGTGCCTGGGTCGCCGGTCCGGGGCGTGAGCGCTCCAGCCGCTCCTTTCTGGAGCGCAGGCGGTCCATGGTCTCGGTCGAGGCGGGCACCGCTCCGGGCTTCGGCCGTGGCAGCAGCCTGTCTCTGAGCGCCGCGAGGTCGGCGCGGGAGACGAAGAGCCGTCGGGCGGCCACGTCGATGGGCATCAGCACCGCGGCCAAGGCCAGCAAGAGCGGCCAGGCGTCGGTCCGCCCGCGGTCCCGCGGCAGGTTCCTGGCGAAGGCCTCGGCCGGCTGGTTCAGGCCGGCCCCCCCGGCCGCCTCGGCGAGTCGGCCGAGGAACGCCGCGTCCACCGGGGACGGCCGGTACTCGGGCGAGTAGGGGACGGCCACCCCGGACAGGCTCGAGGCCTGGACCGCTCCGCCCTCTTGCTGCGTCGCCTGGACCAGGTAGACGCCTGGCGTCGAGGCGTCGAAGCGGCCCTCGTAACGTCCGGGCGAGACCGGCGTCAACTCGACCTGGTGGGCACCAAGGCCGGGGTCGACGACCGTGGCCCGGGTGGGCCTGGTGCGGGTCAACTCATAAGGCGTCTCGAGGATGATGCGGCCCTCGCCACCCGCGGCCGTGGTCTCCAGGCGCAGGGCGCCATCGTCGGTCTCCGGCAAGGTCCAGGCGACCAGGTTGGCCCAGAAGCGGGCGAAGCCGTCCCAGGCCACCCACTGGTCACTCCACTGGCCCCTGGCGTCGCTGGTCCAGGCGACCGCCCGGCCCAGCCCAAACCGCCACTGAGCGAGCACCGGGTCGTCTTTGTGGCTGGCCAGGACGACCTCCGCCGCCCCCTTCGGGGAGGTGGCCACATACCCGTTCAGTCGGGGCAGGCCGGCCAGGCCGTTGAGGATGGGGCTAGGCCCGGTCACCGCCGGCGTGAAAGTCTCCTCAACATAGAAGGACCGCGTGGCCAGGATGGTCTCTTTGGTGAAGATCTTGGGGATGCTCGACACGTCGTCGGTGAAGTAGAAACGACCGCTGCCCAGCCGGGCCAGCGTCTGCAGGAAGGTGACGTCGGCGTCGTTGCCCACGGCCACGGTCGACAGGGTGACCTTCTTCCCGGCCATCTTCGCGGCCAGAGCTTCGTAGTCGCCGCCGGCCCCGGACATCCCGTCGGTCAGGACGATGATGTGCTTGAGCTTGGTCGGCGCCTTGGCCAGGGCCTGATAGGCGAGGTTGACGGCCGGATAGATGTCCGTCCCGCCACCGGCCCGGATCGTCCCGATGTCGTCCTGGATCTGCCCGAGGTCCATCGGGGCCTGGAGGCCCACGACCCACTTGGCCGTGTCGTCGAAGGCGACGACGCCCACCTGGTCTTTCGGGGAGAGGATCTCGGTGGCCCGCATGGCCGCTTCTTTGGCCAGGTCGACCTTGGTGAAGCCGCCCGACCCCTCGGTCATCGAACCCGATTTGTCGATCACGAGGACGAGGCCGAGGCTTGGCATCTCGCCCTTGCCGTGGAGATCCATCGTCACCGGCAGGGCCTCCTCGACCGGCGTACGGTAGTAGCCGCCCGGGCCATAGGCGTCAGGCCCGCCGACCATCACCAGGCCCTGCCCGAGGTCGCGCACGTAGCTCCGGATCATCTCGATGGTCTGGGGGGCAAGGTCGGTCGCCGGCACGTCCACGAGGACAAGGCTGGCGTACCGTCTGAGTTCAGGCAGGGTGGGCGGGATCAGGGCGGGCGCGCGGACGGTGACCTTCATCCCCCGCGACCCCAGGGCGGCGGCGAGGTTCGCGGCCTCCCCGGCCTTGCCCTCGACCACCAGCACCTCCGGCGGGCCAAGGACGTTGACCAGTGTCGCCCCTTCGTTGTTGACGACCACCGTGTCGTCCCGCGGGTCCAGGCTGACGGTCAGGCTGTGCAGGCCCGTGGTCAACCCCGGAACGGAGAGGACGATGCGGCTCGTCCCCTTGGTCACGGAGACGGTCTGTTCGGCGAGTTGCGCCCGGTCCCTGAAGAGCCGCAGGGTCCCGGTAGTCGCCGCGTCGCTGCTGACCTCGACCACGAGGTCGACCCGGTCCCCCTGGCGGGCCACGGCCGGCCCGATGACCCGCTCGACGAGCGCCTCCGGTCCCTGGCCCGGGTCCAGGGCCACGACGTCCAGGCGGACGCCCCGCGCTTTCAGCAAGCGGGCCTCCTCCATCGCGTCCTCGACGTTCTGGCGCCCGTCGGACAGGAGGATGATGCGCTTCAGGGTGTCCTTGGGGTAGAGGGCCTCAGCCAGACGGAGGCCGCCGGCGAGGTTCGTGAAGTGCGAGTCCGGCGTCGCCTCGATCCGGTCGAAGGAGACGGTCGTGTCGACGGGGAGGTCGACCATGGCCTCCCGGCCCACGGCGACGACCGCCGCCTTGTCCCTGGGCCCCTTGTGGGCGAGGGCTTGGCGGATGAAGTCCTCGGCGGCCTGGCGGCTATGGCCGACGCTATCGGAGACGTCGACGACGAAGATGACGGTCTGGTCCCGGAGGACCTGCCGCCACTGGGCCCCCGCCAGAGCCGCCGCGACGGCCACGATGACCGCCAGTCGCAGGGCCAGGACGAGGCGGTGGCGCATCGGCGCCAAGAACCACGGGTTCGAGCGCCACCAGAGGACCGTGGGGACCACGAGGGCCACCAGGAGCAAGAGCCAGCGTGGATTGGCAAACTCAAGAACCACGGTGATACACCCACCATTCCAGGGTCAGGACACCCAGGGCGACCACCGCCGCCACCGGCCACACCTCGCGGCTCTCGACCGGGCTCTTGGCCTGGCCGCGCAGCTCCTTGAGCCCGACGGTCAGGTGTTCCGGGACGTCCAGGGCCGATTCCGTGGCCGCCGGGAAGTTGACGGCCACATAGCTCACGAGCTGTTCCTGCTTCCACTTCTGGGTCACGCGATAGACGCCGGTCCGCAGGGATTCGAGCGGGCTCGGCGGGAAGGGCGGGGCGACCTTGACCGTCCGGCCCGCCGGGTCGGTCACGCTAACCTCCTCCGCCTGGGGCAGGACGTTGACCCGCAGGCGGGCGCCGGCCTCATCGGCGGCGGCGCCGCCCCGCGCAGGCAGTTCCCAGGCCAGCAGGTTCTGGACGAGGACAGGGAAGGCCGTGCGGAGGGGCAGGTCGCTCTGGTGGAGGTCGAACGCGAAGACGGCCGCCCGCCGGCCGCCGTCCTCGCCGGCCACGAGCAGGGGTCCGCCGGAAGCCTGGATGACCGCCCGGCCCCAGGCCGGGACGGCCAGCTTCTTCGCCTTGGCCACGTGGACCTGGCTGAGGTCCACGTAGCTCAACAGCTGCTCGTCGGGACGGGCCGGCCTGACCTCGCCGGCCGCCCCCTCCGCCCCAACCTCAGCCGGCCAGCTCCCGACCGGCGGGTCGAAGCTGAGGAGGTTGCCCCTGGGCAGGGCCGGCGGCAGGAATCCATCAAAGACATAAAGGTCGTAGTCTTCCGCCCGGTAGTCCTCGGGGGCGACTTTGTACAGCTTCACCCCCGGGTAAAGGCTGATGGCCTTCTCCAGGAAGAGGTTGCCCTTGGTCACCAGGAGGACCTTGGCCGTGTCGTCCTGGGCGATGACGGCGAAGGCGTCGTCGTCGGCCTTCAAGGCGCCGGTGTCGGCCACGTGGGCCTGAAGGACCCGGGCACCGGCCGGGACATCGTCCCAGAAGACGTCCTTCTCCTCCCCCGCGGCCAGCTCGACCTGGCGGGCACTCCGCAAGGCCCCGTCGGCGCTGAGGGTGAGGTCGACCGTGGCCGGCCGGTGGCCGTGGTTGATTATCCGGACCATGGCCACCGTCCGTGACCCGATGGGTCGCGCGGAAAGCCCGGTCACGGTGACGTTCTCGGGCTGCCCGCCAACCGGGACGTAGGTCACTGGCAGGGTCAGGGGGAAGTCCGGCCCAAGGTCCGGGTAGCCGCCATCCCCGACCAGGATGACCCGCACGTCGGACTTCCCACGAGCCATGGAGTCCGCCAACGACAAGGCTTTCCCGAGGTCGGCGGAGCTGTTGGCCGGGTGGGCCCCGGCCAACGCCGCTCGGAGGGCCGGGCGGTCCCGGCTGCCGGAGATGAGGACCCGGGGGAGCGGCCCCATGCCGACGATGGTCATCGTGTCCCGCGGTCCCATCCGCGTAATCAACGCGTCCACGGCCTCCTGCGCCCGGGCCAGCCGGCTGGGGGCCACGTCGGTAGCCTCCATGCTGGCCGACAGGTCGAGGAGGACGATGGTATCCCCGGCGCCGGCCCGAGCGGTGAGGATATACGGACGGGCCAGGGCCAGGGTCAGGAAGAAGACGACGAGGACCTGCAAGAGCAGGAGGAGGCTGCGGCGCAGGCGCTGCCAGGGGGCGTTGGCCTGAAAATCGCGGACCAGTTGTCGCCACAGGAGGGTGCTGGACAGGCGGATCTCTTTCCGCCGCAGTTTGAGCACGTACAACAGGATGATGGGCAGGACTGCGGTCGCGAAGGCGAAGGCGGCCGGTGAAAAGAAGCGCACCCTCACACCTCCCCTCGAAGGGGTTAACGGACGATGCCTGCCCGGCGCAGCGACCTGGCGACGACGCCGTCCGCTTTATCTGACGAAAGCACCTGCAGGAAGGCCATCTCCCGGCGACGGCAGAAGTCCTCGAGCTCGCCGACATAGGCCGCGAGCCGTTCACGATAGGCCCTCAGGAGCCCCGGTGTCACCGATACGTCCTGGGGCTGCCCGGTCTCGGCGTCGACCAGCCGGAGGTCGCCGGCCAGCTCCGGGGAGACCTCGTCGGCCGACAGGACCTGGATGGCGATGACCTCCTGACCCATGGCCTTCAGGTAGCTCAGTCCTTCCCGGTAGCCCCCCGGGACCAGGAAGTCGCTGATGACGAAGGCGATTCCCGGCCCTCGCCGGTAGCGCCCGAAGTCCCGCAAAGACCGGTTGAGGTCGGTCTCGCCGGAGGCCGGCAGTCCCTCAAGGAACGCGAAGACCCGCCTGATCTCGCCGCGCCCGCGGACCGGCGGGTAGTAACGCTCCATCCCGGCTCCGAGCGAGCCCAGGCCGACGCTATCGAAGCTGGTCAGCCCAAGGTAGGCCAGGGCGCCGCCGAGCTGCCTGGCCAGGCGGGACTTGACCGGGGTGCCCCACTCCATCGACCGGCTCGTATCGACGAAGACGTTGACCGTCGTGTCCTGTTCCTCCATGAAGAGTTTCAGGTACAGCCGCTCGAAGCGGGCGTATGCGTTCCAGTCAATCTGCCGGAAGTCGTCCCCGTTGGTGTAGTTGCGGTAGTCGGCGAACTCGACCGAGCTTCCCCTGAGGGGCGACCGGCGCTGGCCGGCGTTCCGCCCCGCCAGGCTCTTGCGGATGACGATGGAGAGCCGCTCGATCCGCTTCAGCAGTTCGGCGTCGAAGAGCTTGCCGTCGTCCTCGGCCAGAGCCGTCACCCTCTCTCCCACCAAGTCCGCCGGGTCTGAGCCCGCCCGTTCAGTGGGCCCCGGTCGGGACGGACTCCAGGATGTCGGCGATGACGTCGTCGGTCGAGAGCCCCTCGGCCTCCCCTTCGAAGTTCAGGAAGAAGCGGTGGCGGAGGGCCGGGTAGGCCACCTCCCGCAGGTCCTCGAAGGCGACGTTGAAACGGCCACCGAGCAGAGCCCGAATCTTGGCCGCCAGCACCAGCGCCTGAAGCCCGCGCGGGCTGGCCCCGTACCGGACGAACTGGTTGACCTTTCTGGACGGGCTGTCCTTCGGGTGCGTCGCCGTCAGCAGGCGCACGGCATAGTCGGTGACCGGGCCGGCAATTGGGACGTCCCGGGCCAGCCGCGCAAGGCCGAGGATGTCCTCGCCCGTGGCCACCCGCGTGACCTCGGACTCGAAACCGGTGGTCGTCCGCCGGACGATCTCGCTCAGTTCCTCGACCTTCGGGAAGCACACCAAGACCTTGAAGAAGAACCGGTCGAGCTGGGCCTCGGGCAAAGGGTAGGTCCCCTCCATCTCGATCGGGTTCTGGGTCGCCAGGACGAAGAAGGGCTTCGGCAGGGCGCGGGTCACCGTGCCTACAGTGACCTGCTTCTCCTGCATCGCCTCGAGCATCGCGCTCTGGGTCTTAGGCGTCGCCCGGTTGATCTCGTCGGCCAGGACCAGGTTGGCGAAGATCGGGCCCGGCTGGAACTCGAACCGCCGGGCCCCCGATGGTTCCTCGGCGATGACGTTGGTACCGACGATGTCCGCCGGCATCAGGTCCGGCGTGAACTGGATCCGCGAGAACTTCAGGTCGAGGGCCTGCCCGAAGGTCTTGACCATGACCGTCTTGCCGAGTCCGGGGACGCCCTCCAATAGGACGTGGCCACCGGCCAGGATGGTGGTGAGCACCTGGCGGACCACATCCCGCTGGCCGACCATGACCCGGCCGACTTCCCGCTCGACTTCCCCGACCACCGCCGTGAAGCGGGCCGCCATCTCGGCCGCCGCGTCAGAAGCCATCGGAACCACCCTTTCCGCTTGCGACCCTCACCGCCCCGGGCCGGGGTCGAGGGAGCTGAAATACTGCTTGATGAGGTCGCGCAGACTGGCCGGCAGGTAGGCACGGTCGATGGCCGTCATGGCCTCTCGACTATAGGCGCCGTAGATCTCATCATAGGGCCGCAGGCTCCCCGCTCCCGCCGAGACCTGGCCGGAATCGGTCGTCTCGCTGGGTCCCTCACTCATCCGTCCGCCGATCAGCGAGGTCTGACCTTCCCCGCCGAGGCGGGTGGGGTCGTAGAGCTTCTCGTATGTCCCGGTCTTGTTGCCCGAAGCCCCGCCGGGGTTGGTCGAACCCGGGCCGTTGGAGGCCTCGCCTCTCTGACCGGCCTCGGTGTTGGTCGAACCGCTCCCGGCCCCGGAGCCACCCGGGCCGGTGCCACTGGGCCCGCCGGTCCCGCTCCCGGACGAGCCCGAGCCGGATTGCCCGGTCTGGCCGGCGGTGACCACCGCGCCCTGGGAGGTCTGCACGGCCGATTGGGCTTTGGCGACGGCCTGTGAGCCCGCCGCGGCGCCCATCGCCGCCTGCACGGCGGAGTTCAACGACTGGAGCGACAAAGCCGCGGCCCCCGGGTCATTGCCGGCCAGGTCTTTCCCGGCTTGGGCGGCGGCCTTGGCCACCGGGCCCTCCCCCGCCCCCGACTTGGCCGCCCGGTCAAGGGCCCCGGCCAGTTCCCGCCGGTCGCTCGACCCCAGGTTCGCCGCCTCATCGCCGAGCTTTTGCAGTTCCTCTCCGGCCCCTTTGGCGTCGCCGGCAGCGAGTTTCTCCCCGGCCGATTGCCCGGCCTTGGTCCCTTTCAGCTCTGAAGCCAGGTCCGTCAGGGCCTGGCCGTCCGCCGCCTCCTTGGCCCGCTCTCCCGCCGCGGCCAGCTCGGCCAGTTTGTCCTGGGCCTGGCCGAGGGCCTTGAGGGCCTCCTCGGCCGGGCCGGCCTTCTTCAGTTCCTTCAACAGTTGCTCCAGGGTCTTCTGCAGCTCGGCGGCGGTCTTCAGGGGCAGACCGGCGCCCTTTTCCTCGACCTCTCTTCTGACCTTCTCGACCGCCTTGACCTGATCGGCGATGGCCTTGCGGACCGCCTCGCGTTGCTCGGCCACCGCGGCCATCGGGTTCGGCCACAAGGCCAGCAGGAGCACGGCCACGAGGCCGGTGGCCAGCCCTCGCCAGGCCCGCACCGGCCACCGTAATGGCAACGTCTTGGCCGCATCGAACCCCTTCAGACGCTGTAGGGCGTCCCGCCGTTCGGCGGCGATGAAGGCCTGGGCGGTCTCATTGGCCTCCGTCACCCGCGTCCGATCACTGAAATAGAGGGCGGTCACGGCCCTCTCGGCCAGCCCGGCGGCATCGACGGCCGCGGCCACCCGGCCCCAGGTAGGCCGCCGCCAGATGGCCAGGGCGAAGGCTCCGGCCAGCGCGGCCGCGGCCGCCAGACCGCACCACAGCCACGGGCCCTCTACCGGCCTCAGCCGGGCGAAGAGCAGCAGCCCTACCGCCGCGCCCACGGCGGCCAGGGCTCCGGCCATCATCCGGTCGATCAGCCCCTGCCGGGTGAGCTGGGCTCTGGCCGGCCTCAGGGCTTCGCGCAGCTCGTCGTCGGGCCGGGGCGCCGGGGACGTCCCGGCTTGAGGCCGGCGGCCGGCCGGCCACAGAGTCCGCGCCGCGCAGAGCAGCCTCTGCTTTATTCCATTAAAGCGCGGGTCCATCGTTGTCCCGAGCCTCCTAGGTGGTGGGCCCGCCGGCGGCGCTGACTCCGCCCGCCGGGGTGGTTTTCGAACGGCCGCGTCGCCTGAACCGCGGGACCCAGCCGATGAGCCGCCGCGGGTTCAAGGACCGCACCGGCTTGACCAGATAGACCGAGGCGACGAGCATTGCGGCCATGGTCACGAGGCTGGTGACCAGGTAGACGATCCAGGCCGGAGCCGTGGCCGGAGCCGTGGCCGGAGCCGTGCCGTAGACGTTACCGAGGATCGGAATCGGGAAGTACGGGATATAGAAGGGCGTCGACCGGGGCATCACCGACATCAGGGCGACCAGCGGGTTGAGGCCCACGAACCCGGGCAATTGCGGCCCCCCGTATGACCCCGGCCGAGGCTTGACGACGGCCACGGCCATCTGCAGTCCGGCGACGAGCAGGGTCCCAAAGACGAGACTGAAGATGATGACGTAGGCGACGATGGTCGCTACCTGCGTCCGCCGGAAGAGGGCCGAGCTGAACAGACCGATGGTGGCATAAGTCAGGGCCGTCACCAGGTAGATGAGCAAGGTCATCAGGAGCTCGTAAGGCGACACCCCGCCGAACAAGAAGACCAGGCTGTAGACGGGCACCGCGGCCAGGATGAGGAGCAGGATGTAACTGACCGCCGACAGCAGCTTGCCGAGGACGATGGAGGCGGCCGAAAGGCGGGTGCAGAGCAGCAGGTCGAGAGTCTGCCGTTCGCGCTCGCCGCTGATCAGCCCCGAGGTCAGAGACGGCGTCACAAAGGCTACCAAGAGGAGCTGGAAGACCCC